>JAJAYZ010000014.1 GCA_027118455.1 Actinomycetes bacterium
CGGCTGGGCCAGTCGGCCGCGGGGGGGGGCGGGGGGCCGCCGCGCGCCCCCCCCGAATATTGTGGGGGGGCGCGGTGGCCGGGACGCCCCCCCGCGGCCCCCCCCCCACCCCCCCCCCCCCCCCCCCCACTTTGCCCCCCCCCCCCCACCCCCCCCCCCCCCCCCCCCCGGGCCCCCCCCCCCCACCCCAGGGAGCGGGGTGACGAAGACGCCCACCACACCGGCGTTGCCGCTGGCGTCGCGCGCCAGGAGGGCAGCCATCAGGGCGACGACGAACCCGGAGAACAGCCCGAGCGCCACCGTGACGAACGTCAGATAACCCAACCTGGCCGACTGGTTCAACGGTGTCTCGACCCCTTCGCACGGGCCCCTTCGACAAGCTCCACCGACACCGGCCCTACCGACACCGGCCCTACCGACACCGGCCCTACCGACACCGGCCCTACCGGCACCGGCCCACCGACTCCGGCCTTACCGACACCGGCTCCGATCTCACGCGGACTCTGCCTCGCGGAGTCGCTGGCTGATCACCGCGCTCACCCCGTCGCCGCGCATGGAGACGCCGTACAGCGCGTCGGCCACCTCCATGGTGCGCTTCTGGTGGGTGATCACGATCAGTTGGCTGTTCTCGCGGAGCTCCTCGTAGATGTCGAGGAGGCGGCCAAGGTTGGTGTCGTCGAGCGCGGCCTCCACCTCGTCGAGGACATAGAACGGGCTCGGCCTCGCTTTGAAGAGCGCGATGAGGAAGGCTACCGCCGTGAGCGACCGCTCACCACCGGAGAGTAGTGAGAGCCGTTTGATCTTCTTTCCTGGCGGTCGCGCCTCGATGTCGACGCCAGTCGCGAGCATGTCCGACGGGTTGGTGAGCGCGAGCTGCCCTTCGCCACCGGGGAAGAGCCTGGCGAAGACGCCGACGAACTCGCGCGCGACGTCGTGGTAGGCCTCGGTGAAGACTTGCTCGACGCGCAGGTCGACCTCGCGAACGATCTCGTACAGGTCGCGCTTGGTCTTCTTCAGGTCCTCCAGCTGCTCGGTGAGGAACTGGTGGCGCTCCTCCATGGCCGAGAACTCCTCGAGCGCCAACGGATTGACCTTGCCGAGAATCGCCAGATTGCGCTCGGCGGCCTTGAGCCGCTTCTCCTGCTCGACGCGCACAAAGAGGACCGGCTCTCGGGGTGGGTCTGGCTCTTCCTCGCCCGGAGCTAGCGGCAGCGGTGGGATCAGCTGGTCGGGGCCGTACTCGGCGATCAGCGAATCGACATCGACGCTGAACTCTTCCATCGCCCGAGCCTCGATCTGCTCGATGCGCAGCCGCTGTTCGGTCCTGGCAACTTCGTCACGGTGGACGGAGTCGGTCAGCTGCTCGAGCTCACCGGCGATTGACCGCGAACGTGAACGAACATCGAGAAGCTCTGCTTCCAGGAAGGTCCTGCCGTGCTCGGCTGCTGCGCGGGCGTCAGCCGCCAGATGAAGGGACCGATCCAGCCGGCTACCGACGATGTCGCACGCGCGAAGCACTGCCCTGGCGACCTCCGCCTCGCGGGCGGCTCGCTCGGCCAGCTGCAGTGCTTCTTGGCGTGCCGTGCGCTCGTCCTCGGCCGCACGGTCGAGCTGGTCGGCGCGTCCGTGCAGGGCTCTGGCTCGCTCCTCGCCGGTCCGCACCGCCAGCCGGGCTTCGGTCTCGGCTTCGCGTGCGGCGATCAGCGCGCTGGCGCACCGACCGCGCAGTTCGGTGGCTGGCTCGCCGACATCGGGCGCATCTTCAGCTGCAGCACGGCGGCCCTCCAGCTCAGCGAGCGTTGCCTGCGCCTCGTCATGTCGCTGCACGGCTGAGGCGATGGCCGTCTTCAGCCGGTCGGCTTCTGCTGCTGCCGCGCGTGCCGCCGAGCCCAGGTGTCCAAGCTGCTCGGCGACCGCTGACAGACGCGCATCAGACTCGTGGAGTCGGGCCAGCGCACCGTCCACCCGTTGCTGGGCGTCCTGCTCGGCTGCCGTGCTCTGGGTGAGTGAGAACCGGAGCCGTTCGCTGCGGTGGGTCGTCGCGACGAGCTGCTCCTTCGCCTCGTCGACGGCAGCCTGAACCTCCAAGAGGCTCGGTGCGTGCGATGAGCCGCCCTGGGCGAAGGCGGCACCAAGCAGATCACCGTCACGCGTGACGGCGGTGACAGACGGCTCAGCGGCAACGAGCGTCCGCGCTTCGCCCAGACCATTGACGACAGCCAACCGCTCCAGGAGCAGCCGCAGAGCGGGACGTACCTGTTCGGGGGCCTGGACCAGATCGACGGCGTAGGTGGCGTAGCCGGGAAGGGATGGCCATCCGGCCGAGCCGTAGCGCTCACCCCCGCCAACGAGGATCCCCGCACGTCCTCCGTCGTCGCGCTTGAGCCGGGTGAGCGCGGCAACGGCTGAGTCGATCGAGTCGACCGCTACGGCGTCCGCTGCGGCACCGAGGGCTGCCGCGACAGCTGCTTCGGCTCCTGGCTCGATAGTGAGGATGGCGGCAACCGATCCCAGCAAGCCGGACAGCGTGTCGGTTGCGGCGAGCAAGGCCGCCGAACCGTCCTTGCGGTCCAAGCCCATCTCCAGAGCTTCCACCCGAGCGATCAGTCCGACCCGCTCCTGCTCAGCGGCACGCTCTTCCTCACGAAGAGCGGCAACCCGCTCGTGCGCCTGGGCGAGCGCTTGCGTGGCACCCTCGAACTCACTGTCGAGGTCGACCTCGCCCTTATCGAGCCCAGCGATCTGTGACTCCAGACTGGTGAAATCCTGCTGGGCAGTGCGTGCGCGCTCATTGGCCTCGGCCATCGCCGCGTTCAAGCGCTCTCGTTCGGCCGCCGCGCCCTCGACGGTCGTGCGCGCCGCGCCCACCTTGCCAACCAGCCGTGCCATACCCTCGCGGCGGTCCGCGATCGCCCTGAGCTGATCGGCAATCTTCGCTTCTTCGGCGGTTAGCGCACGCTCAGCCTCCAGCCGGTGCTGCTCAGTTGCACTGAGCATGACGCGGTCCTGTGCCACAGTCGACTCAAACACAGTCTCCTGGTCGCGGATCTCGCGCGCTTCCCGCTCCATGTCCTCGGGCTCACGACCTGAGGTGCGATGCGTGGGTACGTCAGCCGCGAAGCGCAGTCGTTCGGTCGCCAGCGAGGCCAGCCCCCGGAATCGGTCGCGGAGTCCGGAGAGGCGAAACCAGGTTTCCTGCGCGTTCGAAAGAGCGGGCAGCGTCGCTGCCACAGCTGCCTCGAGTTCGATCTCGCGCTGTTGCGATAACGCGAGCGCCGCCTCGGCCTCGGCACGCAGCTTCAGGAGTGCGTTCTCGTCGGCGACCTCCTGCTCCAGCGCCAACCGGAATCCCGAGAGGTCGTCGGACAGAAGGCGAAGCCTGGCATCGCGCACATCAGCCTGAATCACGCTGGCACGCTTGGCGACCTCCGCCTGCCGACCGAGCGGCTTGAGCTGACGCCGCAGCTCGGATGTGAGGTCGGTGAGCCGGACGAGGTTGGCTTCCATCGCGTCAAGCTTGCGCAATGCCTTCTCTTTGCGCTTGCGGTGCTTGAGGACGCCGGCTGCTTCCTCGATGAAGCCCCTTCGGTCCTCAGGTGTGGCCGACAAAACGGAGTCGAGCTGGCCCTGCCCGACCACGACATGCATCTCGCGACCGATACCTGAGTCGGAGAGCAGTTCTTGAACATCAAGGAGTCGACATGGTTCGCCATTGATCGCGTACTCCGAGCCACCGCTGCGGAACATCGTCCGCGCAATCGTCACCTCGGCGTAGTCGATCGGCAAAGCGCCGTCGGTGTTGTCGATGGTGAGCACGACCTCGGCGCGTCCGAGCGGCGGGCGACCCGAGGTGCCGGCGAAGATGACGTCTTCCATCTTGCCGCCGCGAAGGGACTTCGCCCCCTGCTCACCCATCACCCAGGAGAGCGCGTCGACGACATTGGACTTGCCCGACCCGTTGGGTCCCACCACACAGGTGATGCCCGGTTCAAAGCGCAGGGTCGTCGCCGATGCGAACGACTTGAAGCCGCGGAGAGTAAGTGTCTTGAGGTACACCTGCTGTTACTCCTGCGGTGTCGGCCCTAGTACCGAGAAACCCCAAACGCGAGAGCGCGGGCCATCCCGGAACAAGGGTGGGGCGGACCGATGCAGCTTGCGCCGCACCGACAGTGACCCGGCACGGTGGGGAATGCCTGTGCCAGTCGAAACAAAACCAGTCACGTCGAATCGAGCCAGATCAACCAGCCAAGATCAGAGTGTGCGGCACCGAGCCTACCCAGCGGGCCTGTCGCCTTGGCGCCGGACGCGCGGATGGCACCAAACCGGTACGAGCGGACGCGCTCGTCGAAGGCCAGCCGACGCGGACGGTCAGGCGAGTGCAGGGGCCGAGCGCTCGGGCAGCTGGGCGTCCAACGTGATGATCTCGTCGGCGAGCGAACCGCCGATCGAGTCAGGCAGCAGGGCCTGGTTCTGCGCGGTCAGCCGGTCGACCTCGGACTGCAGTTCGACCACCCGGCGACGCAGCCGCGCCACCTCGGACAACAGTCGTGGATCAGGTCCGCCGATGTGGCCAAGAATCGCCTTCGCCATTTCTGGGAGGCCCCTTTCCGTCTCGTACTCGTCTCATACTCGGAGTGAACCGAGAACATGGCGTTCTCGATACGAGCGAGCGCCGCTGTGGCTTGTTGTGGTGGCCGGTGCTGGTGGCCCGTACTCGTGGCTTGCCTGCGCACCACACCGCACCTCAGAGTGACATCCCGGTGTCGAATGGGTCAAGAAGCGGTCACGATCGTGACCGGGCGCCGCGAGCTTCGTCACCCGAACGGGCTAGTAGAGGGTCAGTCAGTAGGCCCCAGTCAGTGGACTCTTAAGGCATTTCGTTCGATCCAGGGCGCGGCGGTCGCTGACAGCGCTGACACACGAAGGAGGATCGATTCATGAAGTGCAGCCGGCGAACGGGGGCCCCGCAACGCCGGCAGCCCTCGTCCTGACGCCCGTAGACCGCCAATGAGCGCTCGAAGTAGCCACTCTCACCATTGACGTTCACGTAGAGGGCGTCAAACGAGGTGCCCCCCTGCTCGAGCGCCTGGGCCATGACGTCTGTCGCCGCGTCGATCACTGACCTGATGGTCGGCGCCGGCAACCGGTGGGCCGAGCGCGCCGGGTGCACGCGGGCCATCCAGAGCGCCTCGTCGGCGTAGATGTTGCCGATCCCCGACACCACTGACTGGTCGAGCAGCACCCGCTTGATCTCGGAGTGACGCCGCCGAATAGCCGCTGCCACCTGCGCTGGCTCGAAGCTGGGCTCGAACGGGTCGGCCCCGATATGGGCCAGCGAACTGGGCACCGCCCGGCGTCCAGCGGCGTCGGGCCCCAGGTGGTCCAACGCCAGGCCACCGAAGGTGCGCTGGTCCAGGAACGACAGCCAACGGCCGTCATCGAGCTGAGCGTCGAATCGAAGATGCGGATGGTCGCTGAGGTCACCGCTGAGGTCACCGCTGACGCGGAACTGGCCGCTCATGCCGAGATGCGCGACGAGAACGTCGCGCTCGTCAGCCGGCGCCTCGCCCTCAGCGGCGAACAGAACCCAGAGGTACTTTCCGCGGCGTTCCACGCTCACACAAGTGCGACCAGCCAACCGAGTGCACAAATCGGCGCCGCCTGCCCGATGGCGCCTGGCCACCCGCGGGTGGTGAGCGCGCGCGACCACGATCGTGCGGCCGACCAGGTGGCCGGCCAAGCCTTGGCGAACCGTCTCGACTTCGGGGAGCTCAGGCACTTGCGTCGGCAGCCCCTGGGCCGGATCCAGGGCTGCCGGATCCAGGGCTGCCGGATCCAGGGCTGCCAGATCCAGGGCTGCCAGATTCGGGGCTGCCAGATCCAGGGCTGCCGGATTCGGAGGGGGAGGCTTCGGGGCGCGTTGCGGCTTCCCCTGACGTGGCAGCCAGCGACTCCCAGGTGGCGGCCGCCGCCTCCTGCTCGGCCTCTTTCTTGGAGGGGCCACCCCCGCTACCGTGCGGGCCGTCGCGGAGCACAACCGTCGCGATGAACGACTTGGCGTGGTCGGGGCCAGACTCAGTAATCCGGTATTCGGGGACGCCGAGCTCGAGGGTGGCCGTGAGCTCCTGCAGGCTCGTCTTCCAGTCGAGCCCGGCCCCCAGGTGCGGTGCGCGGTCCAGCAGTGGGTCGAAGAGTCGATGGACGACCTCGGTGGCAACGCCAATGCCACGGTCGACATAGACCGCTCCGATCAGTGCCTCGATGCCGTCGGCCAAGATTGAGGCCTTATCGCGGCCTCCCGTTGTCTCCTCCCCCTTCCCCAGGTGCAGATATTCGCCGAGACCGATGGTGCGGGCTACTTCGGCCAGGGCGCGCATGTTGACAACGGCCGAGCGGAGCTTCGCCAGCTGACCTTCGGGAAGGTCCGGATGGCTGAGGTAGAGGGTCTCGGTGACGACCAGGCCGAGCACGGAGTCGCCGAGGAACTCCAGGCGCTCGTTGGTCGGCAGCCCACCGTTCTCGTATGCGTAGGACCGATGGGTCAGCGCCTGTTCGAGCATCTGCGGCGCGAGTTCGACGTCCAGTGCGCTCAGCAGCGGGTGCTGACCTGCCGCTGGGCCTGATTCTGGGGCCGTCACAGGTGCTGACCGGTCAGACAGAGGTGACCTGTCGCTTGTTGTAGGTGCCGCACGTGGGGCACGCGACGTGCGGCAGCTTGGGCTCGCGACAGCGATCGCACGCGACGATCGTGGGACGACTGGCCTTCCAGTTGGCCCGACGCGAACGGGTGTTGGAGCGCGATGTCTTCCGCTTCGGGACGGCCACAGCGTTGCCCTTCTAATCCTTAGGACGCGCCAGGCGCGTCTGATGCGTTCGAGTCCTGCCGGTGCAGGCCCCCCAGGGCGGCCCATCGAGGGTCGACTTGGTCGTGCTGATGTTCCGGGTCGTCGCCCAGCCGCGCGCCACACATGGCGCAAAGGCCGAGACAGTCGTCCTGGCACACCGGTTGCAGGGGCAGGGCGAGCACCACGGCGTCCCGCAGAACTGGCCGGAAGTCGACGAGCTCGTCCTCCACCTGCGTGATCTCCTCCGCATCCGCAGCAGCGGTGTCTGGGTAGGCGAAGAGCTCCTGAATGTCCAGGTCGAGATCGAACAGCAGAGAATCCAGACACCGCACACATTCACCGCTTGCCTGTGTCCGACAGGAACCGGACACCAGCACCCCCTCGACGACCGACTCGAGCCGCAACTGCAACTCGATCGGGGCACCCTCAGGGACACAGACCACGTCGGTGCCGAGTCCGGGCGGCGCATCGACCGTGCGGCTTACCTCAACCATCGCCCCTGGGCGCCTCGCCACCGCTTGGGTGTCGAGAACCAACAGGTCACGCGGGTTGAGGCGAGACACGAGCGGTGTTCTCCTGGCGCACACCGCTCATCTCGCACGGTGGCGAGGTGGGAGGCATGCCCTTGGGCAGTCCGGACAACGGCCTCGGGGACGAGACCGCTGCCAAGGATAGCCGAGCACGGTCATCGGCCCCAAACCGGCATAGACCCCTACCTGGCTCAGCGCTGGCTCTGGGCCGCTGGGTTGTTCCGGTCGCCATCGCCATCGCCGTCGGCGCCGGGCCCTTCATCGAAGTCGGGCAGGTCGATCCCGGAAAGCTCCTCGACGGCCCGGCGTCCGGCGATCTTGTCCCGGCCACGCGCCACGGCCTCCAGTGTCTTGGTCAGAACCAGCTCGAAGTTGGCGAGCTTGGAGTCGATGTAGTCGTCGATCTCACGCTGCATCCGCTCGGCCTCGGCCTCCGCCCCGGCGATGATTCGGCCGGCTTCGCGCTCAGCCTGAGCCTGCACCTCGGTCTCGGACACCAGGCGCATCTTCTCCTCGTGGGCGATGGAAATGATCTCCTCACCCTGAAGCCGTGCCTCCGCCCGCACGCCCTCTGCGTCGGCCAGGAGCGCGTCGGCCCTGGTCAGGTCAGGTGGCAGCTGACGCCGTACTTGGTCGAGCAAGGCGAGGATGTCGGCCCGGTTGACCATGCACGACGCTGACATGGGGACCGCGCGAGCGCTCTCGATGACCTCACCGAGCTCGTCGAGCTTGTCGTGGATCTCCACGAGACCTCCTGGGAATCGATCCGGACCGGGTGTGTGGCTGATGCGAACTCTGGGCTAGACCGGTGGGTGGCCTGAAGTCCTCACGGCAGTGGTTCTGGCGGTGTCAGAGCCGCCACCAGAGGGGCCAGCACCGGGGCCGGCACCAGACCCTCGACGTCGCCACCAAAAGCAACGACCTCTTTGATCAGGCTCGAGGACAGGAAGGAGTAGAGCGGGTTGGTGGCGACGAAGAGCGTGTCCACCTCTGTCAGGCGGTGGTTCATCTGGGCCATCTGCAGCTCGTAGTCGAAGTCTCCAACTGCACGCAGTCCCTTGACGATCGCACGGGCACCCCGCGCTTGGCAGTAGTCGACGAGCAGGCCCGAGAACGTCTCGATGGTGATGTTGTCGAGATGGTCCAGCGACTGGGCCAGGAGGTCGATGCGGGTGTCCACCTCGAACAACCCGCTCTTGTTGGGGTTGACCATGACTCCGACGAACACCTGGTCGGCGAGCTTGGAAGCGCGCTCGATGATGTCCACGTGTCCGTTCGTGACCGGATCGAAGGACCCAGGGCATACGACGCTCAGCACGTCGCGACGCTATCACTGGGCGCTGGCTATCACTGGGCGCTGGCTATCACTGGGCGCTCAGCCGCCGGCGAGGGCACCGATCCACAGATGCGCCTCGCCGTAGACGCGGTCGCGGATCGCCACGAACCCGGGTGGCCAGGTCCAGGCCGGGTCGCGGCGACCGCGCTCGACGACGACTACCGCTCCGTCCGCAAGCATCTGGCGCTGGCTCAGTGTCTCGAGCACTGTGCCCACCTGGACAGCACCGACCGAGTACGGCGGGTCGCAGAAGACCACGTCATAGCCGGAGCCGGGCTGGCTCCTGGTGAGCCACCGTTCGACGGTGATCGCGTGCACGTCGGCCGTGCCCCCAGCCGACAAAACAGTCGATGAACCAGCAGATGACCTGCTGCCGACCACCGATCTATTCGCCTCGACCACCCAGGCCGCTTGGCGGTCGGACTCGACGAGGTCGACGTGGGTAGCGCCACGGGAGAGTGCCTCCAGACCGAGCGCCCCCGAACCCGCGTAGAGATCAAGAACCACCGCATCGACAAAGGACCCTCGCAACGACTCGAGACTGGAGAAGACCGCCTCGCGCGCCCGGTCGGAGGTGGGGCGGGTACCTGTGTCCGGAACGGTGAGTCGGCGACCTCTTGCACTCCCTCCGACGATCCTCGTCACAAGATCTCCGAGTACGTCACGACTTCTCCAAGTACTCGGCCTGCTCATGGGACTCAAGGGTCGTGACGGCAGCCTCCAGGTCTGGGTACGAGTTCAGCGATGCGTCGTCGGCGACCAGCGCAACGGCATCACTTCTGGCGGCGACGATGATCGCCTCGTCAGAGACCGCTCGCAGTACCTTCAGGCTCGACCGCACCCCCGACTGCGCGGCACCAAGGACGTCGCCCTCTCGGCGCTGCTCGAGGTCGACGCGCGCCAGCACGAATCCGTCGGTGGTCCCGGCCACCGCGTCGAGCCGATCGCGGGCCGGACTCTGGTCGGACAGTTCGGTGACCAGTAGGCAGAGGCCCGCGACGTCGCCTCGCCCCACGCGGCCACGGATCTGGTGCAGCTGCGAGACACCGAACCGATCGGCGTCCATGACCACCATGACGCTGGCGTTAGGGACGTCAACACCGACTTCAATCACCGTCGTGGCGACCAAGACGTCGATCTCGCCGGCGCCGAAGCTCGACATCACCGACTCTTTGACATCGGACGGAAGCTGCCCGTGCAGAACTCCCACCCGGCAGTCGGCCAACGGGCCGTCGGCGAGGAGTCGAGCGAGGGCGAGCACCGAATGCTGCTCTGGCGCACCCGGCCCGCCTGACTCAGCACCGCCCGACTCAGCACCGCCCAACTCAGCACCGCCCAACTCAGCACCGCCCAACTCAGCATGGCCCAGCTCGACTCCGCTGCGCCCGTCAAGGTCGTCACCGATCCGCGGGCACACGACATAGGCCTGCCGACCCTTGGCGACCTCCTCGGTGATCCGCTCCCAGGCTCGGTCGAGGTACTTCGGCCGATCCGCGGCTGGCACCACGTGGGTGCTGATCTGCTGGCGGCCCTCGGGAAGCTCGGTCAACGTCGAGACGTCGAGGTCGCCAAAGATCGTCATGGCAACGGTGCGCGGTATCGGAGTTGCAGTCATGACGAGCACGTGTGGCGGAGTCTGCGCCTTGGCGCGCAGTGCCTCGCGCTGCTCTACCCCGAAGCGATGCTGCTCATCGATGACGACCAACCCGAGGTCGAAGAAGTCGACGTGCTCTTGCAGCAGTGCATGGGTGCCGACCACGATCCCTGCGTCACCTGACGCGATGTCGAGCAAGGTGGCCCGGCGCACGGCGGCCGGTTGGCTCCCGGTGAGAAGCCGGACGCGGGTTGCCTCTGGGGGTGAGCCGAGAAGGCCACCGTCGGCCAGCGGCCCGAGCATCGCCGTCATCGTGCGGAAGTGCTGCTGGGCCAATACCTCTGTTGGAGCAAGCAACGCCGCCTGACCACCGGCGTCGACCACGGTGACCATCGCCCGGAGCGCGACCACCGTCTTGCCCGAGCCGACCTCGCCCTGCAGCAACCGGTGCATCGGATGCGTTTGTGCAAGGTCTGTGCCGATCTCGTGGGTGACGTCGCGTTGACCGGTGGTGAGGACGAAGGGAAGGCGCGCGTCGAACGCCGTGAGCAGCCCGTCGTCATCAGGCACCCGAGGCGTGGCCGCAGTCTCGGCGAGGGCCGCCCGTCTTCTGGCGAGCACCGTCTGCAGGACGAGCGCCTCGTCATACGCCAGCCGCCGACGCGCGGCGTCCACTTCGTCCATCGAGCGCGGGCGGTGCAGAGTTAGATAGGCCTCGGTGCGAGTCATCAGCCCCTCGCGAGCTGCGACCGCCGGTGGGGTCAGCCCGGGCAGGTCGGGCATGGTGTCGAGCAGAACCGCAACTGCCTTTTGGATGCGCCACGTGGGTAGGGCGGCCGTCGCCGGGTAGATCGGAATGAGATAGCCGGTGAACTCGGCGAGCGTGAGCAAGTCGCGCTCGATGTCGCCATCGGTGTCCAGGTGAACGTCGGCGTCGAGAGCCGTGGCGTCGGGAGCGGTTGGGGCGGCCGCGTCGTCCTCGCCGAAGATGACGTAGTCCGGGTGGGTCAGCTGGCGACGACTCGCGCGCACGTCGACCGTTCCCGCAAAGAGTCCGCGCATCCCCACCTGCAGCTGGCGCTCTCGCCAAGGCTGGTTGAAAAAGGTCAGCGACAACCGCTGCCGGCCGTCGGTGACGACGACTTCGCAGATCGTTCCCTTCCGCTGGCGCATCCGGCGAGAGGTCACCGAGGCCACCTGAGCCAGGACCGTCGCCTGCTCTCCCACCTGCAGGCGTCCGATGTCGGAGAGCTGCCCGTGTTCGCCATAACGACGCGGTAGATGGTCGAGGAGGTCACCGACTGTGTGCAGGGCCATGGCGGCCAACGCCTTCGCAGTGGCACCACCGACAACTTCTCGCAGCGGCTGGCGCAGCCAAGCAGCGGAGTCGGTCATGACGGCGTCACCTTGCCTTCATCTGCCTTCATCTGCCTTCATCTGCCTTCATCTGCCTTCATCTGCCTTCATCTCACTCGACACCCATCAGGAGCGGATAGTGCGACTGACCCCCGTCGTAGACCACCACCTCGACGTCGAGGCGCGTCTGGTGAAGGTGCCGTCGCACCGACTCAGCCAACGGTCGACCCGGGAACGGGTCCTCACCACAGACGAGGGTGACCAGCTCGCCTCCTGCAGCCAGCATCCGGTCGGCGACAGCGCAGGCGACGACCTCGGCGGAGTCGCCGAGTACGACGATGTCGCCCTCCACCAACCCCAAGATCTCGCCTGGACGGCAGATCCCGGCCGACGTCATCGCTTCCCGCTCGGCCCTGGCCAGCCCTCCGAACCGGGTGGCGGCCGCCGCAGCAGACATCGCAACGACGTCTTCGGTAAACGTCCGCTCAACATCTCGCACTGCCATGGCGGCCAGCCCCTGGACGTCGGCGTGTGTGGGCAGCACAGCGACCTGTGCGCCCCTCCCGCGCAACTCGACAGCTGCCGCTTCAGCTGCGGCTCGATGGTCGTCATCATTGGGCAGCAACAGAACTTCCTCAGCCTGTCCGGCTGCCGCCACGAGCGCACCCGGCGTTGGACGTTTGCGCGCCCCGCCGCCCACGACCTGGGCGCCGACCGCTTTGAAGAGCGACGCAAGGGCCGGGCCCGATGCCACGGCAACGACGAGGCGCCGGCTGCCGTGGCCCAACTCGGCATCGTTGGGGTCAGCTGGTGCGGTGGTCGGCTGCGGTCGTGACGGTTGCGGTCGTAACGGTTGCAGTCGTAACGGGGTAATGCGGATTCGGTAGACCCGGCCGGCTGCCACGCCGATCTCGACCGCTGGTCCGGCGTCGTCAGTGTGCACGTGGACGTTCCACAAACCGTCTCCGCCCACCACCACCACCGAAGCCCCGATCTGGTCGCGTCGCTGGCGGACCTGCGAGGCAGCGTCGCTGTCGGCGTCGAGCAGGTACATAACCTCGAAGGCACCGTCTCCGTCGCCGAGCAGCTGGGCCGCGTGGACCGCGGCCGACTGGTGTCCTGCCTCAGGGGCTGGCGTGTGGCCAAGCCCGAAGCTGCTCAGCACCGCGGCTGGCGTCGATGCGCCAGGGTCGACAGCGGCCCGGAGGGCCTCCAGGATCAAGACCAGGCCTTGACCGCCTGCGTCCACCACCCCTGATGCCGCCAGCACCGGCAACTGCTCGGGCGTCAGTGCCAGTGCATCGGCTGCACCTTCAGCAGCTGCTCTGGCCACGGCGGCCAGGCCGACGCTGGCTTGATCGGCAGCGGCTGCTGCCGCGGCAGCGGACACCGTGAGAATGGTCCCCTCGACCGGACGGGCGACGCCCGCGTAGGCGAGCTCGGCTGCCCTCCGTAACGCGGTGGCCAACACCGGCCCAGCCTCGACCGCCGACAGGGCACCATCACGGGGGCCAGCGGATCCCGCAAATGTCTCAGCAATGCCGCGCAGGAGCTGGGCCACAATGACGCCTGAGTTACCTCGGGCGCCCAGCAGAGCGCCCCGCGACCAGGCAGCCGTCGCGTCAGCAAGGGGCACGACGCCATCTGTCTCCAGCGTGAGGTCTGCTTCCCGCGTCACCACGGCAACCAGCGCCGCTGATGCTGCCTGCCAGGTCAACAGGAGGTTCGTGCCCGTGTCGCCGTCGGGCACCGGGAAGACGTTGAGCGCGTCGATGTCATGGCGAGCCGCATGCAGCAGGACCTCGCCTCGGCTGGCCCAGTCCGTCAGCTGCTCGGACCCGAACTCTCCAGTCACACCCACCTCCTCAGCATCGTTGTGATGTGGGCCGCGCCCGACCGGTGAGCCTAACGGGGCCAACCGTCGTCCGGTTTGGGTCCGTCCGAGCCGATCGGGTAGTCTTCGCTGGCTGTCGCAGGCAGGTCCCGGGCCTCCCGGAAACCCTGCCCAGCACCCCGAGATACCTGAAACTACCTGCGCACGCGCCCCGGCGGTGCGCTCCCGCGGCCGAGACGCCGCCTGAGTCTGGAGGAGCCACCGTGGCTGCCAAGTGTGACGTCTGCGGCAAGGGCCCGGGATTCGGCAACAGCATCTCCCACTCGCACCGCCGTACCCCGCGCCGCTGGAACCCGAACGTCCAGACGGTTCGCACGACCATCGGCGGAACACCCACCAAGCTGACCGTGTGCACCTCGTGCATCAAGGCTGGCAAGGTCACCCGCTAACGGGGCTGTTTCGCCCGCTCTGCTGACTTAACTGGCTCTGCTGACTCAATTAGCTCTGCCTTAACCAGCAAAGTGGCGGTGGCCGGCTGGCCCGCTCCACAGCTCACCATCGACGGTGACCAAGGGCTCCCCTCGGTCACCGGTCGATGATCTCGGGCGCTCCTTCACACTCCCGATTCTCGAGAAGCCATCGGGGAGCACGGCATCGGCGGCAAAAGCTCCCACCAGTGCATGGTCGTGACCCCCCGCCAGCACCCACGGCAAGGGATCACTTCCGTAGGCGGCCGCCACCGCGGCAACAGGCTCGCCGATCGCGACGAGTGCGCTCTCGATATCGATCTGCACGTCACTGCTGGCGGCAACATGCCCAAGGTCGGCCACGAGGCCATCGCTGACGTCGCACATTGCGTGTACCCCTGACGTCGCAGCAGCCAAGGCCGCCTCATACGGGACCTCGGGGCGGCGGTAGGCCTCGACAAGCGCCCGCGGTGACCTGAAGCCTCGGGTGAGCACCGCCAGTCCGGCCTCTGCCCACCCCAGACGACCAGCGACGGCCACCTGGTCTCCAGCGATAGCACCGCTGCGCAGCACCGGAGCCCGTCCGCCGAGCCCCCCGATACCGGTCACCGCCACCGAGACGGTCTCCCCCGACGAGAGGTCACCTCCCACGACCGACGCCCCGGTGAGCGCAGCCTCATCGCGTAATCCGTCTGCGATCCGAAGCACCCAAGCGGCGTCGGTCGAGCGCGGCGCGGTCAGGGCCACCACCAGCGCGACCGGGTCAGCGCCCATCGCTACCAGGTCTGCCAGGCTCGCGGCCGCCGCCCGCCGACCGATGTCATCGGCCCCCGACCAGTCCGTGCGGAAGTGCACACCCGCCACCAGGACGTCAGTCGTCACCACGATGGGCGTGCGGTCGACGAGCACAACGGCGGCGTCGTCGCCGGGCGGCACCGAGACCTCCGCACCCTGTGGCAGGCGCCCGGTGATGGCCTCGATCAGGGCGAACTCGCCCCTGCCCCCCACCGAGTCAGCCGGGCTCTTGGCAGTCGAGGGGTCGCTCATCGCGTACCTGACCGGGTACGGTCATGGCCTGCAGACGGGAGGCTTGTAATGGTCACGGCATACATCTTGATCCAGACCGAGGTGGGGCGTGCAGCCGAGGTAGCTGACCAGATCGCGAAGGTCTCCGGCGTCACGTTGTCGGAGAACCTCATCGGGGCCTACGACGTCATCGTGCGCGCGGAGGCCAACAGCGATGACGAACTGGGGCGCTTCGTCGTCGCCCAGGTCCAAGCGGTCCCCGGAATTACCCGAACACTGACCTGCCCGGTCATTAACCTCTGAGGCGTGCGAGTCACCTCACTGATCCTTTTGGTACCCCTCTTGGCATTGGTCACTTCCGGCTGCTCGACCGTCGTCGAAGTCACCCCCCCCATCGACGTCGACCCCGTTGCCGCACAGATCTGCGCGGACTTCGCCGGCGCTCTCCCCGACACGGTCGCAGGGCAGGAGGGCCAGAAGACAGACCCCGCGTCCACACTGACCGCTGCCTGGGGTGACCCGGCGATCGTGGTGCGCTGCGGTGTCGAGCGGCCAGCGGCTCTGGAACCCTCATCACAACTGACCAGTGTCAACAGGGTCGATTGGTTCGTTGAGGAGCTGACCGGGGGCTACCTCTTCACAACGTACGGTCGCCAGGCGTACGTCGAGGTCACAGTGCCAGACGACTGGGCCCCAGAGATCGGAGCCGTCACCGAGCTATCGGCTGCCGTAGCCGAATCGGTGCCCAAGAGCTCCGACCGTCTCTCGTCACCGTAAGCCGCGGCGCTTCTCCAGCGCCGTCCGTACCAGTCGGGCGACGAGATCGGGGTACTCGATGCCGGACGCCTGCCACATCCGCGGGAAGAGCGAGATGTGCGTGAAGCCGGGAATGGTGTTGATCTCGTTCAACACCACTGTGCCTCCATCGGTGACGAAGAAGTCAACGCGGGCGTAGTCCTCGCAACCCACGGCGTCGAAGACCGCACATGCGGCTTCACGAACACGTTCGGAGAGCCCCTCCGGCAGATCAGCCGGAACGGTCAACTCAGTGACATCGTCGAGGTACTTGGCCTCGAAGTCGTAGAAGGCATGGTCTCCCAGAACTCGGACCTCTGCGCAGACACTCGCCTCTGGTCCCCGCCCGTCGGCCCGAGCCAACACCCCACACTCGATCTCACGGCCGACGATGCCCTGCTCGATGACCACCTTGGGGTCGTGCTCCCGCGCTGCTTCGATCGCCTCCTCGAGGTCAGCCCACTCCGTCACGCGCGTGATGCCAACACTGGAACCGGCCCTGGCCGGTTTGACGAAGACCGGCAGCCGCAGTTCGCAGACCGACTCGAGAGCTTGCTCACGGCCAAAAGACCAAGCGCGATCGCTGATCACCACGAAGGGCGCCTGGGTGATGCCTGCAGCGGCTACCAGGACCTTGGTGACCGCCTTGTCCATGGCTGCTGCGCTGGCCAGGACCCCTGATCCGACATACGGGACCCCAGCGAGCTCGAGCAGACCCTGGATCGTCCCATCCTCGCCATAGGGGCCGTGCAGGAGCGGGAAGACCACGTCGACGTCGGCCAGTACCTCGGGAACCTGACCAGGCTCGTGCACGCTCAAGGCTCTGGAAGGATCAGCGGTCCACACCACGGGAGCGCCCGTCTCGTCGCCGACCGATGGAAGCCGACCGTCAGCGATCGAGAGGCGGTCAGGGTCGGAGTCGACCAGCACCCAGCGTCCCTCCGGGGTGATTCCCACGGGCACAACGTCGAACTGCTCGGGGTCGAGGGCTCGCAGAACACCACCGGCAGAGATGCAGGAGATCTGGTGCTCAGTGCTCCGCCCACCGAACACAACGGCAACGCGGATACGAGGTGAGGAGTTCACCGACTCAGCCTATGTCGGGCGCCACAGGGTCAGGTGCCACAGCGCGATGCCACTCCGGTTTGGCGACCCGACTCATCAACGACACGACCATGTCGCGGGGCGACCAGCCCTGCTCAATGACTCCGGAGACGTGCTCGGTGATCGGCATGTCAACGTGGTGCTCTTGCGCCAGCTCCAGAACAGCTGCGCAGGACGTGACGCCCTCCGCCGTCTGGGCAGTGATCGCGGCGACCTCGTCCATCGTCATGCCGCGGCCGAGGTTCTCGCCGAACGTGCGGTTTCGCGAGAGAGGGGATGAGCAGGTTGCGATCAGGTCTCCCACTCCAGCCAGGCCCATGAAGGTCAGCGGGTCTGCCGCCATGGCAACCCCGAGTCGGGTCATCTCGGCCAGCCCGCGCGTCATGATCGCTGCTTTGCTGTTGTCACCGAAGCCCATCCCCTCGGCCATGCCGGTGGCCAGCGCGATGACGTTCTTCACGACACCGCCGAGCTCGACGCCCACGACATCAGCATTGGTGTACGGGCGGAAGTATGGCGTTCGGGTCCACTCCTGGACCTGCGTGGCCACCGACCCGTCCGCACAAGCGATCACGCTGGCAGTGGGTTGGCGCCGCACCACCTCGCGGGCAAGGTTGGGGCCGGAGAGCACCGCGATGCGCTCGGCCGGACAGTTCGCCTCGGACGCCACCACCTCGCTCATCCGGGCATGCGAGCCCTGCTCGAGGCCCTTCAGGAGGCTCAACACCACCGCACCCCGGGGGATTTGGTCCGCCCATTCGGACAGGTTCGCCCGAAGCGACTGGGCGGGGACAGCCAACACGACGAGATCGGCTCCTGCGAGTGTCGCGCGGGTGTCAGCATGGGCTGTGACGCTCGCCGGCAACTCAAGGTCTGGGTGGAACTGTGCGTTGCGGCGCGATGAGTTCACTTCGGCAACCGTTGTCAGGTTCCGCCCCCACAGGGCAACCGAGTGGCCGGCGTCGGCGAGGACGAGACCGAAGGCGGTGCCCCAGGAACCGAGCCCCATGACGGCTGCTCGCATCACGGCCTCCTTTCGTCAAACGTCGCTGCGTGGTCTTGGCCCCTTGTCACGAAGGGTCACAAGGGGTCACGGCGGGTCGCGGCCGACGCGGCTCTGATTCTTGCGCGGGTTGCCCGTTCTCGGCAGATCGGACGCGCGCGGGTCGAAGAGCGAAGTTGGCGCGACGTCGTGCCGGAGGTCGGCGAGCAGGCTGCTCACCGCGTTCATGATCGAGGTGGTCAGCGCGCGAAAGTCTGGCGGATCGGCCGTCGAAAACTCAAGAGGTGGCCCTGCCAACACCTGAATCAGCGGCCTGCGCCACACCCGTGGCACCCGACCGTAAGGCGCGAGAAGTGCCTCTGGCCCCCACTGTGCAACGGGTACAACAGGGCACCTGGTCTGCCACCACACTCGGGCAGCCCCGGTCTTGCCCAGCATCGGCCAGAGGTCGCGATCTCGGGTCAGCGTCCCTTCGGGATAGATCACCACGCACTCCCCTCGACGCACCGCGTCAACGGCAGCGGCAAGGGCAGATCCTACGTGTTCGCTCTCCCGCTGGACAGGGATCTGTCCCGCTGCGCGCAGCAGACTGCCCAACACCGGAACGTCGAAGAGCTCGGCCTTCCCCAGAAAGCGCTGGTGGCGGCCAGCAGCGTCGACGAAGTCAGCGATCGTAAGCGGGTCCGAGTGCGAGACGTGGTTGGAGACGACAACGCAGCCGCCATCGGCCGGGATGTGCTCCTGGCCGCTCCACTCGCGCCGACTCGCGATTCGCAGAGCGGGGCGGAGGATCGCACGTGCTACTGAGTACGTCGCACCGGAGCCGCTGGCTGCGCCCACACCCACCCCTCTCCACGTCCATCCGACCTGAGCTGCCCCCGAGTCTTGCCCGAGCACCCAGTCGTGTCGAGCACCAGTCGTGACGAGTAGCACCGCCTGCCAGCAGCTCTCCACAAACGATGCACGTACGCTGCCCCGAATGTGGCACGTGGTCGTCGCCCTCAAGGGCTGGGGTGCCTCCAAGTCACGTCTTGCGCTGCCGGAAACTGCCAGGCGCCAGATTGTGCGGGCGATGGCAGTAGATACCATCGCCGCACTCACCCGGTGCCCTGAAGTGCAGACCATCTCGGTGCTCGTACGCGATCACGACCTCATTGATTCACCGGTGCTACGAGGTATCGACGACGTTGTTGTCCAACCCGACACCACCCCATCGCTCGACGTGGCGCTCAGCTGGTTCGCGACAACACAGGTCACCGTGCAGATGCCGCTGGCTGTCGTCGTTGCTGACCTGCCCGCCCTGAGGGCTCAGTCGCTGTCGGAGGTTCTCCTGCAAGCGAATGAGCATTCGTTCGCCCTGGTCGCCGATCGCGCTGGATCGGGTACGACGGTCCTCACAGCACTCCTGGCTACCGACCTGGACCCGCATTTCGGCACCAACTCTGCGGCGGCGCATCTTGCTGCGGGAGCGACCCTGGTTGTCAGCCCTGCCGACGTGGCATGCGACGTTGACACGCTCACCGATCTTGCACATGCCCGGCTGCTCGGGCTGGGCTCGCGGACGGCCGCACTGCTGGCCAACCCCGCCTGGGACGACTGGCTAGTCTGACCGCCATGAGCTCCCAACCCACGCAGGCGACCGTGCATGAGTTCGACGCCAGCACCGGAGCCGGGTCGGTGATCACCGACCAAGGCATGGTGATCCCCTTCGCCACCGGCGTGTGGGAGTCAGGGGCTTTGCGGACGATGCGTCAAGGGCAGCGAGTCCGCGTGGCTGTTGCTGGATCGGGCGCCGACGCTGCCATCACCTCGCTCACCCTGGTGACCTTCCCTCCCACTGTGTAAGAGCACGCACTGTGTAAGAGCACGCGAGAAGGGCC
>JAJAYZ010000015.1 GCA_027118455.1 Actinomycetes bacterium
CCCCCCGGGGGGGTCCCCCAACTTGGGCGTAACCCCTTGTTTGGCCCCATGCGATCCCCCCCCCCCCACACCCCCCCGTTTTTCCCTGGGGGGGGTGGTGGGCGTTCCCACCACCCACCCCACAGTTAGCGTTCGGTGCTAGCCAGCACAGCTTGCAGTGACTGACGCTCCCGAGGAAACCGTGCTGCAGGTCTTGCTGAAGACGTTCTTGATGACTCCGCCGAGGGCGAAGACGATAACGACAATGACAGCTGCGATGGCGGCCACAAGCAGGCCGTACTCAACTGCAGATGCACCTTCGTCGTTACGGGCGTTCATGAGGCTGCGCATGTATCGGATCATTCTGTGATTCCTCCGTGGCCTGGACTGATGAGTTCCCCGAACTGGTCGGTTCTTCCGGGCCCCCCTTCAGGCCCCGGTGGATCCATAGTGATGGTTGCCCGTAGCACGATCCATCCGCTGGGAGTTCGACAAACCCTGGCCGATCGGATGACCGCCATTCGGATGGACGAACGCAACGAGGGAGCATGGCCGATCGCGAAGCGGGATCTCCTACGCCTGGCTCAGCCGGCGCAGCTGGCGGTCACCGAGGCACCCGACGAAACGTCGCTGCAGGTCTTGGCGAAGATATTCTTGATGACTCCGCCGAGGGCGAAGACGATGATGACGATAACGGCCGCGATGGCGGCGACCAGGAGCCCGTACTCAACGGCTGAGGCTCCCTCATCGCTCTTTCGCGAGTGGATGATGTTTCGAATGTACGACGTCATGGTGGGATCTCCTCAGGAACTGCGCAGATGGCCTGTTGACATGTCCCCGAGGTCGACTCCCGATCGAATCTGTGGTCGAGCAGTCGCTACTGCACGCTCATGTTGCTCCTCCCGGCCGAACTCGGTGGCCCGTTCACAATGAGTCACCCGATTGGGTGAAAGGGCACGAGAAAAGGGGCGGTGGGCTCTGATGCCCGCCGCCCCTTTGCAGCTGTGAGCCGCTAGCCGGCGCAGCTTCCGGCGACGGACGCCCCCGACGATACGACACTGCAGGTCTTGCCGAAAACGCTCTTGATCGCCCCACCGAGGGCGAAGACGACGATCAGAATGACCGCCGCGATGGCTGCAACGAGAAGGCCGTATTCAACGGCGGACGCACCCTCATCGTTGCGGGCGGTCCTGAGTTTGCGCATGTAAGCGAACATTCGTTGATCCCTCCGTGGCCAAATCCGTGACTCCCCCGACGAACTCGGTTCGTCCGGGACCCGCATCAGGCCCCGCGTTGCCATGATCGCGTGGACGTTGCGGGCAGACCATCCGCTGCGGGTTCGACAATCGATGGCCGATCGGACGACCTCGATCGGGTGACGGTCCCGGATGCGCCCGCCGTCAGTTTTCGGTTCTTGGCGCCTCGATGAGACCCAAGCGCAGCGCGGCCATGATCGCCTGGGCCCGGTTTCCGGCCCCCAGCTTCTCGTAGAGCTTGGAGATGTGGGTCTTGGTCGTGGAGTCGCTGATGTAAAGCCTCCGTGAGATCTGCGCGACGCCAAGCCCCTCTGCCAGGAGGTCGAGCACTTCCTTCTCTCGGGGTGAGAGTTGCGGTCCGGTGGGGGACATTCGGCGACGCATGGCCTCGGCGAGGTTGGGTGCGGTGAACGACCGGGGTGAGCTGGCGGCGTGGCGGGCGGCAATGACGACATCCGCGGCTGGTGCGTCCTTGGGGACGAAGGCGGATGCTCCGGCGTCGAGGGCTCCAAAGAGCTGATCGTCGCCGGCGTACATCGTGAGCACCACGATGCCGAGGTGGTCGTTCGCGGCTCGGGCCGCTCTGGCGGCGTCCAACCCACTGCCGTCTGGCAGGCGGACGTCGAAGATAACGACGTCAGGGGAGAGGTTCAGGAGGGCGGCTTCGGCATCGGCCACCGAGGCGGCCTCGCCAACAACTTCGAAGTCGCCTGAGCGGTCGAAAGCTCGCCGGAGCCCCTCCCTGATCAGCTGATGGTCGTCAACGAGCAGCACGCGAATCGTCATGCTCGCTGTCCCTTCCGGGTCTCGGGGATGCCGCCAGGTGTCGGCCAGCCTTGCCCTGGTGGACTTCTACGCTAGTACCTCCGCCGGGACGGTCGTTGACCGACAGCTCGCAGCCGGCACGTTCGGCCCGCTCCTGCATGATCGAGAGCCCGAAGCTGTCGTCGCGCGGAGGCAACAGGCCTCGCCCGTCGTCGTCGACGCGGAGGTAGACCTCAGGGGCGTCGACGAGGCAGGTGACCCACAGGTTGCGGGCCCGACTATGCCGCCGGGCGTTGGCGATCGCTTCCTGGGCGATCCGCAGGATCTCTGATTCGATGGCTGGGCGAAGTCTTGCCGGAGACTCAGACAACTCCAGGTGGACGGCAATCCCGGCAGTGGCCCCAACATGGCGGGCGTGGTCGGCGAGAACTGAGGTGAGGCTCGCGCCGGGGCCGATCTCCCTGCGCAGGTCAAAGATGGAGAAGCGGAGCTCGGAGATGATCCGCGAGACCTCGTCGCGGAGCACGACCAGTTGTGGGGTGACCTCGGGGGGAGCATGCGCGCTGATGTCGTCGATCAGGTATCCCAGCGACGCCACCTCCTGCGCGACGCCGTCGTGGATCTCTCGGGCCAGTCGTTGTCGCTCCTCGGCGGTTGCCAGGCTTCGCACCTCGTCGAACAAGAGGGCAGCCTCGAGCCGGACGGCGTCTGCGTCAGCGGCCTCGGACAACTGGACGAGCTCATCGGCAGTCCAGGGCTGGCCACGACGTTCCACGGCGACCAGTCCGACCACAGTGCCCCGAATACTCATGGGCACGACGGCGCCATACATGCTGGGGTCGGAGGTCAGCGCCCCGGGGGCGGCGATCGCCTGACCCTGGTCGATTGCCCTCGCCCACGGCGTGCCATGCGCGAGGTCGGCCACGAGCTCGAAGTCGGCGCCCGGCCCCGTGGCGAGTGCCAGGGGAACGCTCCCAGCCCGATAGCTGAAGACCCAGCCGCGGGTGACTCCATGACGCTCGCGCAAATCATCGATCAGAGTGGTGCCTAGGCTCACGGCGTCGAGGCCGCCGGAAAGCTCTCTGGCCACGTCTCGCAATTGAGTGAGCAGTCTGGTGGCCTCCAGGTAGCTTTCGTCGTCACCGGGCACTTGGGTCTGGACCCGTCTGACCCATGCGGCCAGGAGGCCGACGGCGAGCGCGAGTAGCGACCACTGGACCACATCGACGAGGTAGTCGGTGCCGACCAGGCTCACTGACCCAAAGGCGCCAGGGGCCAGGAGAACGCCGATCGTCGCGCCCGAGGTGATGATCGCCAACGACCACCCTCCGATGAGGCCGGCAGAGAGCGCAGGTGTTACCAGATAGGGCAACAGCGATGAGTCGTACGGTTCGACGCTGCCGATGATGAGTCCAGCCACCAGGGCCTCAACGGCCGGGCGCCAGCGACGTAGGGCACGGCTGCGCACGGGAAGCACGGCAGCGATCGCCAGGAGGGTCAACAAGATGAGTTGGAGCAGCAGATCGTCCGCCGTGCCGATGAGCACTGTGACCGTGTAGATCAGGGCCAGCGCGGCTGCCCGCGCAGCGATCTCGAGCCGCTGGTTGTCCAGCTGGCCGAGGACTCGGTCTCGCGTCACCGCATCACGGTGTCACAGACGAGCGGACACCCCATCGATATAGGGGTGTGTCCTGGTCCAGAAGGTGGGGATCTGGCCAAGTTCCGGCACGGAAGGCTGCTGTGTGATTCCATTTCATCATGTCTGATGACGTCTTCTCCCTGGGTGATGTCCTGGCTGCCACCGATCGCCGGCTCGAGGCCGGCCTGACAGCGGCGGCACGAGTCACCCCCACCGGTTTTCATCCGCTCGACACCTACCTAGCTGGTGGGCTCCGAGCTGGCGAACTGACACTGCTCGGTGGTCCGCAGGGGCTCGGCAAGACCACGATGGCGCTGCAGATGCTGCGGAATGTCGTGGTCAGCGGAGGAACCGGGCTCTACTTTTCCTTCGAACATGACCCGGCCACGGTCCTCGAGCGCTTTGTGGCGATCGAGGCGTCATCCAGGTATGGGATCGATGCCGTCCCTCTTCGCCGCATTCGCGAAGCGATGGAGAGCCTCGATGGTCACAGTGGGGGGCTGGCTGATCGTTTGGCAAACACTCCCGGCGGGGGCGAGGCTGTCGACGCCGTCGAGAAGTACGCATCGCGCCTGCACATCCAGCGGGCCAGCGGTGGGGCCACTGATCTGACGACGATCAAAGCAACGGTCAACCAGGTGATCGCTGAGACCGGGTCCGCACCTGTTGTCGTCGTTGACTACTTGCAGAAGGTGCCCGTCCTCGATCGACAGCTCTCCGAGGAAGACAGGATCACCACGGTGGCCCAGGGGCTCAAAGACCTCGCGCTGGAACGCGACGTTGCAGTTTTCGCGGTGGTTGCATCCGACAAGGAGGGTATCGTCAGTGGGCGCCGCATGCGGGTGCACCACCTGCGCGGTGCAGCGGCGTTGGCGTACGAGGCTGATGTCGTTCTGGTGATCAACGACAAGTACGACGTGGTGGCGCGACACCACTTGGTCTTCGATGTCGGAAACGCCGAACGCTTCCGTGACTTCATTGTCGTAACCATCGAGAAGAACCGCACGGGGATCGACCGCATCGACTTAGAGTTCCGCAAGCGTTTCGAACAAGGGCGATTCGAGACCGAGGGTGCACCCGTCGCTGAGCAGTTGGTAGACGAGCGCGTCTTCGTCGAGTAGCGCTAGGCGGTAGGCGTCTGGTCCTGGTTCAAGTGCTCGGCGAGTAGTCGCGCGAGCGTGCGGAGATCCACGGCTTGCTCGATTAGCGGCCCTGCCTCGTCAGCCAAGTCGACGAGGGATGACAGAGAGCGTTCGGTGAAAGGCTCCGAGCCGTCACGCGAGAGAATGAGTACCGCTCGCACAATTGGAACGGGGACGGCCATCAGGTGGTTTCGACTTGCGAGTGGGGTCCCGCGCAAGTCAAGGCGCGCGACGTCACTGTCTTGAATTAGCACTCCCTTTCCTGCCGTCGCAACGTTGTCGACGATCCAGGCCTCGGGCAAGAGCTGCAGCCGGTGTTCTAGGGGGCGGAGGCCGACACCTGCCGCCACTCGCCACAGTGCGCCATCGGGGACCAGCAGGGCGCCGGCATCAGCGAGACCACGGACGACCGCGTCCTCAACGATGACTTTGGCGATCTCCTCAAGGGTGTAGTAGCTCTCGGCTTCCTCCAGGAGCCAATGCATCGGGTCACCGGCGCTGAACTCACTGATCGGTTCCGGCTCGGGTTCGGGGGCGGCTGGCGCGACTGATGGGAGCGGTTCAGAGGGGTCGAGCCGGATGCTCGAGACCGGGTGCTCGTCGGAGGACTTGAGGGCGCTGTGCTTGTGCAGCTGCGCGCTCCTGGGCTTCCTCGGCGCGTGGGCGGGAACCGGGACGGCCGCGGGTTCGCTCACAAGGAAGGGTTCTGGCGCCTGCTCTGGCTCGGGTTCCGGGTTGGGCTCGGTGACCAACTCGGGCTCCGGCTCGAGGAGCCGTTCCCGTTCAGGTGACGGAACCGGTGGGGTGGATTCCTCCTCACGAAGCAGCTCGGGCGCTGGGGCAAGGTCGAGCTCGGGAACGTCTTCCAACAGTGGGTCACTGGGAGCAGCGGTCTTGACCGCGGGAGGGGTGCGGGGGTGCCGGAGAGCAGCGGCGAGGGCGATCTTCAGACGCTCGGGGTCCAGGGGCAGCGGAAGCAGCTCGACACCGGGGAGGCTGGTGACGCCGGACTCGCTCCATGCCGGGTCAGACGCCGCCACCAGCAAGACAGGCACCCACCGGCCTTGGGCCCTCAGGTCACCGACCACGCGTTGAGCGTCCTTCGGCGAGCCGAGATCGAGAACGAGAACGTCGACGCCGACGTCCTCGCCGCCTGCCAACCAGTCATCGAGGCCAGATGGCCGGATCTCCGCAACGCTGTGGTCGCTGGCCGAGAAGGCCATCGACATGTCCGGGTTGCGCGAAACGAGGGCTACGCGCGCCATGGCCTACTGCCCGACGACTATCGCGTCGTAGATGTTGATAGCGGCCGGCCCCAACACCACGATGAACAGACACGGCAGGATGCAGAAGATCAACGGGAAGAGGATCTTGACCGGCACCTTCTGAGCCTTCTCCTCCGCGCGTTGTGAGCGCTTGATGCGCATCTCTCTGGCCTGAATTCGCAGAACGTTGGCGATTGGGATACCAAAAGCGTCTGCCTGGATCATGGCGGTCACGAATCCTTGCAGCTCTTCGACGTCAGTGCGCTCGCCGAGTGCCCGCATGGCTTCGCTGCGTCCCATTCCGATCTGCATCTCTTGCAGGACACGGAAGAACTCCTCAGCGAGGGGTCCGTGCGTGTTTCGCGCCACCTGAGAAACGGCGGCGTCGAAGGCAAGCCCGGCCTCGACGCTGATCGTCAGGAGGTCGAGGGCATCGGGAAGATCCTTGAGAATCTGATCGCTCCGGTTGTAGGCGGCCTGGTGCAGGGCCATGTTCGGCGCATAGAAGCCAGCCAGCGTGAAGCCGATCGCGCAAGCAAGCGTTGGTAGAAACCCGCCGATGAGCGCCCCAAAGAGCAGTCCAACGATCAGTCCGGCGAAGAGTCCAAGAACCTTGAAGGCGATGACCCGGTCGACGTTCCAGTTGGGCGGGTTACCAGCCAGATCGAGTTTCCGCTTGATCCGATCGGTCTGGTCTCCCGCGGTGAACCGATGGCCGAGCCCGGTAAGACTTCCCATGGCTGGGGCTAAGACGCGGTCGCCAAAGGGCCTGTCCAGTTCGGCCCTCATCTGATCGGGCGCGGTGTCTATCGCCCGAACGGCTGCCAGTGAGCGATTGACGGCCTGGCGTTCTGACGTGATGGTGCCGATGGTGGTCAGCAAAATGACGATCGCCACGAAGACGGCGATAAGCCCAAGCGCAAGCACGAGTTCGGGCGCCATTTCAGACCTCCACCTTCACGACTTTGCGGAGCCACAATCCACCGACGGTCAGCAGGACCACGCCCGTGCCCAGCAACAGCCAGCCGAACGCGGTGGTGATCAGAGGCTGAAGGTACTCAGGACGAACGAGCACGAGGTAGAGCGCGAAGACCACGGGCAACAGTCCGAGGATCCACGCTGACAACCGACCTTCGGCTGACAAGACCTGTACTTGGCGACGAAGCCGCTCACGTTCACGAAGCGTTGCCGACACTGTCGTCAGCACCTCGGCGAGGTTTCCGCCGACCTCGCGCTGGATGCGGATGGCCATGACCACCCATTCAAAGTCGACGCTCTGCATTCGCTGGGCGATCCCGTCGAGGGCATCTTCAAGGTCGACGCCCAACCGTGTCTCGACGAGTGCACGGTTGAACTCCGTCGAAATCGGGGGCTTACCCTCGCGGACCACAGTGTCGATCGCCTGTGGCATCGAGTATCCCGCCGAGAGGCTGCCAGCCATGAGCTGCAGGGTATCGGGAAGGGCGGCCATGAAGTCCTTGCGCCGCTTGCCAGCCTTGTACGACAGATACGTCCAAGGAAGCACAAGGCCGAGGACCAGGGCTACCAGCGTCATCAGTATTCGGCCGTTGGTCAGCAGGAAGGCAACGAGGCCAGCCCCTAGCATGATTCCGACGTGAATCAGAAGCCACTCGGCTGGCTTGAGCGGGACCGCTGCCGACTCGAGTTTGGCACCCAACGTCGACTCAAAGTCTCGGTGGGCGACCACGCGGCCGGCGAACTCGACCGCACTTCTGGCTACCTTGGTGTCGCCGAGGACCGTCGTCTCCTGCTCCTTGACGGGCGCCTTTCCACCGAGCGTGTAGATCGACAGGCGGCGCCGGACGCCGCCCCCTCGGCCGCGCTCAGGATCGGTGCCGGCTGAGATGGCCACGTAGACCAGGATCAGCAGGGCCACGAAGAGCGCACCGATGGCAACCCAGATCAGGTTGTCAGCGACATTTGCAATCGGTCCGGGCTCAGGTGCAAGGGAAGGGGTCGGAACGTTGTTGGATCCGTCCCCGCCGGTATCACCGAGTACCACCTGTGCTTCGTCGGTGAGGGGAACGCCGTCGACCGGGATGGTCGCCGACAGCGTGCCGGAGGTCTGGGTGTAGCCATCTGGCAGGTCTGCAGTGATGAGGAACCGGTTGGACAGGGTGTTTGCTGCTTGGTCGAACGCCTCGATCAACTGATCGGTGTCCGCTGCTTGGTAGACCGTTCCCTCGGTTGCCCCGGCAATATCGGTGAGTGCTGCGACCTGTTCGGTGCTGTCGCCGAATGAGACCACATCAAACCGTGCATCAGACTGCTTGGCGGCCTTGGTTGCTTCTGCCAGCGTGGCCGAGCTGCCTCGGTCGGCGCCGTCGGAGAGCAACAGGGCAGAGCCGACGTCAGCCGACGACAACTCGTCGGCGGCCAGGGCGACAGCGTCGTACAGCACCGTCTGCGGCGCGGTCGTCAATCCGTCGATGGTATCCAGCAG
Source organism: Actinomycetes bacterium (assembly GCA_027118455.1). GTDB lineage: Bacteria > Actinomycetota > Actinomycetes > JAHEKZ01 > JAHEKZ01 > JAHEKZ01. Next base: position 8,511 of record JAJAYZ010000015.1, read on the forward strand.
GTTGACTCGGTTGGTGGTCGGAGCGACCTGAAGCTCGGCAACGTTGGCGAAGGTCACGAGGCCGATCTCCACCTCGCTGGGGACGGCGCTGACGAACTGCCGTGCAGCGTCCTTGGCGGCTGTGAGCTTGTCTCCAGCCATGGAATCGCTGGTGTCCATGACTAGCAGCGCCGTTTGGGTGACGTCGCTGGCATCCGACAGTGACTGAACATCGGGGTTCAGGGCCTGCCCCTCGAGCGACGCACTGGCGTTGCCCGTGTCAATCGAGGCATCGGCGGGAATGCCGTCCAAGGTGACAACGAAGCTCACCTGCCCGTCGGCGACATCGACCTCGCCGATCGTCGAACTCTCGGCGGCGAAGGCCGACCCAGGAGTGGCAAGCAGGAGCAGCGCGGCTGCTGCGGCGCCGGTGATGATCCGACGCACGCTCATCGCCCCGCGAACTTCTCGAACGCGAAGATCGACGCGTCTACCTGCACGCCACCTGCCGCGAGCTTGTCGAGGAACTTGGGGCGCAGCCCGGTGGACTTCAGGGCGCCGAGTGAGCGCCCGTTGTCGTCAAAGCCGGACCCGTGATCGAAGAGGAAGAGATCCTGGAGGGTGATGACGTCACCCTCCATACCGACGACTTCGGTGACATGTGTGATGTGACGCGTGCCGTCCTTGAACCGAGTTTGCTGCACGACGACGTCGATGGCGCTGGAGACCTGTTCACGAATCGCCCGCACTGGCAGGTCGATCCCCGCCATGAGCACCATGGTCTCGACACGGGCGAGCACATCGCGGGGAGTGTTGGCGTGGACCGTGCAGATCGAGCCGTCGTGCCCGGTGTTCATGGCCTGGAGCATGTCGAGAGCTGCAGCGTCACGGACCTCACCAACGACGATTCGGTCGGGGCGCATACGCAGGGCATTGCGGACGAGGTCGCGGACCTTGACCTCACCCCGACCTTCGATGTTGGGTGGGCGAGCCTCGAGGCGAAGCACGTGGTCCTGGTGCAGTTGAAGCTCTGCGGCATCTTCAATGGTCACGATGCGCTCATCTTCTGGGATGAAGGAGGAGAGCACGTTGAGTGTGGTGGTCTTCCCTGCGCCGGTTCCACCGGAGACCAAGATATTGAGCTTGCCGCGGACGCAGGCGTCCAAGAAGTCGGCAACTGTCCGCGTGACGGTTCCGAAGCCGATGAGATCCTCGATGCGGTACGGGTCAGCCGCGAACTTACGGATGGTGAGGAGTGAGCCGTCGAGAGCGAGTGGCGGGACGACGGCGTTGACGCGGCTGCCGTCGGGCAGGCGCGCATCAACCATGGGGCTTGACTCGTCAACGCGTCGGCCGACTCTGGCGACGATCTTGTCGATCGTGCGGCGCAGGTGGTTCTCGTCGGTGAACTCGCCCTCAGTCTTGTAGATGCGGCCGGCACGCTCGATCCAGATGTCAGAGCTGCCGTTGACCATAACCTCGGTGATGTCCGGGTCACGCAGGTACGGCTCGAGCGGCCCGTAGCCGAGGATGTCATCGGCAATCTCTTGCGAGAGGCGGGCTCGGTCGGGGGTGGTCAGCGGGGTGTCCTCCTGGCTGAGCACCTCCTGCAGCGTTTGTCGCACCTTCTGCTCGAGCTCACTTTGGGTCTGGCGTGAGTCGTAGAGTTTTGGGCCGAGGTTGTCCAGAAGTGCCTGATGAACCTGGCGCTTGAGATCGGCGAACGGGTCGCTCGTCTTGCGCTTGGCTGCCGGTTTTCCGGTGAGAGTGTCGTCGGCCTCGACGTGTTCGGTCGGCGCCTTCTGTCGGCGCGCTTCAGCGAGGCGATCTGCCAGACTCATGAGGTCTTGGCCTTCCTGCGTAGGAGACCGCGGCGATCACTGCGGAGCTCGGGCGGGATGGATGAGTCGGTGTGGTGGCCGGTCAGGACGAACTTCTCGGCGAACTGCCGGATCGCCACGCTGACCGGGTGCTTGGGGTTGTCGTAGATGATCGGCACACCACGGTTGATGGCTGCCGGAACATCTCTCGAACTGGGTATCTGGATCGAGATCGGCACCCGAAGGGTCTTCTCAACCTCGTTGAGGGCGAGCCCCACTTTGGAGTCTGAGCGGTTGAGGACCACTGCCCACTTCTCCCGCGGGAAGTTGATCTCTTCGAGTGTTTCCAGCGTCAGTTTGAGGTTTTTCAGAGCCGGGATGTCCAACGTGGCAATCAACGCGATCAGGTCGCTCTGGTCGAGTGCCTCGAGTACCTGTTCGTCAAAGGCCGGGGGAGTGTCGACCACGACGTAGTCGAACTCCTGCCGCAGGATGTTCAAGATCTGACGCACCAAGTCTGCGGTGATCCCGCGGTTCGAGCCTGGGTCGAGTGGGGCGACCAAGGTGAACAGCCCGGGCATGTTGCTGTGCGGGGTGAGGAGAGCCTGCACCGAACCGGAGTCGATTCCGTCGCCTAGAGCGACGGCGTCGGCGATGGTGTGCGCGGGGAAGAGCTGAAGTGCGATGGCGACGTCCCCGAACGAGAGATCGAGGTCGACGAGGCAGACTCGGTTGCGGCCACCCTCGGTGAGTGCGACAGCAAGGTTGGTCGACAGCGTTGTCTTGCCGCAGCCACCTTTGGCCGAGAAGACCGTGACCAAGATGCCGTGGTCGAGGTCGTCCTCGGGAAGCGAAGCCCCTGGCACCGTCTCGCGCATGGACTGCGCCAGTGCTTTGACCCGTGCGACCGCCGCATTGATACCGGGGAGGTCGCGCTCCTCGACGACCTCGCGAACGCCAGCGCGCAGGGCGTCGGCGAGCACCGAGGTGTCCACCCTGCGGCGCACCAGGACCACACCCAGGCTCGAGCGAGTGAGCCGCATGGCGGACGCGAGATCCAGTGCGCTTTCGAGGTCGACTGAACCTCCGACCACGACGGCGTCCTCACCGAGGTGGGTGTCAAGGTGTCTCCGCAGCGCGTCAACGGTGGGGATGACCACCGTTTCCGCACCAAGGGCCGAGCGGAGGGTTTCCGCGGCGCTTGGGTCGTAGTCGAGGATCGCGGTCATTAGCGCCTCAGGTCCTGCGGTGTCGTAATGACGCCGGTGCGCGTGGTGGTGCCAGGTCCGAGCAGGCCGAAGTAGAGGGCGCCATTCGCCTGACCGTTGATGATCCGCTGAGCCTGATTCTGGTCGGTCTCAAGAGTCAGGATCGTCTGCGGAATCTCCTCGGTAGTCGACCCGCCCGTCTGGTCGGTCGTCACCTGCGTGCTCAGAGTGGTGGCACCGGTGGCGAGCACCTCGACCTTCGGAATGATGACCATGGTGTCGGTGTTATCGGTCCAGAAGATGGTGACGTCCGAGCCCGGTGCCACGAAGCCCGCGACTCGTTCGGGGTCGCCGAGCTGGACCGACATCGCCAACTTGTCCTTGGGAACGCTAAGGCCCGACGCGGCGGCTCCCGGTGGCCCGAACATCTGCGCCAAGATCTGTTGCCCCGGGAAGATCGGGGCCAACGCCACCTGGTCGGAGATGATCGTGATGTCGGACAGCACGCCTTGTGGAGCGGCCGAGGCAGGCACCGTCTGGATCTCGAAGGCACCGTCGTTCGACGCGTCAGTTGCGTTGGTGCCCGCGGCGACCTGTTGCGTCGCGACCAGCACGTCGACTGGCGCAGCGTCAGCCTGCGCTCGGTCGTCGGCGTTCGTGACGTACACGAAGATGAGCACCGTGCCGAGCGCGGCAACCACCAGAGCGGCAATGAGCAAAAGTGTTCTACGTCCCATACGACCTCTATCGGAGTGTGGAGCCCACGGTTGAGGGAACAAGGCGGACAATTTCCAACACAGCGACAACGAAGGCGTCGTGACGCCTTAGTTGTCGCATGGCTAGTCCCCGAGTTCGCAGAGTTCCCCTAGGCGACATCTGCCGCTATGACCGAATCGTGCCATGCGCGTTGTTCGTTACGTCGGGGGCATGCCAACTTGTACCTAGTAGTTAATGACTAGTTCTCACGCCTAGCCACCTGCGACCGTCAGCACGACCGAGGCGCGGACGTGGGGATGCGCCCACGCTTGACCAGTGCGGTACCAGTGCAGCGCGCTCAGCAGGAGCACCGGAACGGCCCCCAGGAGTGGCATCCACCACAGACCGGAGTAGGCGAGCATGAGGAAGTAGAGGCTGGTGAAGGCGGTCACGAGGGCGAAACGCATCGACTGGGCGGCCATGACTCCCGGTGTTGCCGGGGTGTCCCGTGGGCCCTGAAGGTCGGCGCGATGCGGGTTGCGCAGTGATGAGCGCATGCCGAGGGCGACGACGATGGCCGCGCAACTGAGCGCAGACATCATCGCCCCCGTCACCTCCGATGCCGCGTTCGGCGGGTGAGCCCGAAGTGACCCGCCGATGAGCGCGGAGAGCACCGCGCCCATGGCCACCTCGAGAAACACCAGGGACTTCGCCAGGAAGGCGGGAGACGCCCATCCAGGCAGAGTCGAGAGCCAGACCGAGCCCGTTGAGTCCAGGGTGAAGGCGTTGATCCCGAAGAGCAGCCCGGCCCCAGCAGCGATCAGCCCCGGAACCAAGATCAGCGACTGCCAGCTCATGCCGGCAAGGGCCGAAACGACACCGGGAACGATGACCAGCACCAGCACTCCGCGCCGGAGTGGGGTCGACCGCCACACGCTCGCATGATCGACAGCAAGCAGTGAGTACAGGACGCTGTGCGACCAGCGACGCCGAGGGAGCGCCCGTGAACTGGTTCGGTCGGCGTGGTCGCCAGAGCGCCGCAGCGCCCAGCCGGTGACGGCATCTCCCATGAGCAGAAGGACGGCTCCGCCTGCTACCAGGACCCCGACAACTATCAGCCAAGGGCCGTAGTTGCCTTGGTAGCCGTCGAATGCGGCACTGAGGACGTACCTCGTCGGCGAGTTGTCGAGCAGCGGGATCACGTTGTCGGTCCAGAGGATCAGCAGCCCCGCTGTGACAGCGAGGGCGCCGGCTGCATTGGTGGCGAGGCGTCCGCGATGCGTTTGTCGGATCCCCATCACCAGCCAGCCGATGGTGTGGCCGGCGATGGTGACGGCCCCGATGAAGGCGCTGACGGTCAGCAACGAGCGCGAGGTGCCCCCCCAGGCCAGTTCTCCGGTGGCAAAGCCGGTGATCACGAAGAGCGCGACCACGTTGATCATCCACGCCAGGTTGACGGGAGCAGCACCAGCGTTCCGCGGAACACCGTCGAGGGCTTCACTGAGTAGGCCACCAGCTGGTCGGGCGGGTAGAGCTCGTAGCCGCCACCAGACACCAGCGGAGCGAGCACTGCGAGCACCAGGAATCCGACATAGAACGTTGGGGTGGCCAGGGACAGATTGAAGGTCTGGTCGTCAGGAAGGGGTTGCATACCGAACAAGCCTGCGACGACCAGGGCGGCTGGCAACAGCGTAATCGCGGCAATAGCCGCTCGCAGCGGCCGCGACCGGATCATCCTCCAGCGAAGGCGGAGCAGGGCGAGCAGCTGTCGGCTGGACCCGACATCGCCAGGTGGCGTCATGAGGTCAGCAATGCGCGGTAGCGCTCGGCGCCTGCTGTACCGGCGAGTTCTGAGGCTGGAGCTGCTGCGACAACTTGCCCGCGGCGCAAGACGACGGCTTGTTCGCAGGCCTCGACGGCCAGGTTGAGCAGGTGTGTCGAGACCAGCACGGCTGATCCAGTTGCCCGAAGTTCGGCGATGACATCCATCGTTGCCTCGACGCCAAGAGGGTCAACTCCGTCGAAGGGTTCGTCGAGCAGCAGCACCTCTGGTTCATGGAACGCCGCGAGTACGACCGACATTCGTCGACCCATCCCGTGCGAGAAGCCCGCAGTGATGCGGTCGGCCACCCCGAGCAGGTCAAAGCGGTCGAGAAGGTCTTCGGCGCGCTTCTCCCAGTCGGCACCCATGTTGCGCATGGTCGCGGCCAGCTGGAGATGCTCCCAGGGTGTCGCGCGCGGAATGAGTCCGCCGACGTCCGGGCAGTACCCGACCCTCGTACGTGCTTGGTCGGGATGGCGGACGGCGTCGATCCCGGCCACCCGCACCGTTCCTGTGGTGGGGGGGAGGACCCCTGCGAGGACCTTGAGCGTCGTTGACTTGCCCGCTCCGTTGCGTCCCACCAGTGCCAGCGTTGCCCGGGCCGGCACGCTGAGGTCGAAGCCGTCCACCGCGACGACGGGCCCAAACGACACTGTGAGTCCTCGGGCTTCCACGACTGCGCTCATCGTCCCCCCTTCGGCCACTCGGACCCCTAGGTTGATGGGCCTGTCGGGGCGTTCGCAACTGGAGAGTGCTTTTGCCGTCAAGGCCCGACCCGACGGTGCCGAGGAAACCTTCGTGAGTACCACCTTGTCATGCGGTCAGTGCGGCGCTCAGTTGCGCGCGGAGCAGGACTGGTGCTCGCTCTGTTACGCGGGCGTTGAACCGTCGTTCGATCCCTTGACCGCGCCTTTGGAGCAGGTGGTTGGGCGCTCTGAAGCACCAGAGCCCCCCGTTGCTGACCCCGTCATCGAGTCGGCCCCAGCCACACCGGTAGGCGATCTGCGGTTGGACCGGGCCAGCAACCATCTGGCTGTGTCATCTCCCGAAGAGCCCGTCGACACCACTGACGACAAGTCGGCTGTCGAGGTCAGCGACCTTGATGTCATGTTCTCGATGCTCGCGGCAGAGCATCGGCGCAGCGACGTGACGGCCCAGATCGTTGACCGGCTGGAGGACAGGTCGACTCGCATTGCGGTGATGGTCGGCGGGATGGTGCTCGTCGGCGCCGTCAGCTTCTTGGTTCTGACCGTGCTCGGCGCCATCTTCTAGGGCCGATACGCTCGGTGTGTTCACCGCTGACGCACGGCCTGGAGCACCCATGAGCGAGCAGACGTCCTCGACCATCGTGATCGAGGCGACTCCCTCTGTGGTGATGGGCGAGATAGCCGCTCTCGAGTCGTACCCAGAGTGGGCCGGATCGGTCCGCTCGGTTGAGGTGCTTTCTCGGGATGACGAGGGCCGACCCTCTCGAGCGACGTTCGTGCTCGACGCCGGCGTTGTCAAGGACACCTACACGCTGCAGTACACCTGGCGCGGCGACGAGTCGGTCAGCTGGACCTTGGTCGAGGCTCAGATGCTGACCGCCATGGACGGCAGCTATCGGTTGACCGACCAGGGCGAGGCGGGGACGGTCGTGGAGTACGTGCTGACGCTCGACCTGAAGATGCCGATGATCGGCCTGTTGCGCCGCAAGGCGGAGAAAGTGGTCACCGATACCGCGCTGAGGGAGCTCAAACGCCGCGTCGAAGGCGCCTGACGATCGCTGCAAAACACCTGTGGGGCCACGACTAGGCTGCGCCGACAAGGAGGTGCTCCGTGCGAGTAGTGCTCTTCACCGGCAAGGGCGGTGTGGGAAAGACCACCCTCGCGGCAGCCACCGCGGCCACGGTCGCTGCTAACGGCCGCAAGACCCTCGTGCTCTCGACCGACCCCGCCCATTCACTGGCTGACGCTTTCTCCTGTGGGGTCGACGCAGAACCGACCGAGGTGGCGTCCGGGCTCTACGTCGGTCACGTTGACACGCAGCGCCGACTCCAGGACTCCTGGGGCGATCTGCAGGGTTACCTGACGTCGTTGCTCGGCTCCGCTGGCTTCGACAGCCTGCGCGCTGAAGAACTGACCGTTCTGCCGGGCGCTGAAGAGCTGCTGGCCCTGATCGAGGTACGTGACCACGTACGCAGCGGTCGGTGGGACGCGGTGATTGTCGACTGCGCCCCCACGGCGGAGACGCTGCGGCTGTTGGCGCTGCCCGAGGCTCTCGACTGGTACCTGAGCAAAGCACTACCGGCTGAGCGTCGCGTCGTGCGTGCGCTCCGACCTCTGCTCGGTCCTGCGGTGGGTCTTCCCGCGCCGAACGCCGAGGTGTGGGCCGCTGCCGAGCGCCTGCAGGGTCAGTTGCTCGACGTGCAGCAGGTGCTGCGCGCACCTGAGACCACCGTGCGTTTGGTTCTGACTCCTGAGTCCGTCGTGGTCGCCGAGGCGCGTCGGACTCTGACGCAGCTGGCGCTGTATGGCTATCGCGTCGATGGGGTGATCGCGAATCGAGTCTTCGATGGCGGTGACGACCCATGGCGTACCGGCTGGGCCCAGACGCAACGCCGTCAGCTCCGGGAGGTCGTCGACTCGTTCGAACCCTTGCCGATGTACACCGCCGGATACCTCCCGGCTGAACCAGTCGGAGCCGAGGCCCTGGCCAGTCTCGGGGCGATCGTCTACGGGAGTGCCGACCCCCTTGCGACAGTTGCGGCCGCTGACTTCCTGCAGGTGCGGCAAGTGGGCAGCGGGTTCGTCATGACGCTCGCGCTTCCGTTGGTCGACAAGGACTCGCTTGACCTCACCCGAGTGGGCGACGACCTTGTCGTCACGGTGTCAGGGCGCCGACGAGTGTTGGCGCTGCCTAGCGCGCTGCGGCGTTGCCACGTACGCGGAGCCCACGTCGAGGATGGGCGTCTGGAGATCAGGTTCCAACCAGACCCTGACCAGTTTCCTCGAGGCTCGGAGGTACACCCATGAGTGAACGGGAGCCATTGGGGAGTGCTGCGCATGAGGCCGGAAGGTTGATGGATGCGCTGCGCGACTGGCTCGACGCGCGCGGCGTCCCGGACACCCCGATCGCCACGGGCAGCGCCGAGTGCCAGGCGTGCCCGGTCTGCCTCACGTTGAGCGCCGTTCGCGAACACCACCCAGAAGTCGTTGAGCAGCTCGGCAAGGCCGCCGAGTCGATCCTGGCTGCCCTTCGGGCCGCGGTCGCCGACCAAGAGAAGCGTTGGAGCGACCCCGGCCGTCCCGATGTTGAACGAATCGACATCGACTGATGGCTGCCTACACCGTTGGTGTCGACGTTGGCGGAACGAAGGTGGCTGCCGTGCTGGTTGACGACGCCGGCGCCATCATGCGGCGCAGTCGAGCTGAGACCGAGTCAGCCGACTACGCGGGGTTGGTCGCCGGGATCGTCTCGGCGGTCACTGAGGTGCGCGAAGGCGTGGAGATGTCGGGCGTCGGGCTGGCGATCGCCGGGAACGTCGCAGCTGATGGTTCCAGTGTTTTGTTCTCGCCGCATCTGCCGCTGGCCGGAGAACCGCTCGCTCAGGATCTCTGCGGCGCACTGGGCACTCGGGTCTTCATCGATAACGACGCGAATGCCGCTGCCTGGGCCGAACACGAGTGTGGAGCTGGGCGTGGTGCCGGCGAGATGCTCTTCGTCGCGTTGGGCACTGGCCTGGGTGCCGGCCTCATTCTGCGAGATCGGATGTACCGGGGGTACCACGGTTTCGCCGGCGAGGCCGGCCACATCACGGTCGTGATCGATGGGCGTGCGTGTCCCTGCGGATCCCGGGGCTGCTGGGAAAGATATGCCAGCGGCACGGCGCTCGTATCTCACTACGTCGAGCGCGGGGGCGATCCGGAGGTCGGCGGGCCGGGTATCACGAGGGCGGCCGCGAAGGGAGACCCCCTGGCGCTCGCGGCGCTGGAAGACGTTGGGGAGTGGCTCGGTCGGGGGTTGGCCAGCCTGGTTGCTGTCTTGGACCCCGAGCTGATCGTGGTTGGCGGGGGAGTGAGCGAGTCTGGCGACTTACTACTCGACCCAGCGCGACGTGCGTTGGCCTCGTCGGTGATGGGTGCAGGCCGCCGTCCGCTGCCGCGGGTCGTGGCTGCTGAGCTCGGCAATGCAGCAGGCGTGGTCGGGGCCGCCATGCTCGCCCGCCATGACGGCCAGTAGTAGAGCGTCACTCTCCGTAGTATCCATGCTCTGAGCACGGGGGACTTGGCTTCGCGAATCTCAAGAAGACGCCAAATCCTGCCGATGGCGCCTCTGGGACGGGCGCTGTTGGGCTCCCGCGCGGAGGGAATCATGAAGCGACTGAGAAGGACGATTCAGGGACGACGAGACCACGGGGCTACCGCCGTGGAGTTCGCCCTTGTTGCACCTGTCCTGCTGCTCCTGGTCTTCGGCATCATCCAGTACGGACTTTGGTTCTCCGACTCACTTTCCACCCGTCAGGGTGTTCGCGAGGCGGCCCGTCAGGGTGTCGTTGCCAACTTCGGTGACACCACAAGTTGTGGCTTGACCGGTGCAACCGGTGATGACAACTCAAAGAAACTCATGTGCACTGCCCAGGACCGGATTAGCGGAATCACCGGGGACCCAGCGGTCAAGGTGATCGCTCCAGAGGGCTGGTTCCGTGGCAAGCCGCTCATCGTCTGCTCGCAGTTGAAGGTGGGGATCGGGACCGGGATCGTCCCGCTGCCCAACGACCGCATTATTCGCAGCGAAGTCCAGATGTCGATCGAGAACGCAACCCCGGCTCCGCTCTTCACCGGTGGTGAGGAGACCGCGCCGGCTGGAGCGGACTGGACGTGGTGCCGATGATGTCGCGCATCCGAGAGGATGGTGGGGCTGTTGCGGTCTTGACAGCCGTCCTATCCGTGATGCTCTTTGGGATAGCCGCGCTGGTCGTCGACCTCGGCATCGCCCGCGACAATCGTCGTCAGGCGCAGAACACCGCGGACTCAGCTTCGCTGGCCGCCGCGAACGCCCTCTATGCGACAACGGCCCCGAACCTCAACAAGCCCGGAGATTTTCAGGCGGCCGTAGATGCAGCCAAGTCCTACGCAGCCAAGAACTACGGAACAACCGACGCGGAGTGGGCAGGCTGCGTCAACAACGAGCCGTTGCCCTTCCAGTTCCCTGGGACTGGGAGCAGTTGCATTTCCTTCGACTCCTTCCTATATCCCAAGCAGGTACTCGTCGTCGTGCCGTTGCGCAAGCAGCCGTCGATGTTCGGCGGTGTCTTCGGTTACACCGGCGTCAGCATCGGGGCTTTGGCTCAGGCGAGGCTCGATCCTGGAGGCAAGAACATCTGCACCTTCTGTGTGCTCGGTAGCGGAACTCAGTCGATCCAAAACGGCAACCTGACGGTCTCCGGTGGGAACATGTGGTTCAACGGCAACGTCAACATCAAGAACAACGGCTACGCCGGGTCCCTTGCCGGGTATGTCACCGGCGATGACGGTACCCAAACACTCGACGGCGGGAACGCGTATGTGTCAGGGACGGTGAAAGGAAGCATCTCGAGTTTCCAAGGAGGGAAGGGTCAGACCGGGCAACCTAAGATCGTCGACCCGCTGGCCTCCTACCAGCTCCCGTTTGCGACACAACAGACCCTCAGCCCGAAGGTGAACCCCTGTGCCGACGGTCCTGGGATCTACGCTGGTTACAAGAGCACCAGCAGCGCCCCGTGTGTGATGCAGCCAGGGCTTTACGTCTTTACCGGTGACTTTGAGCTGGCCGGAAACGCGGGCCAGCTTCAGGCCAACGGTGTGACGTTCTACTTCACCTGTGGATCGGGTACGACACCCGCGGCTTGCGGCCCTGGCACCGTGACCAGCCCCGGGGAAACGGGCGGTGGGATCAAGATCTCTGGAAATGGCGGCTATGTGATCACCGCGCCCTCGAAGGCCACTGTTCCGACGCAGCCGGAGGAGCTGTACGGCTGGGCCATCGTCTATGACCGATACAACAACGCCGACATGCGGCTGACCGGAAACGGTACGTCAACGGTCTCCGGCACCATCTACGGCGTCAACGCGACCTTGGACTTGCGCGGCAACGGTGGAAGCGATGTGCCGTTTGCGTCCTTGATTGTTGTGGGCGGGCTCAACTTCGACGGCAACAACGCCACCATGAACGTTGCCTTCGACTCGTCGAAGAACGTCAAACCTGGTGAAGGGGCACGCGGCCTGGTGCGGTAGCGGCTAGCGGTAGAGGCGCACCGCGCGCGTACCAAAATCGCACTTCGGATCGCCAATACGACAGCCGGCGCGCGGGTCAACCACACCAGAAGTAGCGTACGAGACAGGGACGACCCAGAGGCCGCCCTCGTTGTTCTTGTACCCCGTCCAGGTGGCGAGATCGAGGCTGCCAGGCGGCGGTAGCCAACGCCCTGAGCATTCGGGCGGGAGAGTACCTTGGACAACGCTTCCGCCACGGTTGGCTGAACACACCACCACGGCCACGACTCCGGTGACGTTCAGGCGGTCAATGCCCGGGCCATCGGTATACCTATCAGCGACAGGTAGCAGGATCGTCTTGTTCACGAGGTCGTCGAAGGATGCACGCCACGTGGAGGAGTTCGCCAGGCCTGTGTTGCCGCCGAGCGCCGGGTTCGGAAAGTACACCGGGCCGCCATAACCATCCGCTGTCCAGCTGCTCTGGCAACCCGCGTTACCGCCGCTGCTGGGGCTGCCTGGCGTGCATGTCTCGTTAGGGTTGTACGCAGGCGCGCCCGCGTCGTTGTACGTACCGAACGAGCCTTGGTCGAGAAAGTTGGTGAATCCCCATTGCCCTGGCGCGCCAGCGCCGCAGATCGCGGAGTCATTGGACACGTTGACAAGAAAAGCATTGGCGACGGGCGGTGTCTCGCCTGGCTTGTAGTTGTTCAACACCGTGGCCTGGCACGCTGCAATGGGCCGCAGACCGGAGACGCCTGCCGGTACGTAGAGCTGCGCAGTCGCCGATGTGTTGGGGACATAGCCGTTGGCGCCGAATATGCCGCCAAAGAAGGTTTCCACCGAACGTTGGTTCTTGACCGTCACTTCGACGATCCCTTCGGGGGTGCAAGCCACTTCCACCGACGTGACGACCGAGTCGCCCCTCAAGTCGTTCTCGCTGTTCGCGGACCTCGCAGCGCTGTCTGCCGTCGCTTGGAGGGAAGCGGGATTACACGAACCTCCGACGGGGATCTTGGCGTTGACCGCGCGAGCTGCTGCGAGGGCTGAGGCATCCGCAGCGACAGACAGCTGACGCTTGTTCGCGAATACATTGCCGAAGTCGACAGCGAAAGCGGCCATTCCGAAAAGCAGGACGGCGCAGATCGCCACAACTATGGCGATCGCGCCTTGATCACGCTGGTGCCCCGTGGTCAGCTGCTGAACTCGCATCGATACACCGCCGTTGCTGTCAGAGTGAAGGTGGGTGATGTCATGAAAGGAAGCCCGGTAAGCAGCTTCGTTTCGTACTCAGATGTAGCTTTGATGGAGGCTTCAACTCCGGTCCCCTCCGCGCACACGCGTTTGTTGATGTTCGCGCCCGTGGCAGTCTTGGTGGCTGCGGTGAAACAGTTGAAGGGGGGGCCCGTGGACGGGACCCGCTGCACTTGCACCTTTACGTCACCGGTCGACATTCCAATCGTTGGCCCACTTGCCGACTGGATGCTGGACAGCACCTGGCCGCAGGTCTGCTGCGTTATGTTTCCGGCTACGACAGCTGAGCGAACCCCCTGGCGGACGCCGTTGTTCACAGCGAGTTGCTGGGCAAAGATGATACCGAAACTGATGATGCCGAAGACGAGCAGGAGCAGGATCGGGAGGACCAACGCCAACTCCACTGCTGCGGCGCCGTCCTCGGAGCGCCGCTTCGGTCGGAAGCGAGCGATCATCGGGCCCCCTCTGGGGCGACATTCGCCCATACGGTCTATCAAGGTGATCAGCGCAAGTGTCCTCTAGCGTTGAGCCATCGGTCAGGATACCCCCCACGTTCACCCGTTTGGAGCAGAGTTGTCTCACCCGCTACGCCTGATGACCTGGAACATCCGCTCTTTGCGGGACGACAGGTCAGCAGTCGTCCGAATCCTCCAAACCTGCGCTCCGGATGTCCTTTATGTCCAGGAGGCGCCCCGCTTCCTACGGGCCCAGTCCAAGCTCGCCGCCCTCGCTCGTGCGGCGGGGCTCGTCGTCGCTTCCGGCGGACGCCCGGCCGCCGGGGTCGCTCTGCTCACGACTCTGCGGGTGGAGGTCAATGCCCCGAGTAGCCACCTGCTCACCAAGACGCCTCGCCTGCACCAGCGTGGGCTCGCAACGGCGGAGTTGTCGCTCGGTGACCGCAGGTTTGTGGCCGGATCACTCCATCTCGGCCTCGATGCGGATGAGCGCCAGTTGCACGCATCTGAGATCGCTCGGTGGGTGGGGGCTGGACCGTCGGTGATCGCCGGCGACTTCAATGAGGGCTCAAACGGCCCGGCTTGGCAAGCCTTGGCGACCGGGCATCAGGACGTCGGAGCAGCGGCGAACCTGGCGACCTTCTCGACGACCAACCCGCGGAGGCGGATCGACACGATCCTCGTTCCCGCCGATTGGCAGGTGACACCGGTCTCACCCCTCGAAATACTGCACGAATCGGACCTTCGCGCTGCCACGGATCACCGCCCGGTGATCGCCGATGTGGTGGGCTGGGGCCGGTAGCCCGACCAACGAAGATCACATCGCCACGGGGACGAAGGGGACGAGGCTGGTGCCGGACAGCTTTGCGCAGCGCGTCGCACAGGTGCCGCCGCGCTTGCTGCTGCCCCACGGCAGCGCGGCACCGGACCGGCTCACCCTTGTTGACGCTCTGCCACTGCCGGACGCCGTCCCGGCCTGCTGGCTGGCGCTGGCCGCCGACGACGAGGACCACTTCCACGTGCTGCCGCTCGTCGACGACGGGCAGCAAACTCGTCGGGCCCGTGCTGGCGACGGGTGGGCGACCGCCCTGGTCGCCCTCGGGCTGCATCCCGCTGGCGAGCGGGGATGGCAGGTGAGGGTGGTGGAGCCATTGGACGCCGCGTCGCTCCAAGGCTCCTTGATAGAGGAACCAATGTCAGCGTCCTCCTGGGCTGAGGCGCTCGAGGTCGCCGGCGCGTACCGCGTCCGGCTGATGCTGCGGCCCGATCGGCTCGGCACCCCATCGCCGCAGCCCTGGCGGCAGATCGGTCACACGGCCCCAGATCTCGTCGTCGGCGGCCGATTCGACGTTGCCTGGAGCTCGGCCGACAGTGCTGAGTCAGTGGCCTCGGTGGTGCTGGTCGCCGACGTCGCGTCGGAGACCTCGGTGGCCCAGGTGTTCAACCGAGAGGCGACCAGGCACCTGCGCGGTGCCGACACCGTCGACAGCACTCTCTGCCTTGCCACCACCCTCGGAGAGACCCTCGCCCGAGCCCACCATGCTCTTGCTACGCCATCCTCTGAGATGCCCGAGCCGCTGACGGTGATGGACGCTGACGACGCCGAGTTGCTGGACCGCCGAGCCAAAGACGTGCTCTCCGCAGCCGTGGTGCTCACTGAACCTGATGTCCGAGAGACTCTGCGCTCGCACATGGATGATCTGCGCAGCTCATTCGCCGAGCTGGCGCACGCCACCGGGGCGTGGATGCTTCCAGCCGTGCCGTTGGGCAGCCTCGAGCAGTTTCTGGTGAGGGGCGACCGGCTCGTTCTTGACCCGCTGGCGGTTCGTGCTGCGGAGGGGCCACACTTGGCGGTGATGGACGTCGCCCGGTTGCTTCGCGAGGTGACGCATGTGGCGCACGGCGCGTTGCGACGCATGGTCGGCGGCGGCGAACACGTGCCGGCTGAACGGGTGCCGACCTGGGTGGGTGCGGTACGCGAGACCGTTCTCGAACGCTACGAGGCAACGCTGATCGCCTACGGACAAGAGCCGCTGCTGGACGTTCGCCTGCTGCGGGCCTTTGAGATCGAGGCCGAATGCCGGGCGCTGATTTTCGCGTCGCGCGAGCTGCCGACGTGGAGCTCGGTGCCGGACGCTGGGCTCGTCGAACTGCTGAGCCCGTGGTGAGCCCGGGGCCAGTTTGGCCAACGCCAGCAGTGCCAAACTCGGTATGAGGGTCAAGGGTGCTCCAGGAGCCTGGGCCTTCCTGGCCGGGTTCTTGACGCTTGCCGGGCTGATGCACTTCATCGCACCGCAGTTCTACCGGCCGCTCATCCCCGAAGCCCTCGGTGATCCTGGTGTATGGGTCTACGGCTCCGGCGTGGCCGAGATCGTGGTTGGCGCTGCCCTCATTCCGAGGAGAACCCGTCGGCCAGCGGCCCTTGCGGCGGTGGCACTCTTCGTCCTCGTCTTCCCCGGCAATCTTCAAATGGCATGGGACGCCCGTGATGACTCCGCGGTGCGTCAGGTGGCAACGCTGGCCCGGCTCCCGCTTCAGGCACTGCTGATCTGGTGGGCATTGGTCGTTGCAAGGGCAGCGAAAAGCGACGCGGACCGTTAGACGACGGCGCCGTCGTCGGGTCCTTCGTCAACTCTCGGACCGGGACGCAGCCGTGAGATGAGGGTGCCGAAGCCGGCGAGGAAGGCGACGACGAGAGCGATGCCGGTCAGTCCGTCAAGGCTCCAGCCGAGAATCGGCAGCACGATCGCAAGGATCGGCGCCCCGATGGCACCCGCCCACGCCCAACGGCCGGCGGGGTCGCCCTTCGGTAGCGGGGGAGGCGGCGGGGGGACGTAGTGGCCCTCGTCCTCGTCGGCCGGCTCGACGGGAGGCTCGGCCGGGGGGACGCGGATGTCGTCCCATTCCGACCATTCACTTTGTGGCGTGCGCTGCGGAGTTGGGGTGACCGGTGGCGGCGGCGTTGGGTCGACGGTGGCTTCCTCGGCCGCTGGCCATGGCGCCGATGAGGCAGCGGTGCCTGGTCGGTCGATGTTGGCGACGATCTCGTCGAAGGCGGCATCGATGGCGTGCGCATCGTCCTGATCTCCGGTGTCGTCTGGGGGGTTGCTCACGACTGCAGCCCGGTGGCGTCCCACGCGGTGGCCTGGTGCGTCGAGATCCGCTGCACGAATGCCAGGCTCTGCTCGAAGATCAGCGGGGCATCGTTGTCGAGGGTGGCCACGTGATAGCTGTTATGCAGTGGGATAAACGTGACGTCCTTCGAGTTGACCCCCTGCACGATCTCGACGGAGTTGCTCGGCTCGACGACATGGTCGTCGTCGCTGCCGAAAGCGATCATCGGGCAGTTGATGCGGCCGAGCCGCGGAGCGACGTCCTCCCACAGTTCGGTGAGGGAGTGCAGAGCTTGTAGCGGCACCTTGGGGTAGGCCAGTTCATCTTGGTTGGGCTTCTTGATGTCGTTGCGGATACCGGGGACGGTCGCCTTGACGTGGCGCAGCACGGGCAGCGCGCGCAGCGCCTGGTTCTTGGAGTGCACCGACGCATTCACCACGGCGATGCCCGAGACGACTTCAGGGCGCTCAAGTGCCAGCCGTAGCGTCAACGTCCCGCCCATGGACAGGCCCATGACGAAGACGTGCTCGCACTGTTGCGCAAGGTCGAGCAGTTCACGCTCCAGGCAGGCGTACCAGTCGGGCCAACGGGTGATCTGCAACTGCTGCCACTCGGTCCCGTGACCTGGCAGCAGCGGAAGCCGCACCGACAACCCGGCGGACGCCAGATGGTCGGCCCATGGGCGCATTGACGCAGGCGACCCGGTGAAACCGTGGCAGAGCAGGGCGCCGACCGGACCGCCATCGTGACGAAACGGCTCGGCGCCGGGGCGAGCGACCACGGATGCTCCTCCAGTGTTGGGACGGCCTTCATCGTGGCACGCCCAAGGTCGCTGAGGCACGCCCCGGCGGGTCCGGCCACCCGACCGGACGTTGCCCCGGCCGGCCCAAGGTCAATAGGCTGACCTGCACACACCCCCGACCCGCTCCTTCGGGGCGTACCCTGCTGGGGCTTGGACCGGGAAGGGAGCAGAGTTGCTCTACTGGCTGACCAAGTACGTGTTCGTCGGTTGGTGGCTGCGCCTTCTCTTCCGTCCCTGGGTCCAGGGAATCGAGAACATCCCTGATGATGGCCCGGCGATCCTGGCCAGCAACCACTTGTCGTTCTCCGACTCGATCTTCTTGCCCCTGATGGTTGACCGACGCATCACGTTCCTGGCCAAGAGCGACTACTTCACCGGCAAGGGGATCAAGGGTCGGTTCATCGCGTGGTTCTTGGCCGCGGCCGGGCAGGTGCCCGTTGACCGCACCGGAGGTCGGGCCAGCGAGGCTGCCATCGCCGCCGGTCTGCGGGTCATCGGCGGCGAGAGCCTGCTGGGGATCTACCCCGAAGGCACCCGTTCACCGGACGGACGGCTCTACCGTGGCAAGACCGGCGTTGCCCGCATGGCGCTGGAGGCCAAGGTGCCGATCATCCCGGTGGCCATGATCAACACCCGTCACATTCAGCCGCCCGGGAAGATCCTGCCGCGCATCGCTCGGGTGGGCATTCGAATCGGCACCCCACTCGACTTCTCCAGATATGAGGGCATGGAGGGCGACCGGTTCGTCCTGCGGTCCGTCACCGACGAGCTCATGTACGAGTTGATGGAGCTGTCCGGCCAGGAGTACATCGACGTCTACGCCTCGCGCGTCAAGGAACCGCGTCCGGCACCGGCGCCACCTGAGGACGCCGACGATCGCGCCGCAGTCCCCGCGGCCTGACGCCAGGGTGACGGACCGGACCGGGCCGAGCCCGAAGCAGCGCAGCGGAAGGATCACGTTTCGAGCGCCCAGCCCTTGGCGCGTTCGACAGCCGCTCGCCAGAGCCGGTGCGCGGCCTCGTCGCGCCGCCCTGGGGTGAAGGTTCGCTCGATGCGGCGCGAGCCGACCAGTTCGGCACGCGACTCCCAGACCCCTGCACCCAGCCCGGCGAGGAACGCCGCTCCGAGGCCGGTGGTCTCAATTACCTCTGGACGAAGTACCGGGACGCCCAGTTGGTCGGCTTGAAGCTGGCAGAGGAGATCACTGGCGCTGGCTCCGCCGTCCACTGCCAAGCCCGGCAGCGAGAGCGCGGCCTCGGCAACCATCAGGTCGACGACATCGCGTACCTGGAACGAGATGGCATCGAGCGTCGCCCTGGCCAGATGAGCTGCCGTGGTTCCGCGGGTGATGCCGACAACGACACCTCGGGCAGACGGGTCCCAGTCAGGCGCGCCGAGGCCAGTCAGTGCCGGAACGAACACAACGCCCCCGGCATCGGCCACTGAGGCCGCCAAGTCGTTGACTTCGTGCGCAGCGTCGATGACGCCCAGGCCGTCTCGCAGCCATTGGATGGCTGCACCGGTGACGAAGACCGAGCCCTCCAGGGCATACGTGAGAGTGCCGTCGGGTGCACCGAAGGCCACCGTGGTGAGCAGGCCGGCGTGCGAATCGACGGCGTACTCGCCGGTGTTCACCAACACGAACGAGCCGGTGCCGTAGGTGCACTTGGCGTCACCCGGTTCGAAGGCGCACTGACCGAAGAGCGCGGCTTGTTGGTCGCCAGCGATCCCGGTGATCGGGAGATCGAGACTCAGGAAGCAGGTCGGGTCGGTGCGTGCGAGGTCTCCGTACGACGGGACGACCGCAGGAAGTGCATCCATGGGGACCCCGAACAATGAGCACAGCTCGGCGGACCAGGCGCCGCAGTGGATATCGAACAGCAAAGTCCGCGAAGCGTTCGACGCGTCAGTGATGTGCTGCAACCCGCGGCTCATCCGGGCGACGAGATACGAGTCGATGGTGCCGATGGCCGTCCGTCCCTCGGTGACTCCGGCCCAGATCTGCGGTTGGTTGTTCTGGATCCAGCTGAGCTTCGTCGCTGAGAAGTAGGGGTCGAGACGTAGCCCGGTGGTGTTGCGGACCATCCGCTCGTGACCGTCCTGCCGAAGCTGTTCGCACATACCCGATGTTCGGCGGTCCTGCCACACGATCGCGGGACGCGGCGAGTCGAGGGTCTCTCGGTCCCACAGGACGACGGTCTCCCGCTGGTTGGTGATGCCGACACAGGTCGGTGTCGATGGTGCGGCGGTGAGCGCGTCCTTGGCGGCCTCGAGTGTCGCCGTCCAGATCTGGTCTGGGCGGTGCTCGACCCAGCCAGGCTGCGGGAAGTGCTGAGGGAACTCGCGGTAGCCGCGTGCCTCCACCTCGGCGCCGGGTCCGACGATCAGCGCAGTCACCCCGGTAGTGCCCGCGTCGATCACCAGGACTGACATAAGGCAGACCCTAGGCTAGGGCGCAGGCGACAACACGGTCGCGCGGCCTCATCTTGTGAGTCCTGTTCCTGTGCGACAACCAAGGGAGAAGTCCATGCGCGTCGGCGTCCTAACTGGTGGGGGAGACGCCCCCGGGATCAACTGTGTGATCAGGGCCGTGGTGCGGCGTGGCGCCAGCGACTACGGCATGGACTTCGTCGGATTCGCGGACGGGTGGCACGGGCCACTGACGGGGAAGACCAAGCCCCTCGACATCAATGCTGTCCGCGGCATCCTTCCCCGGGGTGGAACGATTCTCGGGTCTTCACGAACAAACCCGTTCAAGCAGGAGGGCGGTTTGGACGCCGTGCGTGCCACGATCGCTGACCTCGGAGTGGACGCTCTTATCGCCGTCGGTGGCGAAGACACCCTCGGTGTTGCCGCCAAGCTCTACGAGTCCGGTGTGAATGTCGTCGGCGTCCCGAAGACGATTGACAACGACCTCGCGGCAACCGATGTCACCTTCGGATTCGACACCGCAGTGCAGATCGCGACCGATGCCATCGACCGGCTGCACACCACGGCGGAGTCGCACAAACGCACCCTCATCCTGGAGGTGATGGGGCGCCACGCCGGATGGATCGCGCTGCACTCCGGCATCGCTGGAGGTGCCAACGTGATCTTGATTC
This sequence comes from Actinomycetes bacterium, assembly GCA_027118455.1. GTDB lineage: Bacteria > Actinomycetota > Actinomycetes > JAHEKZ01 > JAHEKZ01 > JAHEKZ01. Next base: position 28,993 of record JAJAYZ010000015.1, read on the forward strand.
CCGAGCAAAACTTCGACATGGACGAGGTCGTCGGGTGGGTCGAGACGCGCTTTGAGCGCGGGTACGCGCCGATCATCGTCGTGGCAGAAGGGGCGGTGCCCAAGGGCGGCGAGATGGTGCTCAAGGACGGTGCCACTGACGCGTTCGGTCATGTGCGGCTGTCCGGCATAGGCGATTGGCTGGCACGCGGGCTCGAGCAGCGCACGGGACACGAGGCACGCACCACCGTGCTCGGCTACGTCCAGCGCGGCGGCACGCCGACAGCTCGTGACCGCGTGCTCGCCACCCGGTTCGGGATCAGGGCGATCGACGCGGTTCGAGACGGCGATTTTGGCCAGATGGCGGCGCTTCGCGGCAACGACATCATCCTGGTGCCGATCGCCGACGCGGTGGCCGAGCTCAAGACAGTTCCCCCAGAGCTCTACGACGAGGCCAAGGACTTCTTCGGCTGAGCCGACACGATGACCAGGTGACGTGGTCATCGCGCACTGAGGGGGCCGCCGAACGCCACCTTTGCCCCGTTACGGCCACCCCAGGGGGGCGACGGCGCCGCCGGGGCACCGTCCGTACCCTTAAGGGGTGCCTGACATCCTGACGTGGCCCGACCTGCCCGCCGCCCAGCAGCCGGACTGGCCGGACGCGGCCGTGTTGGATGAGGCCCGCGCGCGCCTGGCGTCGCTGCCGCCCTTGGTCTTCGCCGGTGAGTGCGACGACCTCCGTGACCGTCTGGCTGTCGCGTCCCGTGGTGAAGCGTTCGTGCTGATGGGTGGCGACTGCGCCGAGCGGTTCTCAGGCGCCAACGCCGACGAGATCAGGGCCAAGCTCATGACGGTCTTGCAGATGGCCGTCGTTCTCACGTACGGCGCGAGCATGCCCGTGGTCAAGCTCGGACGGATCGCCGGGCAGTACGCGAAGCCGCGTTCGAGCGACTTCGAGATGATCGATGGCGTCGAGTACCCGTCGTACCGAGGCGACGCGGTCAACGACCTACGCGCGGACCTCCAGGCCCGGATCCCCGACCCGACGCGCTTGGTGGAGGCCTACCACCGAGCGGCGGCCACGCTCAACCTGGTGCGCGCCTTCACCCAAGGTGGGTACGCCGACCTTCGCCAGGTGCACGCATGGAACACCGACTTCGTCCGCGAGAGCTCAGCAGGTGAGCGCTACGACCAACTTGCTGGCGACATCGACCGGGCGCTTGCCTTCATGCGGGCGATTGGCTCCGACCCCGAGGAGCTGCACCGGGTCGAGTTCTACGCCGCACATGAAGCGTTGCTCCTCGACTACGAGCGCGCCCTTACCCGCACCGACTCGCGCACCGGACTGCCCTACGACGTCTCTGGCCACTTCGTGTGGATCGGGGAACGAACCCGACAGCTCGACGGTGCCCACATTGACTTTGCGGCAACGATCTGTAACCCCATCGGTGTCAAGCTGGGGCCGACCACAACGCCGGACGACGCGGTCGCACTGATTGAGCGTCTCGACCCGGACGCCGTGCCTGGGCGGCTGACGCTCATCACCCGGATGGGCGCAGGAAAGGTGCGCGACGTTCTGCCCGCCCTGGTCGAGAAGGTGACAGCGACAGGGCGTCCGGTCGTGTGGGTCTGCGACCCCATGCACGGCAATACGTTCACGGCCGAGTCCGGTCACAAGTCACGCAGGTTCGAGGACGTGGTGGAGGAGGTGAAGGGGTTCTTCGAGGTGCACGCCGAGCTCGGAACGCACCCGGGTGGTATCCACATCGAACTGACCGGTGACGAAGTCACTGAGTGTGTGGGTGGTGCTGAAGGTCTGGAGGAGCAGCATCTGCCGCTCCGCTACGAGACAGCGTGCGATCCGCGTCTGAACCGAACGCAGAGCCTGGAACTGGCCTTCCTGGTCGCGGAGATGCTCGCGAAGCGCTGACGGGCCAGCCGATGAATGCGTCGCCTGTTCCGCCAGGAGGGGTGAACGCGTCGTTTTTGGTGGTTGGGTGCCGCGGTGTCCGATTCCCGCTAGTCGCCGCCGGCGTAGGGGAGTTTGATGGTCCCTATGAGTCACGCCACTCCTGCCGTCACGATCCCGGGCCACGACGCCGAGTCGCTCTACCGGGCTGTGGCATCACGGGACCGTCGGTTCGACGGCCGATTCGTGCTTGGCGTGACCTCTACCGGCATCTACTGCCGACCTTCGTGCCCAGCGCGCACGCCGAAACCGGAGAACGTCCGCTACTTCGTGGTGCCGGCGGCTGCCGTCGCTGCCGGTTTCCGATCCTGTCGCCGCTGTCGGCCCGACCGGGTGGCCGCTCGGCCGCATATCGCCGACGAGACGGGGTTGGTTGAGCGGGCGCTGTCCTTGATCGGCCAGGGTGTCGTCGATGACGCGGGAGTAGCTGGCTTAGCCGAGCGGCTCTCGGTCAGTGAACGGCACCTGCACCGACTCCTCGTGTCATCAGTCGGCACCGGGGCTCTAGGACTGGCGCAAGCTCGGCGCGCGCAGACCGCGCGTACCTTGCTGGAGCAGACGACGATCTCGGTGACCGACGTCGCCTTCGCCGCAGGCTTCGGCAGTCTGCGGCAGTTCAACGATGTGATGCGCGCGGAGTACGGTGCGAATCCCACCGAGCTGCGGCGTTACCCAACGCGACCGGACCGACCTGCAGACGCAGGATCGTTGGCGCTCAGGTTGCCTGTCCCAATCCCTTGGGATGGGCGGCGGTTGTTGGAGTTTCTCGGCGCGCGCGCCATATCCGGAGTCGAGGCAACGGACGGCCAACGATACGTGCGCGTACTGGCGACACCCGCCGGGCCAGCGATCCTTGCGCTCGATCCTGGCGCGGACGCCGTGCACGTGCAGCTGACGGCGTCCGACCTCGCAGCGATCGGTCCGGCGATGGTTGCAGTCCGCCGCCTTTGTGATCTCGCGGCCGACATCGACGCCATCGAGGCAGGTCTGTCGCAAGTTCCGGCAACGGCGGCCATGGCGTTGGCCCGGCCAGGGCTACGCGTGCCTGGGGCCGTTGACGGCTGGGAGATCCTGGTACGCGCGATTGTGGGACAGCAGGTGTCGGTCGCCGCCGCCCGGACGTTGCTCGGGCGAATTGTGGAGCGATTTGGCTCCGAGGTTGACGGGATCGCTGCGCGCGATGGAGCTGTTTGGCGGCTCTTCCCGGCGGCTGAGGATTTGGCGGCGGGGGGCCAGGAGGGTCTCGGGCTCACTGGACGCCGGTCGGCGACGTTGCTCGCGGCAGCTAGGGCCACGGCGTCGGGCCAGCTCCTGCTCGAGCCGGGAGACGACCTTCAGGAGGCGCGCCGCAGACTGTTGGCCCTACCGGGGGTAGGTCCGTGGACCGCGGAGTACGTGGCCTTGCGTGCCTTGGCTGATCCGGATGCGTGGCCAGGCACCGACCTGGTGCTTGCACGCGTCGCGACCGGCCTTGATGTGGAACGCCTGCGCCCGTGGCGGGCGTACGTGGCTGTCCATCTGTGGACCCAATACAGCGAGGAGACGCCATGAAGTGGCAGGGTTGGAAGATCGAGACACCGGTAGCGCCGTGGAGCATCGTTGTGGATGGAGACGTTGTGGTGGCGTCGGGTTTCTGCTCGCTCGATGAGCTCGTCGAGCGGCTACCAGAGGCATCGGCGTCGGTCGCGGAAGTGCATCCGGCAGGTGAGGTTTCCCGCGCGGCTCGGGCCTATTTGGCGGGCGACGCTGCCGCGTTGGACGCGGTGTCCGTGCGTCAGCCGGGTGGCCCGTTCCAGCAGGAGGTCTGGCACGTCATGCGAGAGGTCCCGGCCGGGCAGACGTGGTCGTACGCCGACCTCGCGACGAAGGCTGGGCGTCCGGCGGCGACGCGGGCAGCGGGCACCGCGTGTGCGCAGAACCTGGTAGCGCCGTTCGTGCCGTGCCACCGCATCGTGCGAAGCGACGGTGCACTCGGGGGGTACGCGTACGGACTGCCCGTCAAGCGCTGGCTGTTGGCGTTGGAGGGCGCCGTCCACTGATGGTGATGGAGTCAGTTCGAAATGACCGAACCGGTGTGGCATGGCCCAGCAGGGGTTAGCGGAGGGACTTCAGCAGGGCCACGTCGGCGGCATGCTCGGCCTCGTTGCCTGGGGTCTCGATCACGAGGGGGACCTGCTGCATCGTCGGGTGGGAGAGCAGGTGCCGGAATGGCTCGGCACCGACGTGGCCAGCGCCGATTGCCATGTGCCGGTCCTTCTTGGCGCCCACGACGTCCATCGAGTCGTTGGCGTGGACCAGCCCGACCGGGACGGTGCCGCGCACCTTCTCGAGGTGGTCGAGGAAGTCGTTCATGCCACCGTCGTCGGCGAGATCGTGGCCGGCGGCAAAGAAGTGGCAGGTGTCGACGCAGATGCCGAGGCGCGGGTGGTGCCCCAGCCGATGCAGGTACTCGTCGAGCTCGTCGAGGGTTGAGCACAGCGACTGGCCCTGCCCGGCGGTTGGCTCGAGCAGCACAGGGGGAGCGTTGTCAGGCAACGCGTCGAGGATCGGGAGCAGCAGATCGCGAGTCTGTGTCATCGCGTCGTCGTAACGTCTCTTGGAGACAGCTGAGCCGGTGTGCACGACGACGCCGCGCGCCCCGATCTGCCAGGCCCGCTCGATGGTGTGCGCTAAAGAAGTTGCCGACTTCTCGGCGATCGCAGGGTCAGGGCTGCCGAGGTTGATCAGGAATGACGCGTGGACGTAGGCGGGAAGCTGGTCGGTGACGATCCTGCGGAATGCGACGTCCTGCAGCGGGTCACCCTTGGCGGCCGCCCAGCCGCGCGGGTTGGTGACGAACACCTGAACGCACTCAGCGCCGATCTCGTCGGCGTAAGCGAGACCGCGTTTGGCCAAGCCGCCGCTCACCGGGACATGTGCGCCGACCAGGGGGCTCGTCGGCACGGTCGTTCGCCCTGAACTGGCCATCAGACCAAGCCCAGCCGAACGACGCTGCCCTGGGGTGCCTGTGTTCCACCCTCGGGGTCTTGCGTCGCAACCCGGTTGAGCGGGCTGACACCGAACAGGTCGTAGGTGCTGTACTTGAAGCCGGCGGCGGTGAGCTCGGCGATGGCCTCTTCGAGCGGCTTGTCCAGCACGTCGGGCACCTTAACCAGAGGTGGGCCGAGTGATACGACGACCGAGACAGTGCTGCCCTGTTCCGCGCTGGTTCCAGCTGCCAGATCTTGGCTGATGATCGCGCCCGCCGGAATCTTGTTGTCGTACTCCTCGCCGGTCTGGTCGTACTTGAGGTTGTGCTTGGACAGCTGCTGCTGTGCGCTTGCCGTGGAGTCGCCGGTGAGGTCGGGCACGGTGACAGGACGTAGTCCCTTACTGACGACCAGGTCTACGGGGGTGTCCGGTCGAACCGAGGTACCCGACTCCGGCACGACGTTCATCACGATCCCGGTCTCAATGGTGTCGGAGTAACTACGGGTGGTCTCCCCTACGGCGAGGTTGCGCGCCTTGATCTGTTTCTTGGCGTCGGCGAGAGAGTCTCCAACTACGTTGGGGACTTCGTATCGCTCTGGCCCCTTCGAAACGGTCAGCATCACCGTGCTGCCGGACCGCACTTCGGCACCTTGCGCTGGGTCACTGCTGGTGACTTCACCGGCCTTGACGATCTCGCTGTACTTCTCGTCGGCGAACTCGACCGTCAGCCCTTCGGACTCGAGCTGCGCTTGGGCCGCTTCTGCGGTGAGTCCGGTCACCCGCGGCACCGTCGTGTTGCGGCCGGATCCCAGCCACCAGGCGAAGGCCCCTGCGGCCACGGCGAGGATCACGACGACCGTGAGGGCGACCAATCCGCGCCGGCGACTGCGCTTGCGATGGGCCTCGGGGTCGAGCGCCTGATCACCTGCCGTCGATGGGGTATCGCTTGGGGGAGGCGCTGCGGAGTCGTCGACGACCGGAGCTGCCACCACCGGAGCTGCTGTGACGGCCGTGTCGTGACGGCTGGCGGCAACGGCGACCGGAATCGGGACGACCATCGTCTGCTGCAGGTCGACCGGCGCTGCGGGCTTCGGCACGCCGCGCACCAGCTGCAGGAGCACTGCTGCGTCGGCAGGGCGCTGGTTGGGCTCACGGCGGGTGGCTGCGAGCACGACATCGTCGAGCAGGTCGCTGACCCCGGAGCCGGCATCGGACGGAAGCGGTACGTCCTCGTTCACGTGCCGGTAGGCGACCGAGATCGCCTCGTCTCCGGTGAACGGTGGTGTGCCGGTGAGCATCTCGAAGAGCACGATGCCAGCTGAGTAAACGTCCGAGCGCTCGTCGGAGACTCCGGGCTTGACTTGTTCCGGAGAAAGGTAGGCAACCGTCCCGAGCAGGAGCCCGGAGGTGATGTGCTGCGTCGACGAAGAGTTCGTTGCTCTAGCGAGGCCGAAGTCGGTGACGTAGACGTGGCCGTCATCGGCGATGAGGATGTTCTCAGGTTTGACGTCACGGTGGACGACGCTCTCGGCGTGCGCTGCCGCAAGAGCCTGGAGCACTGGGTCGATAACAGCCAGAGCCTCCTCGACCGGCAGCTGCTTGCGCTCGTTGAGGACGTCGCGCAGCGTGCGACTCGGCACGTATTCCATGGCGAGGAAGATCGTGCTCCCGTCCTGGCCCTGGTCGAACACCTTGACGATGTGGGGGTTGGACAGACGAGCGGCTGCCCGCGCCTCGCGCGTGAAGCGTGCGACGAAGTCGGGGTCCTCGGCGAAGGATGGGTGCATCACCTTGAGGGCGATCGTGCGGTCGAGCCGGGTGTCGGTTGCCCGGTAGACGGTGGCCATACCTCCGCGTGCAACCTGCTCGTCTACGCGATATCGCTCGTCGACGAGACGCCCGATCAACGGGTCGGCACCGTCGGAGTTCACAACGCCTGAGTTTACGTTCGTGAATGCGGTGCGCCGTGCATCTAGGGCCGTGTGCCGCTGCCAGTTCTGGGGTGACCTGGCTCACGTCGGTGTCCGATTCGCTGACTGAGTAGTCAGCGAATCCAGTAGTATGACCGCATGCAGAGGATTGTGATCGTCGGTGGCGGCCTGGCCGGGTTTGAGGCGGCGCGGGCGCTGCGCACCCAAGGCTTTGCTGGCGAGGTCGTGATGCTGGCGGCCGAAGGGGAGCCTCCGTACGACCGACCACCCCTTTCCAAGGGCGTACTGGCCTGGCGTGACGTCTCCCTGCACTTCGATGTGTCAGCCGCCGCCGACGTCGACCTGCGTCTCGGGACCCCGGCGACTGGCGTCAATGCCGGTACGGTGCTGACCGAAGCTGGCAGCATCGAGTGTGATGGCGTCGTACTCGCTGTGGGTGCTGACCCCATTACGCTGCCAGGGACGACAACGCTGCGTACCCTCACCGATGCGCACCAGCTGCGGGACTCGTTGGAGATGGGGGCCGAAGTGGCCATCATCGGGGCCGGCTGGATCGGCGCCGAGGTTGCCTTCGCAGCCGCAGAGAACGGCTGCTCGGTGACCGTCTACGAAGCGGCGGACTCACCGTTGTCGGCCGCCCTTCCCGCCGATCTCGGCCTTCGAACCGTTCAGTGGTACGAGCAGCTGGGGATCTCTCTGCGCCTGGGCGAACGAGTGGACGATGTCAGCGCGCTCGGCGCCGATGTGGTGCTGGCTGGGCTAGGTGCGCGCCCCGCAACGGGGTTTCTCTCCGACAGCGGCATCGAGATGCGGCCCGGTGATGGTGCCATCGTCGTCGACGACCGGCTGCGCTCGTCGACGCCAGGCGTCGTCGCGGTCGGTGACTGCGCGGCATGGTGGTCATCGCGCTACGACACGCGGCTTCGTATCGAGCACTGGGACACCGCCCTGCACGCGCCGGCCGTTGCTGTTGCAGCTTTGCTGGCTGGGGAGTCAGCGGTCAAGAGTGTCGAGCCCTACGACCCGGTGCCGTACTTCTGGTCCGACCAGTTCGGCCACACGATTCAGTGCGCAGGACACCGATCAGCGACGGATCGGCGCGTTGACCGCAGCGAGCAAGGTGACTGGGCAGTCGGATGGTTCGCTGACTCAGCCGATGGCCCGCAGCTGACAGCGCTTGCCGTTGTGGACCGGCCCCGTGACCTGACCCAGGCACGACGACTCATGACCGCACGGACACCGATCGACCCGGAGAAGTTCGCCGATCCGGCCAACCCCGTCAAGGCTTGCACCCTGGGATGAGATCGTCGTCCAGGCATGGCAGGGTGAGGGCGTGAGCACTCACGCAAGTATCGACACTCCTGTCACTCCTGACGTCGACGAGCTCGTCGGCGAGTGGCTGACCGTTCCCGACCTCGCGGAGGCCCTAGGAATTGACGTCGTCAACGTCCGTCAGCACCTCAAGGACGGCTACCTGATCAGCGTCCGCCGCGGTGAACGAGCGGTCATCAGCGTTCCGGTCGACTTCGTGCAGGACGGCGTCATCGTCAAGAAGATCCCTGGCCTTCTCACCCTTCTGCGGGACGCGGGCTACGACGAGAACCAGTCGCTGCGGTGGATCTTCACTCCTGACGACTCCTTACCGGGCACGCCCATGCAGGCGTTGGTCGAGAACCGGCACACCGAGGTGCGCAGACGCGCTCAATCGCTGGCCTTCTGACGGTGGAGCGGTTCTCGTACCTCGGCGTCCTAGCCTTCATTGTGGTGGGCAGTGGGTGGCTCGAGTTCGGACTGCGCACCAAGGTTCTGCGACGTGGACGCCGCTTCGTACTCTCAGTAGCTCCGGTCGTTGCGCTGTTCTTGGTGTGGGACGCGTATGCCATCGCGCAAGGGCACTGGACCTTCGATCCGCAACGCACTACCGGCGCAACGGTCGGTGCCGGGATCCCGATAGAAGAGCTCATCTTCTTTCTCGCGGTGCCGTTCGCTGCGGTCCTGAGTCTTGAGGCGGTCCGGTCGGTGCGTGGATGGACGATTGGTGACGAGCCACCCGAGGAAGCGCCGTGACCTACACCGAACTGGCGCTGCTCGGCGTTGGGCTCACTGTGCTGCTCGATCTCGTCGTCCTGCGGACGCGGCTGCTGCTACGCCGTGCGTTCTGGGTGGCGTACGCGATCATCGTCTTCTTTCAGCTGCTGACGAACGGCGTCCTCACCGGGTTCGAGATTGTTCGGTACTCCGGCGATGCGATCATCGGGTCGGATTCGCCGACGTTTCTCGGTGACGGGCGTATCGCGTACGCCCCGGTTGAGGACCTGCTTTTCGGGTTCGCGCTGGTGGTGCAGACCCTGGTCTGGTGGGTCTGGTGGGGACGGCGAGGCGTCCAGTTCCGACCGCTGGCCGGTCCGCCGGTCTGGCGGGGTGCTCGTGGTTCGTCGGGTCAGGCGGCGTTCGGTGGCCAGGAGACCCCCTGAGGTGGCGGTAACGGGCCTGAGGCGGCGGTCGAAGGCCACCTTTGTGCGCTACGACCACGTCACCTGGTCATCGTGGTTCGTGGAAGACGGCCGGCGCGGCGAGCCCGGATGGCACGGAACCAAGCCGGTAAGGCCACCTGGGCACGGCGGGGCACCGACACTGACGCCCGCTCGGTGAACACCTGGTAGTCGATCTTCTCGACGGCATCGGCGATACCGCAGTAGAGAACGCGTGCTGCGTCGATGCAGGGCTGGCTGTCGGGGGCGAGCAGCGCGATACCGGGACGGGATGCCTGCTCCAGCCGGCGAACTCTGGCGATCTCGAACTTCAGCAGTTCGCGAATGGGTGCGGTGACGACGCGGCGCTCCAGATCCGCGCGTGTCAAGTCGAACTGGGCCAGATCGGCCAAGGGGAGGTAGAGACGACCACGATCGAGGTCCTCGCTGATGTCGCGGATGAAGTTTGCCAGCTGGAAGGCGACACCGAGGTCCATTGCGTAGTTGTAAGCAGCGTCCGAACTTGGTTGGAGAATCGGCACCATCTGCAGGCCGATCACGGCCGCTGATCCGTAGACGTACTCGTAGAGCGCTTCGTAGTCGGCGTACTGAGTGACCGTGAGATCCATGGCCATGGAGTGCAGGAACGCCTCGAAGTGGGCGCGCGGGATGTTCCAGCGCTGCACCGTGTCGATAACCGCACGGCAGATTGGGTCATTGCTGTGGCCGCCATCGAGGTCGACCAGGAACTGCTCGCCCCACTCGTGCAGATGCGCTGCCTTCTCGTCATCGGTGAGTGTGCTGGCGAGATCGTCGACGATCTCGTCGGCGTAGCGCGCGAAGCCGTAGAGCGCATGGACGAACGGTCGCTTGGCTGGAGGCAGGAGCAGGGTGGCCAGGTAGTACGTCTTGCCGTGAGCGGCGTTGAGCTGCCGACAGGCCTCGTAGGAGTCGCGGAGGTGCGGACCGGTGATTCCCGCCGAATCCAGCTCTCGTTGGCTCACGTCGACATCCTGCCGCACGGGTATGGCACACCGCGCGCCGCTAGGACGAGTAGCGTGAGGCTGGTCAGGGAAGTATCGGCGGCGAGCCGATACCACCGGTCGAAACGCGTGAAGGGTGAGGGCAATGAGCACGGAGTCGATGGAAGAGCCGGTCGACCCCAACGACCCCGAACTCTTCGGCTCACTGGAGGACGACGAGGTGCCGGTCTCGGTCCGGGAGGCCTTCGAGGGTCGACGCGGGGTTCACCTGCTGGAGGGCGAACCAGGGCCGGTCCGCCGTGAGGCCGCCGAGCAGGACTGGCACACCGTCACACTCGATACGTCCGGGGCGGACGATCGCGGAGGGTTCGTCGCCGCGCTCTCCGACGCCTTCGACCTTTCCGGTCTCGGCGCTGGTTCGTGGGATGTTCTGGACCAGCATCTGCGTGCACTTGACCTCGATGAGCCCAACGGGTTGCTCGTCTGTTGGGAAGGCTGGGGCTACTTCGCCGACGAAGACCCGGACAGTTTCGAGATGGCGATCGAAATCTTCCAGGACGCCTGTATTGCCTGGCAGTACGACAAGTTCCAAGCAGCTGTGCTACTGGTGGGCGATGGCCCGGAGACCGACGTCCCGTCCTGGTAAGGACGACCATTCGCGGCGCCTGATGTAGCTCAGGGGTTAGTTGATAGTGCCGGGAAGGGTCCGCTCAGACGATCCAGTCCCAGATCTGGTTCGTATCGAGGGCGTTGGACGCGGCTCACGTGCTGGGATGGTTCTTGTGAGGGAGCTCGCTCTTCTTCCTGCCTGCTCTCAGCGAGGCTCGCAGAGCCAGGTGACGCGTCGGCCCTTCTGGTACGACTCTGCGGAGCGTTGATCGGGAAAGTTCTCTTCTAGGAAGGTCGGCCAGTCGAATTTTTTGACCACCTCGAAACCGTGTGCGTTGAGCATCAACTCAAGTGCCGACGGGGATGGTCGGCCAGTGATGAGGTGACCCTCTAGGTCGAACGTAGTGTCAGCCCCTGCGGCCTGCTTCGAGCTGTCCTCGACATGGACCCTGATGAAGGGCAGCTCATTGGCAATGACTCCGGAGTCGATGAGCAAGTACTTGGGGTTCAGTTTCCGGATGCCTGAGAACAAGTCCTGATAGCGAAGCGTGTGGTAGATGAAGCCAAGACACATCACGACCTCTGCATCCTCAGATTTCAGCTGGAAGTCCGAAGGATTCTGCAGGACCTCAAAAACGTCATCGTTGATGAAGCGGTAGGTGTCCTTCGGCACGCTGTACTCGGTGAAGTTCTCCTCGGCATGCTTGACCATTTCCGAGCGGAACTCGATTCCGGTGGTGAAGGTCGCCCCCATCTTGTTCGCGGCCATGGTCCAGCGTCCGTCGTGGCTGGCGATGTCAACGACGCGAGCCCCACGGAAGATGGCTGCGTTCGCCTCGAACATGGCGCGGTATCGGATGTGCAGCCGTAGAGGGTTGTTGGCGGTGGTGCTCGTCGTGAGAAACCGCGGATAATCATCAAAGAACATGCCGGGGCTCCTAGTCGACGTCTGGGTGGGATGCGGTCTGTAGTTTACACGCGGTTTGTCATGGCCGGTGCTCGCGAGGCGGCCAGACCGGGGCGCATCAAACGCCGCCAATGCTCAGCGCAGCGCCCGGGAGCGGTAGCTCGGATCCGGCCCGGTGATCCGTTCGGCTGCGAGGCGCCCCGAAATCAGCACCATCGGGACTCCGACGCCTGGCGTGGTGCCCGACCCGGCAAACACGATGTTCTCACCCCAGAGGTTCTTGGGTCGGAACGGCCCGGTCTGCAGGAACGAGTGCGCCGAGGCAAACGGAGACCCGTCAGCCATTCCCTGCCGCTCCCAGTCGGCCGGGTCGATGATGTGCTCGACCTCGACGGCGTCACCGAACCCGACGTAGCCGCGCTCCTCCAGAACCGCGAGCACGTGGTCGCGGTAGCCCTCGCGCTCCTGGGACCAGTTGATGTCGGCAGAGGTATTCGGCGTCGGGAAGAAGACGTAGTAGATCTCGCGGCCGTCCGGGGCAAGCGATGGGTCGGACTGCGTCGGGTTGGACACCAAGAAGCTGGGGTCGCTCATCAGCTCGCCGCGGTCGATGAGCTGGTCGAAGACGCCACGCCAGGAGCGGCCGAAGTGGATGTTGTGGTGCGCAACCTTTGAGTACGACGCTGAGGAGCCAGCGAGCATGAGGAAGCAGGACGGTGAGGAGCGCAGGCGACGGACTGACCATGGCTCCTCACCGAGAAGATCGCGCATCGCAACAGGGAGGTCGGGGTTGACGACGACGGCGTCACAGGCGATCCGCTCACCATCTGCGGTGTGGACGGCGACCGCGCGCGCCCCGCGGCGTTCAATGTGGATTGCTTCGGTGCTGTAACGGAAGTCGACCCCGTGCTTGCCGGCCGCCGCAGCCATCGCTTCGGGGACGGCGTGCATGCCACCCTCTGGCGCGTAGACGCCGGCCACCGAATCCATGTAGGCGATGACGCAGTAGAGGGCGAGCGCATTGAACGGCGACATGCCGGCATACATGGCCTGGAAGGACAGCACGCGCTGTGTTCTGGGATCTTTGAGGTACTGCTCGACCTTCGGTGCCATGCGCCGGAAGCCTCCGAGGGCGGCCAGGCGCGCCAGGTTCGGTGTGAGCAAGTCGAAGGGTGAGTCGATGTTTCGGTCGATGAAGTCGGTCATTTCATAGCGATAGAGCTGGGTGACGAACTCGACGTACCTCCGGTATCCGTCGGCCTCATCGGGTCCGCAGACTCGGCGGATCTCCTCGACCATGGCGGACGGGTCGGCCTTGACGTCCAGCGAAGTGCCGTCGGCATACCATGCGCGGTAGAGCGGGTCGATCGGACGGAGCGTGAGCCAGTCGGCCATGTCTTCGCCCACGCAGTCGAAAGCGTCAGCGATCAGGTCGGGCATCGTCAGGACGGTGGGTCCGTTGTCGAAGCGGTATCCGGCGTCAGCGATGACGCCGGCGCGTCCGCCAGGAACAGCTGCTCGCTCGATGACGGTCACTTGGCGGCCGGTCCCGGCCAGTCGAAGAGCTGCCGAGAGTCCGGCTAGACCAGCGCCGATGACGACCACATGGTCGGTTCGACCGCGAACGGTGCGCATGAGCTACTCGGAGCGCCGCGTCGCGGCGAAGGTGAGGTCGTCGAGGACGCCGTGGGCCGGCTGCGACAGCATGGTGAGGGCACGGTGTGACTCGTCGACGAGGGAGACGATGAGCTCTTCGACGAAGCTGAGCGCGCCAGTCTCATCGATCAGTCCGCGCAGCTTGTCGATGCCGTCGGAGGTCAGGTGTGGGTCTCCGAGATGTCGGTTGAGGAGAGCTTGCTGCGACGGGTTGCTGCGCTCTTCGGTGACGGCAATCAGAACGGTGCGCTTGCCCTCGCGCAGGTCGTCGCCAGCCGGCTTGCCGGTGACGGCGGGGTCACCAAAGACGCCGAGGACGTCATCGCGCAGTTGGAAAGCCTCACCGAGGGGGATGCCGTAGGCGCTGTACTGCGTCAGCAGTTCTGGTGGTGCACCGGCCAAGGTGGCGCCGAGGTGGAGGGGGCCTTCGACGGTGTACTTCGCCGCCTTGTAGCGGGCCACCCGAAGGGCCCGCTCTACCGAGCCACCGCCCCTGGCCTGTTCCAGCAGGTCGAGGTACTGGCCGGCCATCAACTCGGTGCGCATCCGGTCGTAGACGGGCTTGGCGCGCACGAGGACGTCCTGCGAAAGGTCGGACGAGAAGAGCATCTCGTCGGCCCAGGTGAGGGTGAGGTCGCCCAGCAGGATCGCTGCACCCGTTCCGAACGACTCTGGTGAACCGACCCACTGAGCGGTGCGGTGCAGTCCGGCGAACTTGCGGTGTGCGCTGGGATGGCCGCGACGAGTATCGGAGTCGTCCATCACGTCGTCGTGGATGAGCGCACAGGCTTGGAGGAACTCAAGGGCAGCAGCGGCCTGCACAATCTCGGAGCAGTCCGCACCTCCGGCACCCCGCCAGCCCCAGTAGGCGAAGGCCGGTCGCAGACGTTTGCCGCCAGCTAACAATGTGCGCGCGGCATCTAAGATGGGGAGCAGCTCGTCACCGACAGCGTCAAGCACAGGCTGCTGCCCCTCGAGGAACGTCTCGAGCTCTTTGTGCACCCGGACCCGCAGGTCCTCGGCATCGAGCGGGGAGCTCTGCGTGGGCATACCCACGAGGCTATCCGCCCTTACTCGGACCTGCAGCCCGACACCGGTTCCAGAGGCTGGAGCGGCTCCCTGGGCACTCCCTTCCTTGGGCGCCGGGAATGCCTGCACTCGGCGCGATCAGGCCGGGCCGATGAGGTCGGCAACGATCGCTGCTGACATCCCCACCAGCGGGAGCCCGCCGCCAGGATGCGCCGAACCGCCGACCAGGAAGAGCCCAGGAACTGGCGACCGGTTCGCTGCCCTGAGGAAAGCGGCCCTTGCCCCGTTGCTGGACGTGCCGTAGATCGAGCCCCCAGGGGATCGGGTGGTGCGCTCAAGATCGGCAGGGGTCCTGGTCTCGGCCCAGAGCAGGCGTGGCCGAACGTCGTAGCCGCGAGCGGCGAGCAGGTCGAGGATGCGCTCGCGGTAGTTGGCCACGAGTTCGGGGTCGCTCCAGTCCACGCCTGCCAGCGGATCGTGCCGCGGCGCATTCACGAGCACGAACCACGACTCGTGGTCGTCGTCGGGGCGCATCAGTGAGTCGTCGGGGGCACAGATGTAGATCGTCGGGTCTTCCACCGGACGCGGTGCGCGCCCGAAGATCGCGGTGAACTCGGCGTCGTAGTCCGCGGTGAAGAGCACGTTGTGGTGCTGCAACCCTGGGGTGCGACCGCGGACGGCCAGCAATATCACGAATCCCGCGAGCGACGGCGTCGCCTTGCTGAGGCGACGCCGTGGATGTCCGGCGGCCTTGTCGTCGAGCAACTGTCCGTACAGGTGCCGGGCATCTGCATCGGACACCACGACATCGGCGTCCAACCGCTCCCCGGACGCCAGCGTTACAGCGCTGACTCGGTTCGCCTCGGTGTGGATGCGTGTGACGTCGGCACCGAAGCGAAATGTGATGCCACGATCCAGGCACCGCTGGTGCAATGCATCGGCGAGACGACCGATGCCGCCGCCGATGTGCCAGGCGCCGAAGGTCTGTTCGACGAATGGGATGACAGCCAGGGCCGCCGGAGCCTTGCGGGGGTCCGAGCCGGTGTAGGTCGCGTACCGATCGAGAAACGTGACCAGGCGATCGTCATCGAAGTACTGGTGGGCGAGCCCGCGCAACGTCCGCCACGGTGCGACGGTGCGCAAGTCGGACCACTTGCGTAGATGCGGCAACAGGTCGCGCGGACCTGACAGCGGGGACTCAAGGAACGGCACGCGCGTCGCTGCCCACAGGTCGGCAGACCGCCTGCTGAACCGCTTCCAGTCGGCTTCGGCGGAACCGCCCAGAGCACTGCCGAGTGCGGCAGCCACGCGGTTGCTGTTGCTTCCCGGCAGCACCGCGCTGACGCTGTCGGCCCAGCGGTAGCCGAAGGCTGGGTCGAGCCCCCGCAGATCAACGTTGTCTTCTAGCGAAGCACCCTTGCGGCGTACCGGCGTTTTCAGGAACAGGTCGCGGTAGACAGCGGGAAGTGTGAGCAGTGACGGCCCGGTGTCAAAGGCGAATCCGTCGCGTCGGTAGGTCTCGACTTTGCCGCCGGCTCGCTCGGACTGCTCGAGCACCGTGACGCTGTGCCCCTGAGCAGAGAGGCGTGCGGCAGCCGCCATCCCGCCCATGCCCGCACCGATCACCACCACCGAAGCCACGTCGGGAGCGTACGGGTGGCTAGTGTCGGAAGCATGACCAACCCTGACGACCCGCTCGGTCTGCGCGACGATGCCCCCCTCCTCGACGGCTGGCTCAGCTACCGAGCAAGTGGCCCCGTTCCCTTCGGGACGCCAGGACACAAGCAGCGCCTCGATCTGGTGGGGCCGGTGGTGCGCGACGACATCCCGCTCTACGGCGGAGTCGACACCATCCGACAGCAGGCCGGTGCCATCGCTGAGGCCGATCGACGCCTCGCCAGGGCCTGGGGTGCTGATTGGGGGCGGATCTCGGTCGGTGGCTCGACGCACGGCAACCAGACGCTGATGCTTGCGCTCTGTCGTCCCGGTGACACGGTGGTGGTGACGCGCACGCTGCACCGTTCGCTGCTGCTTGGCATGGTCCTGGCTGGCGTCACACCGGTCTGGGTCCGGCCCGATGTCGACCCGACGACCGGCTTGCCTACGCACGTTCCAGTGGAACGTGTGCGTGCGGCGCTCGCTGCCCACCCGGAAGCGAAAGCCGTCTTCCTGGTCGAGCCGACTTACGTCGGAACCGTCTCAGACGTCGCGGCACACGCTGAGGTGGCGCATGCACACGGCATCCCTCTCGTCGTCGACCAAGCTTGGGGCGCGTACTTCGGCTTCCACCCTGACCTGCCGCGCCATGCGATCCAGGCCGGCGCCGACGCAATGGTCACGAGTGCGCACAAGACGCTGCCGGCCTACACGCAGGCAGCTCTGGTGTTGGCCCGCACGCAGCGGATCGACCCGCACCGCCTCGACCGGGCGTTCGACGCGACGGCCACCACCAGTCCGTCGGGAACCATCGCAGCGAGTGCTGACGCGGCGCGGGCACTGATGGAACGGGACGGGCGGCGCCTGCTCGGACACTTGATCCGCATCGTCGACCACGCCCGCGAGCGGTTCCGAGACGTCCCCGGACTGGTTCTGCTCGACGATGTCGTCGACCGGTCGGTGATCCTCGACCGCGTCAAGCTGGCCATCAACGTGTCCGGCACTGGCGCTACCGGGCTGGCGATCGAGGAAGACCTGATTGCGCTGGGCATGCCCGTCGAGCTCGCCGACCGCGACACCGTGGTGCCGATCATCTCGGTCAACGACGACCAGGGTTCGGTCGACCAGTTCGTCGACTCGGTCATTGCGTCGGTCGAGCGGCAGCGGTGCGCGTCGCGTCCTGTGCTGCCGTCGATCGCCTGGACGGTGGAGCCAGATGTCATCCTGTCGCCGCGGGAGGCTTACTTCGCCGAGCACGAGACTGTGTCTGCCGATCGGGCGATCGGACAGGTCTCCGCTGAGCTGGTCGCCCCGTACCCGCCAGGGATCCCGGTGCTCGCGCCCGGGGAGCGCATCACCGCTGCCGCTGTCGGGGGTCTGCGCGATGCCATGGCCGACGGGACGCAGGTGCGCTACGCAGCCGATCCGACCCTGAAGACCTTCCAGGTCGTCTCCCACACTTAGAGCACACAACGTGTGAGTGAGCGGCCGCTGTGGCGTCCGCGGGTTCTCACACGTTGCGGGGGTTAGGGGAGGGGGCGGGACTTCCAGGTGAGTGATCCGCGACGATGCCCCACCCAGGACCGCGCCGTCAGGTAGCCGAACCCGATCACCGATGCCGGGTGCAGCACGGAGTCGGGCCACACCCGACCGTCTACGCGGTGCGCTACCCAAGCGCGCCCGCCGACCGCACCGACGTACCCGATCGCACCGACGCGAGAGCCAAGAAGTGCGGCCACCGGTGGCACCACGTAGGCCAACGCCATGACGGAGACAAACGCTGTGGCACCCAGGGGAGACCCGGTCGCCGACCACAGCGACTTGCTGTAACCGTCGCGAAGGTCGCTCCAGTTCTGGTACATCCGGCAGGTCGCAACCTCAGTGCCGTCGGCGAGCGCGCCACGGAGTCCGTTTTGCTTCAGCTGTTGGAAGAGCGCTACGTCGTCGAGCACCTCATCGCGAATCGCCTCGTGGCCACCTACCGCGTCATAGGCATCGCGCGTGATGGCCAGCAGTTGGCCGTTCGCTGCCACGAGTGAGGGGCGCGTGCTGCGCTCGGCAAGACCAAGGGGCAAGAGGGTCGCCCAGGACCACTGCAACAGCGGCTGAATGATCCGCTCCGACCACGTGAGTGCGAGCTGACGGGGGTAAGGGCTCACCGCCTCGACCACGCCCGACTCCAGTAGCGCCACCATCCGACTGACCGCGTCATCGGACAGAGTGACGTCAGCATCGACGAAGACCAGGACCGAGCCGGACGCCTCGACCGACAGACGATGACATGCCCAGGTCTTGCCGAGCCATCCATTGGGGGGCTCACCGCTACCGACCACCTGACGAATCCGGTGGTCCACGAGATGGTGCGCGATCACATCCGTGGTGCCGTCGCTCGATCGATCGTCAAGCACCACGATCTCGAGGTCGGGGACGTCGACCTGTGCGCGCAACGACGTCAGGCAGTGGCCGATGTTGCCGGCCTCATCGCGGGCTGGGACCAAGAGCGATACGCGAGGTGTCCCGGCTCGCGTTCGGCTTGGCAGCACCCGCAGCTGCCGCAGGTTCCACCAGCTGTGCAGAGCGCCGGCCACCGCTATCGCCGTTCCGGTCGCAACAGCGGACCGGGCGACCCGAGGCCATCGACTCATCCGCGGTCGACCCAGAGGCGCCAAGCAAAGGGCAGTGCGACAAGTCCCATAGCGATCCCGCCGACGACTGCCGAGCCTGACCGGTCGAAGAAGACGGCGCTGGCCAGCACCGATGATGCATAGACCCAGAGGTAGAGCGTGGCTGGCTGTGCGGGAGAGGCTCGCCGTGCCGGTATCGCCAGGAGCACGACCCCGATCACCAACCCGACGCCGAACCATCCCGCGAAGTTGGTCATCGGGATGTCGGGGATTCCGGGGAGGTCGGGCGACGTCGTCGTCCATCGCCAGGCACCGAGCTTGACCATCATCGGGTCGAGGAAGAAGTCCCACGCCATCAGCGACCAGGCCGTCAACACCGGGACCATCCAGCGAGCGCGAGTCACCAGGGTGGATGCAGCGACGTAGGCGGGGTAGCCCATCATCGCCCAGGCGAGCGGGACGACGACGGGGACGCCGCCCCAGAGTGGTCCAAGGACATCGGTGTACTCGTACTCGCCGAACGGAACCCCCGTGGTCGAACCGATTCGTTCGGCCACCCACCCAATGGCAGGCACCACGAGCGCAACAAGGAAGAAGCCACGCCACCGGTGGTAGGCCGATGCGTGGGTGACCGAGGCCAGGAAGAAGACCACCACCGTGAACGCAGCAAGGGTCGCTCGCTGGTCTTTATCGACGAGGGGGAAGACGATCTGGAGCGCGATGGTCGCCACAACGAGAAGCCAGCCGACAGCATTCGCAACCGGCGCAGCCGGTGCGGCAGGCGCCGGTCCGGTGTACGTACGAAGGCTCATGGTTCCTTAAGTTGCCCGGCGTCGTTGTCGGGAGCGGCGGTAGCGGGCGATCGCCTTCCAGAAGAGGACGACCACCACGATACCCAGTGCCAGGAGAACGAAAGCGGTCGCGGCTGCAAGCCATGGAGCGATAAACGCCAACACGGTGACGACGAAGACAGCAACGTCCTCGAGCAAACTGACAACGACGTTGCTCACCGGCTCTGGCGACGTGTTGACCGCGATGCGGGTGCCTGCTTTGGTGGCGTGAGAAGCGAGGGCAGTCGTCCCACCCAACGCGGCGAGTGATGCCTGTTGCAGCGTCGTCGCATCTCCTGAGATCAGCAGGGAAAGAGCCACCCCGGCGACGGGACGAATCGCGGTGTTGACGGCGTCCCACGTGGAGTCGAGGTAGGCGGTCTTGTCGACGACGAAGTCGATAGCGGTGAGGACGGCCGCCGCTACCAAGACGTCGGTGCGTATCAGGGCGTCCGGGACGGCGACGTCGGTGAGTCGTCCTGTGAGTCCGGTGAGCAGCACGACGAGATACGGGTTGATGCCGCTGGCCCAACCCCCGGTGAATACGAGCGGAATGAGCTCGGCCATCACGTCACCTGGAGCGGCGCACCGTCGATGGTTCCATCGATGGCCAAGACGCTGAAGCGAGCGAACAGCTCTTCGGCGAACCACCCGGTTTCGCGGGTGGACGTGATGGCCTGTTGGTGGCATGGGCTCTCGTAGGCAAACCGCCGAAGCGCGTCGGCATCGCGCCAGACGCTGAAGGTTCCCTGGAGCCCGATCGGGGCCTCGCCGATCCCTTTGGACCAGATCAGTCCATCGGCAGCGGACAGCTCTGCTGCGACGCCAGGTACCGAGCGCCAGAAGGAGCGCAGCTGGCTGGGTTGGATCCGAGCTCGGGTGATCGAGGCGATCGGCCCGGCGGCGGCTGGGGCTGATGCCGGGGGAGCCGTGGGTCCGAACGGCTGCCGCTTCGACCAGTGGCCCATGCTCGAGAGGGGTCGCATGGTGATGCGGAGACGCTCGGTGGCAGCGGCGTCCCATCGTTGGACGACGCTGGAGCGTTCGAAGGTGGTGGCTGCGTGGGGGGTGTCCCAGCAGGTGAGCAGGGCCCAGTGGTGCGGGTCGGCGTCCTGAGGGGCGAAGGTCTGCCCGCTGCCTGAGCCCAGGAGCTTGGCGAAGGTGAGCCCGGGGTACCCGCGTAGTCGGAAGCGGTCGACGGCCAGCCGCCCCACGGCCGAGGCGATGCCGGCCCTGGGGATGGTCCACACGTGCAGGCCGACCACTGCAGGGGTCGGCTCGGCTGCGGTGTGGGGTGTGGACATGGGTTGACCTTAGAGCGCCGAAACGAGGGGGTTGACCTCGGACGTGGGGAGGGGTTTACTAGAGCGTATTCGAACACATGTTCGAACCCCAGCCGGTCGGGTGAGGCGCTGACCTCGACCCTCACCGCCTCACCCGACCGGTAGCCCCAACGGTTCCTCGCTGGGGCTACTCGACCCGCAGGAGGCAGCACTATGCGCCGGATCGACGAGTCCATTGAGTCGTTGACCCCCGTTGCGAGCGGTGGGACGGCACCGCTGGCCTTCCGGTGGCGTGGCCGACGCTATGTCGTCGGAGCGGTGTTGGCGCACTGGGTCGAGACGGGTGCGTGGTGGCGCCGCACAGCGCCGCGCCCCACCTCCGGCTCCGGTGAGCTGCCCGACCCCGAGCGGTGGCTCTGGCGGGTCGAGGCATGCCGCGGGGCACAGACCGGAGTCTTCGACCTTTGCCTCGAGGTTGACGACAGCTCCGACGACAACCCCCGAGATCGAGGCCTAGCGCGCTGGTCCTTGCACGCGATCTACGACTGACCTGCCCGACTGACCGGCCCGACCGACTGCACGAAGGGATGCCCCCTATGTCCACCGACATGTCCATCGACCACGCCCTGGCCCCAGCCCCCGCGCGCACCACCAGCTCGCGCGTCACCAGATCACCCCGTGGCTCGTCGGCCGGAGTCCTCGACCTGCTTGCTGCCGCGCACCGAGGTCTCACCGCGGCGGTGCTCGAGCCGCGGGCCGGCCGCCGCTACGCCGTCGCCCACTTGGCGGCGCTGCGGGCTGCCGCTGCCGTGCTGGCCACCCGTGCTCGTCCGACCGGACGCCGTGGCCCGCGCAGCGCCTGGGACCTACTCGGCCAGGCGGCCCCCGAGCTCGCCGAGTGGGCTGCCTTCTTCGCCGCCGGTGCCGGCAAGCGGGCGGCGGCCGAAGCTGGCCTGGATGCGGTCACGCCTCGGGAGGCCGACGACCTGCTCCGTGACGTTGAGACGTTCCTCGCGCTGGCCGAGACCACCATCGGTGTTCCGCACCAGACCTCGCTGCCCCGTGTCAGCTGAGGACTTCAGTGTCAGCTGATCGCCCGCGTCCTGTTCGGGTCTGCTCTCGGTGACCGGCTCTTCTTCTTTTCCGCACCTGCACGTCGCCTCCGGCTGGTCGCTGCGCCACGGCGCATCCAGCCCAGAGACGCTCGTCTCTGTTGCGGCTGATCGCGGCCTCTCGGTGCTCGGGCTGACCGACCGCGACGGGGTGCGTGGCGCTGTACGGTTCGCCCGCGCCACCCTCGCCGCTGGGATCGCTCCGGTCTTCGGCACCGATCTTGCCCTCGCGCCACCCCAGACTCCTGGTCGCGCTCCCGAGCGGGCCCGGCGTACCCCGGTTCGAGGAGGCCGTACTCGCGATCCCCGACTGCCCAGGATCACGGTGCTGGCGCGCGGCCCCCATGGCTGGGCGGCGCTCTGCCGCCTGGTCTCTGCCGCCCATGCCCAGGCTGAGGCAGCCGGACGCCGGGGGCACCCGACGGTCGACGCCGACCTGGTCGCTCACTACGCGGCCGAAGGTGCCCTGGTGGTGCTGCTCGGCCCCGACTCCGACGTCGGCCAGATGTTGGCGAGGCGCCGCCCCGACCTCGCGACGCGCGCGTGGCAGGGGTGGCGAGAGCGCGTCCCGGCGCTGTGGTGCGAAGTGGTCAACCATCGAGGCGCTGGCCCGCTCGGTCGCTCGGCGCCGTTCGCCGGGCGGATGCTCGGCTGGGCGCACGAGCAGCAAGCAGACGTCGTACTCACCAACGCGGTGCGCTACGCCCGTCGCGAGGACGCCCCGGTCGCCGACGTGCTTGACGCCGCACGCCAGTTGGTTCCCCTTGACCTGCGCCACATCGATCGCCGCACCGGCGAGGGCTACCTGAAGTCATCAGCGCAGATGGCCGAGATCGCCGCTGAGGTCGCTCGCCTCTCTGGCGTCGGCACCGAGCGCTCCACCAGCCGCGCGTTGCTCGCCGCCACTGAACGACTCGCGCAGCAGTGCGTCCTGTCCCCGGTAGCCGATCTCGGTCTCGGCTCAGTGCACTTTCCCGAGCTCGAGGTGGTCGACCCGGCAGCCGCCGCTGCGGGACGTGCACCGGACGCCGTGCTGCGTGAGCGGTGCGCGGCCCGTTGGTCGGCCCGCGAGCTGCCGACCGGCGGGCCAGCCGGACGCGAGGCGCGCGAGCGTCTTGAGCACGAGCTCGGCATCATCGCCAGCCTTGGCTACGCCACCTACTTCCTCACCGTCGCCGACGTCGTCGACCTGATCCGCTCGATGCAGATAAGGGTTGCGGCACGTGGCTCGGGTGCTGGGTCGCTGGTTACCTACCTGCTCGGCATCTCAGGGGTCGATCCGGTTCGGCACGACCTTCTCTTTGAACGCTTCCTCTCCCCGCTTCGTCAGGCGCTACCCGACATCGACATCGACGTCGAGTCAGCGCGGCGCCTCGAGATCTACACCCGAATCTTCGAGCGCTTCGGCACTGCTCGCGTCGCCTGTGTCTCCATGGCCGACACCTACCGCGTCCGACACGCAATTCGTGATGTTGGTGCGGCGCTCGGTCTGCCGCCCTCTGAGATCGACACGGTGGCCAAGGCGTTCCCGCACATCCGCGCCAAGGACGCACAGAACGCCTTGCGTGAGCTGCCAGAGCTGCGGGCCAGCCGGATCGCCGACGACCCGCGGATGACGTTGCTCTTCTCGCTCGTCGAGCGTCTCGACGGCCTGCCGCGTCACCTTGCACTCCACCCGTGTGGCGTTCTGCTCTCCGACGCCACACTGCTCGACCGCACACCGGTCGAGCAGAGTGCCATGGGTTTTGCCATGAGCCAGTTCGACAAGGACGACGTCGAGCACCTCGGCCTGCTCAAGCTCGATGTGCTCGGCATCCGCATGCAGTCGGCGATGGCGTACGCCCTTGACGAGATCGAGCGAGTCGACGGCCCGCAGCAGCGCCCTGACCTCGACACCGTGCCGTTCGATGATCTGGCGACCTTCGACCTCATCCGCTCCACGCACACCCTTGGGTGCTTTCAGATCGAGTCACCCGGGCAGCGTGAGCTGGTCGGCAAGTTCGCCCCCGAGACCTTCGACGACCTCATCATCGACATCTCGCTCTTCCGTCCTGGCCCGGTGAAGTCCGACATGGTCCGGCCTTTCCTGCATGCACGACATGGCTGGGCTGAGCCGCAGTACTTGCATCCTGACCTCGAGCCGGTGCTGCGCCCCACCTACGGCGTCGTCGTCTTCCACGAACAGGTCATCGACATGCTGCACGTCATCACCGGGTGCTCCCGCGCCGAAGGTGACGAGAAGCGGAGGGCTCTCGGTGATCCCGATGGCCAGGCCGAGACGCGCGAGTGGTTCTACCGGTGTGCCCGAATGAGGGGGTACGACCTGCCAACGATCGAACGCATCTGGGACGTCCTGCGCGCGTTCGCCTCTTTCGGGTTCTGCAAGGCACACGCTGCAGCCTTCGCGCTACCGACCTACCAGTCGGCGTGGCTCAAGACACATCACACCGCTGGTTTCCTCGCAGGCGTCCTCACCCACGATCCCGGTATGTACCCGAAGCGGCTGATCCTCAACGACGCGCGACAGTTCGGCGTCACCGTTCTGGCACTCGATGTCAACGCCTCCCAGCACGGTTACCGGGTTGAACGGGTCGAGGTGCCCGACTCCGCAGATGCCCCAGCACCGCCGCCTCGCACGCTTCCCGTTGCCGACTCCGCGATGAGCAGGGCACGTGGCGTGCTCGACCATCCGGCTCTTCCAGACGCCACTGGGTACGGCATTCGCATCGCACTCGCCGAGGTCAAGGGCATCAGTGACGCCGAGGTCGACCAGATCGTGGCCGGACAACCGTTTCGCTCGCTCACCGACTTCTGGCACCGGGCCGGAGTCTCGCGTCCGGTCGTCGAACGGCTGGTGCTCGCCGGAGCATTTGACGCGCTGCACGGCATCGACCTCACCCTTCCAACCGCGTCGGCGCGGCGCCGGATCACTCGCCGAGACCTGCTGCTGCAAGTGGCTGAGCTCGACCGCTGGACGGCGATGCCCACGTCACGTCGAGGCAAGTCTGGTGCTCGGCCTTCAGGAGCGGCCGGGCTCGACACCCAGCTCTCCTTCCCGCTCGGCCCCAGCGACGAGCAGGTGGCCCCCTCCGGTCTGCCGGAGATGACCGGTGCCGAGCAGGTCAGGGCCGAGCTCGACGTCCTCGGTCTCGATGCCAGCCGACATGTCGTCGACTTCTACACCCCGTTGCTGCGTGCACTCGATGTCGTACGCTCCCGCGATCTGCTCACCTGTCGTTCCCGCAGTGAGATCTTGGTCGCCGGTGTCAAGGTGGCTACTCAGACACCACCGATCCGTTCCGGCCGGCGGGTCGTCTTCGTCACCCTCGATGACGCCACCGGCCCGGTCGATGCGACCTTCTTCGAAGATGCCCAAGGTCCCTACGCCACGACGCTCTTCCACTCGTGGCTCCTGCTCATCAGAGGTGAGGTGCGCCGGACCGGTCCCAGGGGTGTCTCGCTGCGTGCCGCGGGGTGCTGGGAGCTTTCTGGCCTGTACGACCTGTGGCAGCGCCGTGGCACGGCCGCCGTCTACGAGGTACTCGACACTCCTCCTCTGCTCAGCCCCTTGGGCACTGGCGCAGAGGACGTGCAGGCTCCAGCTGGTCCAGCCCGTGAGGAGTCAGACTCAGGGGGCACTGCAGGGGGAATGGGGCGGCGGCGCGTCCTGGTCCACCCCAGTGGCTTCCGCCAGTCGCCGTACGCCGACGTGCGTCCAGCAGGTGATGACGTGAACCGGGGGGTGCCGCCGCGCAAACTCTGGCACTCCAGCCCTGGGAGCTCAGGTGGCTGAGAGGATGCCCTGGTGAACCCTGAGCGGTATTCGGTATTACGGTATTGGGCTGAGGCGATCGCCCCAGCCCAATACCGTAATACCGAGTGGGACGGGTCGCGATGAGCAGGCAGCAGCTCGGTCGCGGCCAGGCCGGACGTGTCGAGCCCCCGGGTCGGTCAACTGTTGCCGACGACACCGGCTGCGAGGTCCTCCATGTCGACATGGACGCGTTCTACGCCTCGGTCGAGCTCCTCCGCCATCCCGAGCTCGTCGGTACCCCTGTTGTCGTCGCCGGTGGAGGCACCAGGGGCGTCGTCCTGTCGGCCACTTACGAAGCCAGGGCGCTCGGCGTCCACTCAGCGATGCCAACGTCACGTGCCAGCCGGCTCTGTCCGAGCGCTACCTTCCTCGCCCCCCACCATGAGGACTACGCCCGCATCTCATCGGGTGTCATGGCGATCTTCGGATCGATCACACCTGCAGTCGAGCCGCTCAGTCTCGATGAGGCCTTCCTTGACGTCCGTGGTGCCACCCGTAGGCTCGGTTCACCAGCGGAGATCGGTGAGCTGATCCGCACCAAGGTCCAGGACGAGCAAGGAATCACCTGCTCGGTCGGAGTGGCCTCCACCAAGTTCGTCGCCAAACTCGCTTCGGGGCTGTGCAAACCCGATGGTCTTCTCGTCGTCCCCGCCGACCACATCATCGACTTCCTCCACCCGCTCCAGATCGGGGCGCTGTGGGGAGTGGGCGACAAGACCGAAGAGGCCCTGCACCGCCTCGGCCTGCGCACGGTCGCAGATCTTGCGAACACCCCTGTCCGAACCCTCGAACGCGCCATCGGCCCTGCCGCCGGCCGCCATCTGTGGGAGCTGGCGTGGGGACGTGATGAGCGCATCGTCGTCGCCGATACGCAGGAGAAGAGCCTGAGCAGAGACCGCACGTTCGAGACCGACGTCGACGATGTGGAGGTGGTCTACCGCGAGTTACTCGCGCTGTCGCAGACGGTGGCTCAGCAACTGCGCAGCCGCGAACTGGCCGGCCGGACCATTGCGCTCAGGGTGCGGTTCGCTGACTTCACGACGATCACTCGCTCGCGCACTCTGGCCCATCCGACCGATGTCGCCCGCGACATCTACGCAACAGCCGTTGCTCTCTTTGATGCCTTGGGCCTCGATCGCGCCCGGCTGCGCCTGGTTGGCGTCCGGGTCGAGGGGCTGGTCGACGGGTCGGCCGTGGCTCACCAGCTCACCTTCGATGAGCGGCCGGAGGCCTGGCGCGAGGCCGAGCGGGCCGCCGACCGGGCCGCCGACCGGTTTGGCCGCGGGGTGGTCCGACCGGCGAGCCTGGTCGACTCGCCTGATCCGTAAGAGTGCGGGTCGCACTCCAGACGCCCCGGGGCTATGCCGATGAAGAATCGGTGACGGTTTGCAAGCGATTTGCCGGTGGAGTTTCGCCCTCGTCCCAGGGGACCTATCCTAGTTGTGAGGGATGACTGGATTCCCTCGTCCCCGGGAGGCCCCGGGGCCCCACCTGCAGTAGCCCAGCAAGGAGGAGGCCATGCCGCTCTCAGAGCACGAGCAGCGCCTGCTCGAGCAGATGGAGCGTCAGCTCTATGCCGACGACCCCAAGTTGGCATCGACGCTGCGTGGAAGTGGCCGATCACTTCGGTCGCGTCATCGGCTGCTCCTCGGTGTGCTCGGTGTCGCCAGCGGCCTCGCGCTCTTGGTGGCCGGAGTTGCCTCGCAGTTCTGGCCGCTGGGCGTCGCTGGCTTCCTGGTGATGTTGGCCGGTGGCTGGTGGTCAAGTACTGGCTGGCAAGGTAGGCCATCGGCCTCGGCACCCGCGCCGCAGCAGACGCCTAAGGGTAGCCAGCGCTCAGGTTTCATGAGTCGCATCGAAGAGCGCTGGGATCGCCGCCGCGACGGCGATCAGTAGCAGCCCCATCGTTTCCTAGCCCGTCGGCACTTCCTGCCGTGGCTTGCGTGTCGTCCACCGCTGCCATTGGTCGGAGGTTCGGTCGGCCACGATGTTCCAGCCGTTCGCAAGCGCGATTCGGCCAGAGGTCGGCCACCACGTGGCGTTGCGTCGGTCGCGCGGCGAGATCGCCGCGTAGAAGTCATGGCGGATGTCCTCAGCTTGCTGCTTGATTTCTGAGACGGTCAGCGCTGTATCGACGGCACCGCGGTAGCGCACCAACTCGACCCAGCTCGCCAGTTGACGCAACTGCCTTTGCCGAGTGGCATGGAGTCCGGCGCGGGCCGGCAAGCGTTCGGCGAGGTCGCGCGGTGTCTCGGTTGGCCTTGGATGAAGGTCGACATCGGTCGCGGCATCGAGCACGTCAGCCCAAGCTGCGCCGATCGCGAGAGCCTGCGAGTCGGCAGCCGCCCATCGTGCTCGCCGGACTGTCACCGATGCGACCTTGGGCGCGGACGCTGCCGCCCCAGCTGCTGCAACGAGCACCAACCACAGGAGGAGAGTCGAACCGTTCCCCCTCTGGTCGTCACTGGCTGCAGCGCCCGGCCCGGTTCCTCGGCCGCTCCGGTTGGCCCGAAGCACCTCCTGGAGCTCAGGTGGGCGCCCGCCGCGCGGGCTGACCGGGCCGCCGCCACGGCGCAGGACGACCTTGGGCTGCTCCTCGTTGCGCGGTTTGCCGGGGTTGGTGGTGCCCTGCGGCGCCGGGGCATATCCCGGGACCGCGCTGCCGTCGCCACCCCCTGGGGTTGGCTCGAACCGGACCCATCCGACGCCTTCGAACCATAGCTCGGGCCAGGCATGGGCGTCGTGCACGGTGACGACCCAGGTGCCGTCCGCTTGCTCGCCAGGCGTGAATCCAACCTGAACCCGGGATGGAATGCCGAGTGTGCGAGCCATCAGCGCCATCGTCGCAGCGAACTGCTCGCAGTAGCCGCTGCGATCCCGCAGGAAGTCGTCCAGTGCTCCGGTGGCGTTTCCCTCCACCGTGTCGAGGCTGTACGTGAAGTCGGTGCGGAACCAGTTCTGAAGGGCCAGTGCTCGGTCGTACTCCGTTGTCGCATCTGCGGTGACCGTCTGGGCCAGCGGGGTGAGCCGCCCACCGACGGTGTTGGGGATGTCGAGCCACTGGTAGAGGGAGTTGTTGACCGACGGGTCGATCTCGGGCGCGGCTCGCAACTGTGCGGCAGTCGGGGTGATCTCCAAGGCCGTCGCGGTGTACTTCTGACCAAAAGCCATAGCGTCTTCGGCGTTGAAGACATCGAAGGTCTGCTCGTCCCAACGCCAGTCCCCAGCAATGTCGACCTTGGAGACCGGGTAGGGGAGGGGCAGGCGGGGAGTGTCGAGAGCGCCGACCGTGATGTCGTAGCTGACGGTCGAGCGCGCGATCGCTTCGGAGAGCCCAGGAGGGTCGGGCAAACCACTCGATGCCTGCTGGTCGCTGCCGGCCGCCATCTCTTCGAGGGTCCACGAGGTGCCGTCGAACTGGTCAAGGGTGGCGATCCGGAGGTACTGAGGGGTCTGCGCATCGGTCGTGTAGAAGAGGACCGGGCTGTCGTCCTGCTGGGTGAGGTTGCGCTGCAGGTCGGTGATCGGATTGATGGTAACCACGGTGGTCGCGCTCGCCGACGAACTGCCGTCACCTCCGCTTCCATCTTGGTTGTCACCAGATCCGCCCCCGAACCTGCCGTCATCGAGGCTGGGAAGGATCACCGGAACGATGATGGCGATGGCCAGGGCTGCGGCCCCCAGCCTTCGTCCGGTGCCGCCGACCGCATGAACCTTGCTGTCGGTGCCGCCGCTGATGGACTTGCCCCAGCGAGTGAGCTCGACGCGTCCGTCCTCGAGTAACAGCATCAACCAGCCGACACCTGCCGCCAGGAAGAACTGCCAGGGGACACCGTTCGGCAGCACAGTCGCTGGGACCAGATAGAGCGCGAGGAGCGGGATGCCGGCAAGGGCAGCCCGTCGACCGCTGACCGCTATGGCGTCAACAATCCAAGCGATCAGTCCCACACCACCGACCACGAGGAACTGAATCCCGGCCGTTGCGGTGACGGGGGCGATCTCCTCGACGATCACGACGTTGCCATCGCGGGCAAGGTCAGTGAAGGCGGTTATGACATCGCCGTCTGGGAGAATGCCGAAGCGCGCGGCGTCGCCGGCGAAGAGCAGCGTGAGAAGCAGCAGCAGACCAACGCCTTGGGCGGCGATGACCCCCCATGCTGGCACCGAGAGCGCCCGACCAACCGCTCCGATCACCGCCACCGTTGCGATCGCCAACAGTGACTTTCCGAACCATGGACCGCCGGTCAACGTCGGCGAGAGCGCAAGCGTGGTCAGAACAACAGCACCGGCTGCGGCCAGCGTCGGACGCAGCTGTTGTATGAACGAGCGTCGCCTGGTCATGCCGGCACATCAGAAGTAACAGTTGCTGACCCAGAGAACCCTCCGGAGAAGCCCAGCTGCGACCAGACGTCGGAGAGAAGCTCACCGCGGCACAGCGGGACGACGGCCCAGCCACCTGCCCGCAACAGCGCCCAGGCATCGGAGGTGTCTGAGGACGCCGAGCGCTCGCTCCACGAGGCTGTATCGAGGGCAACCGCGACGGTGGTACCCATGCCATGCCGGGCTCGGGCGAGCTGGTCGGCTTCGTGGACGGTGAGTGCGCCTAGGACCATCACGACGAGCCCGTCACTTCCATGACGAACCGAGGAGGTGAGTGAGTGGATGCTTGCAGAACGCGATGGCTCGGCAACGGCAAGGGCGTCCAGCAGCATCCCGGTCGGGTCGCTGCTGGCCGCGTCGTCGACCGCGCTCTTGGTGGTGAGCTCGTGCCCGTCAGCGATCAGCCGGATTGCGTAGCCACGGTGCGAGAGGTGCAGGCCGATCGAGGCAGCCGCGCCGACCGCGCGTTCAAATGACCCCGAAAGTGACTCTCCGACGTGGGCATTCTGTCGGTCATCGAGAATCACCGTTGCGCGGCTCTCCCATGGTTGCTCCTCGCGGCGGACCATGAGTGACCCCGATCGGGCCGTCGCGCGCCAATGCACTCGGCGCAGCTCATCGCCGTGTCTGTACTCCCGGACCGCGACGTCATCCTCCCCGGCTGCGGCGATCGAGCGTGCTCTGCTCTCACCTGTTCCTGACCAGTCGCCGGAGAGCGGCACGGAGGGTAGGGGTTCGACTCGCGGGGTCACCAGGAGGTGATGTTGCCCGCTGAACGACCGGTCGAGCTGGCAGAAGCCGAAGGGGTCGGTGAGCCGCACCGACAGCGGACCGATGGGGTAGCGCCCCCGTCGGTCGGCGTGCACGGTGTAGGTGACTGACCGCACGCTGAGCGGTGCCAGCCGGTCGACGACGAACCTCGGTCGTGGGCCGAGCGAAGGGGGAACGGTGTCCTCCACCATGAGCAAGCCAGTGGGCAGATGCGCCACGTTCTCCAGACGCACGATGACCGCTGCAGACTCTCCCGCGGGGGTTCGCGCAGGTTCGACGACTCGGTCGGAGGCCAGCCGGAAGCGGGTGCGGGCCACGCTGGCTGCTGCCAGCAGCGGGAGTGCGCCCGCCAGCAGGCCCACCCGCATGATGTCTTGCTGGTCGAGCATCGCTGCGAGTGCGAAGGCGGTCAGCCCAGCCGCCAACAAGGCCCGGCCTCGGGGCGTGAGTCCTGCCAGAGCAGCTCGCACGTCAACCTGCCGGGATCGCCGTGCTGTCGACCAGCGACTCCACCACCGAGACGCTGGTCCGCCGCGCGATCTGCGCCTCGGCAGTCAACAGCAGCCGGTGCGCCAGAACGGGGACAGCGAGTGAGCGCACATCATCGGGAATGATGTAGTCGCGGTCGTCCAGAGCTGCCGAAGCCTTCGCGGCTCGGATCAGCTGGAGAGTGGCCCGCGGTGACGCTCCCAGTCGGAGGTCAGGGTGGTGTCGCGAGGCGACGACGAGGTCGACGGCGTACCGGTGCACCTCGGTGCTGACGTGCAGGCGGCGCACCTGCTCGATCAGCGCAGCGACGTCTGATCCCGTGGCAACGGGCGTGACCGCGTCGAGGGGCCGTCCTGATGCGTGAGCGGTGAGCATGTCCATCTCGGCCGCCCGTTCGGGGTAGCCCATGGAGAGCCGGGCCATGAAGCGGTCACGCTGAGCCTCTGGCAGCGGGTACGTGCCTTCCATCTCAATGGGGTTCTGGGTGGCCACCACCATGAAGGGAGTCGCGAGCGGGTAGGTCGTGCCATCGACGGTGACCTGCTGCTCCTCCATCGCCTCGAGCAGCGCCGACTGTGTCTTGGGCGACGCGCGGTTGATCTCGTCGCCAATCACCACATTGGCGAACACAGCTCCTGGTCGGAACTCGAAATCGCGGGTCTCCTGGTTGAAGACGCTGACCCCGGTGATGTCACTGGGGAGTAGGTCGGGCGTGAACTGGATGCGACGCACCGTGCAGTCGAGGGCCCGGGCCAGCGACTTGGCCAGCATGGTCTTGCCGACGCCTGGTACGTCCTCGATGAGCAGGTGTCCTTCGGCCAACAACGTGACCAAGGCAAGGCGAATGGCGTCCGGCTTGCCCTCGATGACACCTGCAACGGCCGCACCGATCAGGGCGCCACGTGCTGAGACCCCCGAGACCGAGGCCAGAGCGTCACCATCGGTCGGTGATGGAGCGGAGCCGTCGACCGCCGTCACAGCACGTCCAGGGGAGCGGGGTGGGGCACCAGGCCTCCTGTGGGTCGGCGGTGAGTGCGTCGGGACACCGCGGGGTCAGGGGCTTCAGCGTAAGCCGCGAGCGGGTCTGCGGCTGCGTCAAGGTATCCCTCCACTTCACTCCACCCTGATGATCTGCGGTTTCATACCTCAAGTCAGAACTTCGAACCGTCGATGTGATTGACGGTGGGGAGAAGTGGAGTAAGGTGGCGCATCGTGGGTGAGAGCGGAGAGGGGAGGCGGCGCCGGTGTTCTTGGGCACGCACTACCCCAAGTTGGACGACAAAGGACGCCTCTTCCTGCCGGCGAAGTTCCGCGAGCCCCTTCAGGGGGGCCTGGTGATCACCAAGGGCCAGGAGCACTCGCTCTTCGTCTTCCCGCGCGAGGACTTCTTCGAGTACGCCCGGCGCTTTGAGAGCGCCCCGTTGTCGAGCAAAGGGGCCCGTGACTACGTCCGCGTCCTGCTTTCTGGAGCTTCGGACGAACTGCCCGACCGCCAGGGCCGAATCACGATCCCGCCAACGCTGCGTGAGTACGCGGGACTGACCAAAGAGTGCGTCGTCATCGGTGCAGGTGCCCGCGTCGAAATCTGGGACTCAGCGCGATGGACCGACTACCTCGGCCCCAGTGAGGGTGCCTACGCCGACCTCAGCGAGGAGGTGCTGCCCGGCATCTGATCCCTACTTCCCCGCGGCGTGGTCTTACGCCGCTCTTTCCTCCGGGCTGTTCCTGGCGCACCTTCCCCGGTGCCAGGCCCCGAAGTTGGAGCGGAGGAAGACCAGGCCAGCAGGGCCGAACGATCTACTCCCCGTTCTTTCCAGTCCTCTCCAGTCCAGCCGCACGTGAAGGGTCGAGCATGAGTGGCACCTTAGGCATCGCCCCGATCCGTGAGGTCGGTGTGGTCGGCGTCTTGCGCCTTGCCCGGTCCGTCCGTGTCCACTTCGGGGTCGTCCACCGCCGCGGCGGCCTATCGGTTCCCGCGGCGGTTCCGATCGCCATCGTTGTCACCACAGTCGTTGTCTGGGTGACGGTCGCTGCTGCCACCGGCTGGGTAACGGCATGAACGAGCCAACCCACGCTCCGGTGATGTGTGACCGGGTCGTTGCGCTGCTTGCGCCGGCCCTGCAACAGCCAGGTTCGATCCTGGTCGATGCCACCGTCGGACTGGGCGGGCACAGCGGCGCGCTCTTGCGCACCTGCCCGCAGGCGCGACTCGTCGGCATCGACCGTGACCCCGGCGCCCTCGCGATCGCCGGTGACCGGCTGGCTGACGTCGCTGGGCGCACCACGTTGGTTCATGCGATTTACGACGAGATCCCACGGGTACTCGCCGACCTTGGCTTGGCCGGCCCTCCGCGTGTCCAGGGTGTGCTGCTCGACCTCGGTGTCTCGTCCATGCAGCTTGACCAGCGAGAGCGAGGTTTCGCCTACTCGTATGACGCTCCTCTCGACATGCGGATGGACCCAACGGCAGGACTTACCGCAGCTGACGTCGTGAATGAGTACACCGTCCAAGAGCTGGCCCGCGTCCTTCGCGAGTACGGCGAGGAGCGGTTCGCAACGCGGATTGCTCGGACGATCGTCGGACGGCGTCCGGTGTTGACCAGTACCGAACTGGTTGAGGCGATTCGTGAGGCAGTTCCGGCTCCGGCTCAAAGGACGGGAGGTCATCCGGCCAAGAGGACGTTCCAGGCCTTACGCATCGAGGTCAACGACGAGCTGGGTGCGCTCCGCCGCGCACTTCCCGCCGCGATTGACGCGCTCGCCGTCCATGGCCGGATCGTCGTGATGTCGTACCAGTCCTTGGAGGACCGCATCACCAAACGGGCCATCGCCGCTCACCTCGTCGACGACGTCCCCGTCGATCTCCCAGTTCCCGGGCGCGGTCCAGAGCTTGCATTGCTGACTCGCGGCGCCGAGCGACCGACTCAGGACGAGGTTTCGGGAAACCCCAGGGCTACATCGGCCCGCGTGCGAGCAGCTGAGCGGTTGAGGGAGGCAGCGTGAGTACGGTCACAGCACCTCGGCGTCCAGGGCGTCCAGGAGCGGCTCCGTCCAGGAGCCCGGCAAGCCGGCCCCCGGTGCGAGTCGTCCGTGCACCAGCGACGACGCCGGCGCGGGCCCCGTTCGTGGTGCTCGTTCTTGTGCTGCTTTCACTAGGGCTGGGCGCGCTTCTTCTTCTCAACACGCTGCTGGCCCAGGGTTCCTTCACGCTGCACGAGCTCGACGCCAAGGTGGCCGGCCTCACCGACCAGGAGCAGGCGCTCCAGCAGAAGGCGGCACAGTTGGCCTCACCCAAGCGGCTTGCTCGGAGCGCAAGGGAGTTGGGGATGGTCGCGTCGGTGAACCCGGCCTTCCTGCGGACTGAAGACGGCAAGGTTCTCGGCGCGCCGGTCCCCGCTCCGACTCCACCGCCCGTGGTTGGATCGGTAGCCGAGCCCAACACCAGCACGGCCACCGATTCGAGCACAGGCTCCGGCGCTGGAGAGATCGTCCGGCAACAGACGACGCAGGACATACAGGCTCAGCCGAACCAGCAGGGCGGAACGAACAACAAGGGCAACGGAGGGGCGGATCGGTGACGCAGGCACGCCGCCCCACCCGCCGGGCTCCCTCCCGACAGCGGAAGACCGGCGACCCCCGTCGTCGCCTGGTGACGGTCGGCATTCTCGTCGCGATGGTCATGTCGCTGTTTGCCGGACGGTTGCTGCAACTCCAGGGCGTAGAAGCCGCCGCGTATGCGGCCACAGCTGAGGCTGAACGGCTCCGCACCGTCACGATCCCGGCGACCCGAGGAACGATTACTGACGCCAACGGTGTTGCCTTGGCGACGACCGTCGACGCCGTGACCATCACCGCTGATCAGACGCAAATCGCCGACCCTGTGGCTGTCGCAGCTGCGCTGGCGCCCGTCCTCGGTGAGCCGATCAAGGCGATCTACAACCTCATCAACGGAGACCTTCGGTTCGCCTATGTCGCGCGAGAAGTCACCCCGAAGAAGTGGGACGAGGTTGCCGCCTTGCGCCTGCCCGGTATCTACAGCGAGCCAACGGCCAAGCGGGTTTACCCGCAGGGGTCACTTGCCGCTGCGGTGCTTGGGTTCGTTGGAAGCGATGGCCATGGGCTCGAGGGCCTGGAGTACAGCCTGGACTCCAAACTCGCCGGAAAGGACGGGCAGCTCACCTATGAGTCAGCAGCAGGTGGCCACCGGATCCCGAGTGCCGACTCGGTGAATGAGGCGTCCGTCCCGGGTGCAGACGTGCAGCTGACCATCGACCGCGACATCCAGTTCATCGCCGAAAGGGCTATTCGCGCCAAGGTGAAGGAGTCTGACTCCGATAGCGGCACGGTCGTCGCGATGGACCCCCGGACCGGCGAGGTGCTCGCCCTGGCCACGTACCCATCTCTGAACCCCAGAAGCCCGGAATCGGCGCCCGAAGCCGATCGTGGCAATAGAGCAGTGACTGAGATCTACGAGCCGGGAAGCACCAGCAAGGTGATGACGATGGCCGCCGCCCTCGACGCGGGAGCTGTTACCCCCAACTCCAAGGTGGAGGTGCCGCCCATCTTGTACCGGGGCGGCGACAGCTTCCACGACCACTCACCGCACGGCACGTTGCACCTGACGGCCACCGGAGTCTTGGCCCAGTCGAGCAACATTGGGATGATCCTCATCGCCGAGCGGCTCGGGGACCAAGCGCTCTACGCCTACCTCCGTAAGTTCGGAATGGGATCCACCAGCGGGTTGGACTTCCCCGGCGAAAGTGCGGGCATCCTTCCCAATGTGAACGACTGGGGGCCAACCAACGCTGCGACGATCGCCTTCGGACAGGGGCTGTCGCTCAACGCGGTCCAGTCGACGTCAGTCTTCGCGACCATCGCCAACAACGGGGTTCGTGTCGAACCCACGGTCATTGCCGGCACTTCGGCACCTGATGGATCGTTCACGCCTGCTCCGGCGCCACAGCGCCATCGAGTGGTGAGCGCGGAGGCTGCGATCACCACGCGCGAGATGATGGAGACCGTTGTTTCCGACCAAGGCACTGCGCCGATGGCACAGATTCCTGGCTATCGGGTGGCTGGCAAGACAGGCACGGCAGAGCGCGTTGATGAGAGCTGTGGCTGCTACAGCGGCTACACCGCCTCGTTCATCGGCTTCGCGCCGGCTGACAAGCCAGCCATCGTCGTCTCCGTCACCCTCCAGGATCCGAAGGGTGAGCACTACGGCGGAGTTCTCGGTGGTCCTGTCTTCAAACGTGTCACGTCGTTCGCTTTGCAGAGCCAGCAGGTACCTCCGACGGCAACCACCGTGCCTTCGATGCGCTTGACTTACCGACCCTGATCCCGGTCTTCGGCCATGTCACAGAACACCCCGCGCGCACCACGGCCGACTCCGCGTCCGATCTCCCTTGACGATGTGTCCGGAGCCTTGGCTCTTGATCCGGGGGCTGCTGCGCACATCGACGTCACAGGGGTGACGCTCGACTCCCGCGATGTTCGCCAAGGTGACTTGTTCGTGGCGCTCTCTGGCGAGCGAGTACACGGTGCAACATTTGCAGCCCAGGCGGCAGCTGCCGGGGCGGTGGCCGTTGCCACGGACGAGGGCGGGGCCGAGTTGGTGGGGCCCCTGCTGCCGTGCCTGGTGATCGATGGTCTCCGTAGCAGGACGGGTGAACTGGCGGCCGAGATCTACGGCCGGCCCGCCGACGACCTGCTCTTGCTCGGCGTGACCGGCACCAATGGCAAGACGACAACAACGTATCTCCTCGATTCTGGGCTGCGCGCCGCTGGGCATCGGACGGGACTGGTGGGGACGGTTGCTACGTTGATCGACGGCGAAGCATTCGAGACGGTGCGCACGACCCCTGAGGCTCCTGAGCTGCATGCCCTCCTCGCTGTCATGCGCGAACGCGGGGTCACCGCCGTGGCGATGGAGGTCTCCAGCCACGCCCTGGCCATGGGTCGAGTTGACGGTTGTCTCTTCGACGTCGCGGGCTTTACTCAGCTTGGGGTGGACCATCTTGACTTCCATGGCAGCGAAGAGGCCTACTTCGCCGCCAAGCAGATGCTCTTTCAACCCCAACGCAGCAAGTCCGCAGTCATCACGATCGACGACGACGGTGGACGCCGCATGGCGACGTGTGCACGCACCCCGTTGGTGACTCTCGGCACGGGCGGGACAGGTGACTGGGCCATCACCGACATCAAGGAACGTCGTGGTGGCGGCTATGACTACGTGCTCACCGATTCCGATGGGTCGGTGCGTCCAGGAGTCGTCCAGCTCATGGGGCGTTTCAATGTCGCTAACGCGGCGTTGGCGCAGGTGATGCTGGCCGTTGCCGGTGTTGAACAAGACGCCGTGTCCCGGGGAATTGGGGAGTGCCGCGGGGTGCCCGGCCGCATGGAGCGGGTCGGGCCCCCCGACGTCGCGCTCGTTGTGGACTATGCGCACACCGCCGATGCACTGGGCCGGGCGATCGAGGCGGTAACACCAGAGACTGGGGGAGAGGTGATCGTGGTATTCGGCTGCGGAGGCGACCGTGATCGGAGCAAACGTGAACCCATGGGAGTTATAGCGGCTGCCCGCGCCGCTGTCGTTGTGGTGACCGATGACAACCCTCGATCAGAACTGCCCGGCCTCATTCGGGAGGCTGTCCTGGCCGGCACAGCTCAGGTTCCTTCGGACCAGCGGGCCGACGTGGTCGAGGTAGGCGACCGATTGGCTGCGCTGGAGTTCGCGGTACGGCGCGCGCGACCGGGGGATGTCATCTTGGTCGCTGGCAAGGGTCATGAGAGCGGACAGGAGGTGGGTGCGGTGGTGACGCCCTTCGACGACCGCGTCGAACTACTCGCCGCCTGGCGCCGCGTCCACGAAGCGACACCGGGTGGCCAGTGATGATCCCCACCAGCCTCCGTGACGTCGCTGATGCCGTCGATGGTCAGCTAGCTGGCGTCGCTGAACCCACAGCCTTGGTCGTTCACGTGTGCTCCGACACCCGAGACGTCGCGCCCGGGAGCCTCTTTGTGGCCCTTGCCGGAACCAGGGTGGATGGCCACGACTACGCAGCTGCCGCTGCGCAGGCCGGCTCGGTGGCGGTGTTGGGTACGCGACCGACCGCCGCGCCAACGATCGTTGTCCCTGATGTGCTGGTGGCACTGGGGAAGTTGGCAAGGTTTCACGTCGACCGGCTCACCGAGACGACGGTGATCGGGATCACCGGGTCGGTGGGCAAGACCACGGCGAAAGACCTCATTGCGTCAGTGTTGGAGGGAGCTGGGCCGACGATCTCGCCGCCCGGTTCGTTCAACAACGAGCTCGGGCTACCGCTGACGGTTCTTTCTGCCGACCAGGAGACACGCTTCCTCGTGCTCGAGATGGGTGCTCGCGGTCGAGGACACATCGAGTACCTCTGCTCCATCGCGCCCCCCGATATCGGCGTTGAGCTGGTCGTGGGCTCGGCCCATCTCAGCGAGTTCGGCAGCCGGTCAGCCATTGCCGACGCCAAAGCCGAGCTGGTCCGCGCACTTCCCCCCGGCGGCACGGCGGTACTCAACGCCGATGACCCCCTCGTGCGTGACATGGCATCCGCTACCGCGGCAATGGTGACCTGGTTCGGTCAGAGCGATGCTGCTCACGTACGGGCGGACGCACTGACATTCGATCATCTGGACCGAGCCAGGTTCACCCTCCATACGCCGGACGGCACAGCACCCGTCGAACTGCAGTACGTCGGCAGTCACGCGGTTCCCAACGCGTTGGCCGCGGCTACGGTCGGCTGGTCGGTGGGCGTGCCTACTCATGCAATAGCAGCAGCGCTCTCGTCGGCTTTGCCTCGGAGCAGGTGGCGGATGGAGGTCACCGAGCGATCGGATGGCCTGATTGTCATCAACGACGCGTACAACGCGAGCCCTGAGGCCGTTCGAGCAGCCCTCAAGTCGCTGAAACAGATCGCCGGGGGCCGCCGAAGTTGGGCTGTCCTGGGCGAAATGAGGGAGCTGGGTGAGAGCTCCGCAGCCGAACACGACGCCATTGGTCGTCTCGTTGTGCGCTTGGATGTGCAACGGTTAGTCGTTGTTGGAGAAGGTGCCCGGCGCATGCACCTGGCCGCTGGGCTCGAGGGATCGTGGGGACGGGAGTCCATGTTCGTTCCAGATGTCGCGGGTGCCCTGGCAATCCTGCGCGCCGAGTTGCTTGCTGAAGACGTGGTCCTGGTGAAGGCGAGCCGGGCGGCCGGCCTTGAGGCTGTTGCGGCGGAGCTCCTGGGCGGAGACA
The DNA here is from genome assembly GCA_027118455.1 of Actinomycetes bacterium. GTDB lineage: Bacteria > Actinomycetota > Actinomycetes > JAHEKZ01 > JAHEKZ01 > JAHEKZ01. The sequence goes on from JAJAYZ010000015.1 coordinate 68,724, forward strand.
CCCGATGAGGCTCGTGCTCGTTGCCGTCATCGTCAGTCTGGCCATCGGGTTCGTGGTGACTCCGTTATGGGCAAAATGGTTGGCCGCTCGGGGCTACGCCCAGTCAATTCGGGATGCCGAAGAGCTCGGGTACGCCGTTCCCGACCATGCCGGCAAGAAGGGCACGCCATCCATGGGCGGCGTGGTCATCGTCGCCGGAACCGTCCTGAGCTACCTGGCAGCTCATCTGGTTGCCGGAAGTGGCCCGAGTGCCTCGGCGCTGCTCGTGCTCTTCCTTATGGTGGGGCTGGCCGCCGTCGGCGTCGCCGATGACTTCATCAAAATCTTTCGCAGGCGCTCGACCGGGCTGCGGGTCAAGACGAAGCTGGTCGGACAGGCGGTCGTGGCAATCGTCTTTGCGTTTCTCGTTCTGCAGTTCCCGAACGTCGACGGGCTCACGCCGGCGACGCAGTACGTCTCGTTCGTTCGCGACACCGCGATCTTCTTGCCGCTCGGGGTCTACCTCCTCTGGGTGTGGTTCATGGTGGCGGCCACGTCCAATGCGGTGAACCTGACCGATGGGCTCGACGGACTAGCGGCCGGCGCCGCATCGATGGTCTTTGGCGCTTACGTCACGGTTGGGCTCTGGCAGTACAACCAGCGCTGCGCCGACCTCGTGCTGCCGAACTGTTACGAAGTTCGTAACCCCCTCGATATGGCTGTCGTCGCCGCTGGAGTGATGGGTTCGTGCTTTGGGTTCCTCTGGTGGAACACCTCACCAGCAAAGATCTTCATGGGGGACACCGGTTCACTCGCCTTGGGCGGGGCCATGGCCGGCATCGCCATCACGACGCGCACCGAGCTGCTGCTGCCGGTGCTGGCAGGCCTCTTCGTTGCCATCACCGCTTCGGTCATCATCCAGGTCGCCTCCTTCAAGACGACAGGACGCCGGGTCTTCTTGATGTCGCCCTTGCAGCACCACTTCGAGCTCAAGGGCTGGCCAGAGGTTCAGATCGTCACCAGGTTCTGGATCATCTCGGGCCTTTTCACCGGGGCCGGATTCGTTCTCTTCTACACCGAGTGGCTCGGCGGGGGCGGCATCGGGTGACCGAGGGTTCAGCGGTCGCCGAGTGGCTGCAGACGGCCGACCGGGCGGCCGACTGGTCCGGGGTCAGGGCGTGTGTCGCCGGCCTCGGCAAGAGCGGGTTCGCCGCAGCTGATGCCTTGCTGCGGGTGGGTGCGCTGGTCGAGGTCGTCGAGTCGGCCGAGGCATCGTCGTCTGGCCTGATGGTCCAGCGAGTCCAGATCCTGGAGACGCTCGGTGCCCGGGTCCGAACTGCGGTTTCTGGCGACGCCAAGATCAAGACTGACCTCCTTGTTCCGTCACCTGGTTTTCCTCCCCATCATCGATGGATCGCTGAAGCGCAGAGCGCGACGGTGTGGAGTGGAGAGCAACTGGCCTGGAACCTCCGTGTCCCCACGGTTCCCTGGCTCACCGTAACCGGAACGAACGGCAAGACGACCACCACGCAGCTGCTCAACCAAATGCTGCTGGCAGCAGGGCTCCAGAGCTTAGCCGTCGGCAACATCGGTGTTCCCGTTGTCGAGGCCGTGTTCGCCGAGCCACAGCCCGATGTACTGGTCATCGAGCTGTCGAGCTTTCAACTGCACTTCACCACAAGGATCTCGGCGCACTCGGCCGCCCTGCTCAACATCGCTGAGGATCATCTCGACTGGCACGGTTCAATGGACGCCTATGTGGCGGACAAGGCCCGAGTCTTCTCCAACACCGAGCGAACCATCGTCTACAACCACGACGATTCACGCTCAGAGCCGTTGGCTGAAGATGCTGACGTCATCGAAGGCTGTCGTGCTGTCGGCTTCACCCTCGGGGTGCCGGGGCGGGCGATGATGGGAGTGGTCGACGGGGTCTTGGTCGACCGCGCCTACGGCGCCGACCGGGCCAGTCACGCGCTCGAGATCGTCGAGGCCGCTGCCCTCCCGTTGACCGGGCAACACAACGTGCAAAACGTCTTGGCGGCTGCGGCGCTGGCGAGGTCGTACGGGGCGTCGCTCGCCGACGTGCGCAGTGGTGCCCTGGGGTTTGCCATCGACGCTCACCGGGGCGAGACCGTCGCGACAGTGGGCGATGTGCGATTTGTCGACAACTCGAAGGCGACCAATGTGCTGGCCGCCGACGTCGCCCTGACAGCAGCCGGTGGTGACGTCGTGTGGATTGCCGGGGGCCTCGCCAAGGGCGGCACGTTCGACGACTTGATCTCGCGACACCGAACCAGTCTGCGTGCGGTCGTCCTCATGGGAGCCGACCGCACGCTGATTGCCGAGGCGTTGGCGCGACACGCCCCCGAGGTCCCGGTGATCGAGGTGCCGGACGGGGAGACTGAGCCCATGAATCACGCCGTTCAGGCTGCGGCCTTGGTCGCGCGGCCGCACGACACCGTGTTGCTCGCCCCGGCGTGTGCGTCCATGGACCAGTTCTCGGATTACCAGGCCAGGGGTCGAGCCTTCGGTTCGGCCGTGGCCCGGCTCCGCCGCTGACGGAACCGGCATGACCGTTACTTCCCCTCGCGCGTCCCCGACCACCCGGTCGGGGATCGCTACGTCGTTCCGATCGGCACTCGCCAAGCCCTTGGCGCCGTACTACCTGATTCTGGGTAGCACGGTCATGCTGACTTCGCTCGGTCTGGTGATGGTTCTCTCGGCTTCCAGTGTCGAGTCGTACGCGGCCAGCGGTAACTCCTGGGCGATCGCGCAACGCCAAGCCATGTGGGTGGTGATCGGCGTTCCGGCCCTTGTCGTGGCGAGCCGCCTTCCCGCGGTTTGGTTCCGCCGGTTGTCCCTGCCCATCTTGGTTCTATCCATCGTGCTGCTGGTCCTGGTCCTCATCCCGGGCATCGGGGTCAGCGTCAACGGCAACCAGAACTGGATCGAGGTCGGCGGTTCATTCCGCATCCAACCTGCGGAGGCGGCAAAGTTCGCGCTCGTTCTCTGGAGTGCAGATCTCCTGACGCGCAAACGCAAGCTTCTGCATCAGAACAAGCATCTGCTGATCCCCTTTCTGCCAGTGGCTGCGGTCATCATCGGCTTGGTACTGCTAGGGGGAGACCTCGGAACGTCATTGATCTTGATGGCCATCGTCGCCGGGATGCTCTTCATTGCCGGAGCGCCCCTCCGGGTCTTTCTGGGGCTCGGCGCACCAGCCCTCGCTCTCATCCTGTTCATGACCTTTCAGCGCAGTGCGCGCCTTTCGCGGTTGCAGTCATTCATGGACCCGTTCGCTGACTACCAGGGAACCGGCTGGCAGGCAGCGCACAGCATGTTTGCGCTGGCTTCTGGTGGTTGGTGGGGAGTTGGCCTCGGTGCCAGCCGCGAGAAGTGGGGCGCCCTCCCCGAAGCTCACACCGACTTCATCTTCGCGATCATCGGCGAAGAGCTGGGTCTTGTGGGAACGCTGACCGTCCTGCTGCTCTTTGGCGCCATGATCTTGGGCGCGCTCAGGATTGCCTTGGCCACTGACGATCTTTTCGTGCGCTTTGCCGCCGGTGGCATCGTGGTGTGGATCGGGGTGCAGATGGTCATCAACATCGGTGGTGTCCTCAGCGTCCTTCCGATCACCGGGGTGCCGCTGCCGCTGGTCTCTTACGGGGGTTCGGCACTGCTGGCCACGATGTTCGCCCTCGGAATGTTGCTCGCCTTCGCTCGCAACTTGCCCGGTGCCCGCCAGGCCCTGAGCCAGCGGCGAGCGGCCAGGTGGCGCCCGCGTCTTCCTGGGGCTCGGACTCGGTGAGCACACCAGCAGCGCCTGACCTGAGCCCGCTTCGAGTCCTGCTCGCTGGTGGAGGGACCGCAGGACACGTAGTGCCTTCTCTCGCGCTGGCCGACGCCTTGCTCCGTCGTCACCCCGATGCGGTCGTGACGGCTCTCGGAACCGAGTCCGGACTCGAGACCACTCTGTTGCCGGCCCGTGGCATTCCACTGCGGCTGATCCCGAAGGTCACCATGCCGCGAGGCGATCTGCGCCGTTGGTCACGGGTACCTGCCGGCGTCTGGGCGGCTAGCCGGGCTGCCTTGGCGGTGGTGGCGCGGGACCAGCCTGACGTCGTGGTCGGCTTCGGCGGCTATGTCGCCCTTCCCGCCTATCTGGCTGCGCGTCGCGCTGGAGTTCCTTTCGTCGTCCACGAGGCGAACGCCCGGCCTGGTGTCGCCAACCGCATCGGCGCGCGCATGACCCGCTACGTCGCGGTGAGTGTGCCAGCCACGACCGCCTCGTTGCCGCATGCCGAGCTCGTCGGGATCCCGCTGCGACGTAGCATCGCCGCCCTCGACCGCACCGCCGTTCGCTCCAAGGCCAGGCTCACCTTCGGACTCGATGCCGATCGGGCGACCATCTTGGTCTTTGGCGGTTCGCAAGGCGCCAGGACCATCAACGCGGCGATGCAGGGCGCAGCTCGCGGCCTTCTGAGCGCAGGCATCCAGGTCCTGCATGCAGCTGGCCCGGCCAACACTGTTGTGGTGGACCGCCGCGACGAGGACCCCCCGTACGTCGTGCTGCCCTACCTTGAGCGGATGGACTTGGCTTACGCGGCTGCCGACATCGTCCTCGGGCGATCTGGGGCCATGACCTGTGCGGAGGTTGCAGCGGTCGGACTACCAGCGGTCTTTGTTCCTTACCCTCACAGTAATGGCGAGCAAGCAGTGAACGCCCAACCTCTGGTTGACGTCGGCGCTGCTCTGCTGGTCCGTGACGAGGACCTTTGTGCGACGGTCGTCGAGCAACTCGTCGGAGAGCTTGCACTCGACACCGAGCGCCTCGAGGACATGAGCAAGGCTGCTGAGACGCTGGGTGCCCGGGACGCCGATGAGCGACTCGCTGACATGGTGATGCAGGCAGCAGGTCGGCCATGATCGACGAGCTGACGACGTCGGTCCGATCGCCACTCGACGAGCTGGGTCGGGTGCACCTGATCGGTGTCGCCGGCGCCGGGATGTCTGCACTGACCCGAATGCTCTGCTCGCGCGGCGTGCCCGTCACGGGTAGCGAGTTGCGGGATTCGCGCATTGTGGCGTCACTGCGGGCGGTGGGCGCTGTCATCCACTTTGGCCAGACGCCTGAATCGCTTCCCGAGACCGACACCGTGATTGTCTCGACGGCGATCACCGAGTCCAACCCTGAGCTCGTTGCAGCCCGCAACCGCGAAATCCGGGTGCTACACCGGGCCGAGGCACTTACGTACTGCATGCGGGGATACCGCTCGGTCGTGGTTGCCGGTACACACGGCAAGACGACCACCACCTCGATGGCAGCAGTGGCGCTGCAGCACTGCGGCGCCGACCCGTCCTACTACATCGGTGCCCAGCTCAATGAGACCGGAACCAATGCCCACGCTGGAAGCGGAACGGTCTTCATTGCCGAGTCCGACGAGAGTGACGGTTCATTCCTCGTCCTCGAGCCGCTCATCGCCGTCGTCACCAACGTGGAGGCCGACCATCTCGACTACTGGGGTGACGCCGAGGCCGTTGAGGCAGGCTTCTGTCGGTTCGTCTCGCGAGTGCCTGAGCACGGCACCGTCATTGCTTGCGCTGACGACCCAGGCTCCGCGCGGGTTGCTGCCTTTGCCCGCTCGAGTGGCCGCAAGGTGGTCACCTACGGCACCAGCGCAGGTGCCGACGTGCGCATCACCGATGTGGAACTTGATGCCACGGGTTCTTGGTTCCGGCCGGTGGTGAACGGACGACGACTCCCTGACGTTTCTTTGCAGATCGTCGGAATCCATAACGTCTTGAATGCGACAGCAGCCTTGGCGGTGGCTCTCGAAGTGGGCGTTGGTGTGCCTGATGCTGTCGAGGGCCTGGCCCAGTACAGCGGTGCTCGTCGGCGATTTGAGTTCAAGGGCGAAGGCGATGGCGTCCGGGTGTATGACGACTACGCCCACCATCACACCGAGCTTCGAGCCACTCTCACTGCCGCTCGACAGATCGCCGATGGTGGTCGAATCGCCGTTGCCTTCCAGCCGCTGCGATTCACCCGTACCGCGCAGTTCCACCGCGAGCTCGGCGACGCTCTGGGTCTTGCCGACGACGTCCTCGTGATGGAGGTGTACGGCTCCAACGAAGAGCCGATCCCCGGAGCAACCGGAGCGCTGGTGGCCGCCGGTGTCCCCTTGCCGCCAGAGCACGTCTGCTTCGAACCATCCTTTTCGGCCGTCCCTGAGTGGCTGGTGTCCCGGGCTCGGCCTGGAGATCTGGTTCTGACACTCGGGGATGGCATCGTGTCCACGTTGGGCCCCGAGATCGTCGAACTGCTTCGCCATCGGGCTGAGAGGCCATGAGTGCATCAGGGGTCATGGCCCGGGACTTCGGTGCAACGTTGCTGAGGTGGGCCAGACGACCGTGGGTCTGGGTGGTCATCGTCGTTCTTTTGGTCGCGTCGACCTTCCTCGCCCTACGGTTTGCTCCGGTGTTTCGGGTCGAGCACATCGACGTGCTCGGCAACAGCCAGGTATCGGCTGACGAGGTGCTCTCCGCAGCGCAGGTGTCTGACAGCACACCGCTCCTGGATCTCCCCGTTGATGAGATCGAGTCGCGTATTGAGTCGTTGGACGCAGTTGCTGGCGCGCGCGTTGTGCGCGACTGGCCGGACAGCGTGAAGATCGTGGTGCGCGAACGACGACCCGTCGGCTACGTGCAGACCGTCAACGGTGTGGGATTGGTGGGCTCCGATGGCTCGATCTACCGCGAGTTGGAAGAGGCTCCGAACGACCTTCCCGAGCTGCCGGCGCTCGCTGCCGGCCCTGCCGGAGTTGGCGATTCCTACCAGGCCGGTGCCGACGAAACCGACAGTGCAGTGTTCGACGTGGCCGGCAGCCTTCCGCGCTCTCTACAGCGGCCCGTTGACACGATCACCGCCGACAGTGCGCGCACGGTGCTGCTCACTTTCGGCGACGGCGTCGTCGTCGAGTGGGGCTCCCCGGGTTCGGGCGATGAGAAGTCCACCGTCGTCGAGGCGCTGCGCAAACGCCCCGGCTGGGGGACCTCGTTCACCGTCGTCGACGTGACGGCGCCTGAGGCTCCCGCGTTTCGGTGAGGTCCTGACCCGCGTACCGACACGCCGCGAGGTTGACGATCGCGACCCCCTCCCGTACGTTGCTGCGCATCCCTGAAGTTGACATAACGGTGGATGTCTACTAGAGGGTGAGACTTGGAGTCGTCCGCCCGCGGACGCGACACGAGAGGCGTCACTAAAGACATGGCTGCTCCGCAGAACTACCTCGCGGTCATCAAGGTGGTGGGCATCGGTGGTGGCGGTGTCAACGCCATCAACCGGATGATCGAGGTCGGCCTCAAAGGGGTCGAGTTCATTGCGATCAACACTGACGCCCAAGCGCTGTTGATGAGTGATGCCGACGTCAAGCTCGACATCGGGCGTGAGCTCACCCGCGGGCTCGGCGCGGGCGCCGACCCAGAGGTCGGACGCCGCGCTTCCGAAGACCACCGCACCGAGATCGAAGAGGTGCTCAAGGGCGCCGACATGGTCTTCGTCACCGCAGGTGAGGGTGGTGGCACCGGCACCGGTGGCGCGCCGATCGTCGCCGAGGTGGCGCGTGCCATTGGTGCATTGACGATCGGCGTCGTCACCCGACCGTTCGGATTCGAGGGGCGCCGACGTGCCCAGCAGGCCGAGACCGGGATCGAGGAACTACGCGCCGAGGTCGACACCCTCATCGTGATCCCTAACGACCGCCTGCTGTCGATCAGTGATCGCGCAGTCAGCGTCCTGGACGCCTTCAAGTCCGCCGACCACGTGTTGATGTCTGGGGTCCAGGGAATCACCGACCTGATTACAACACCGGGCCTGATCAACCTCGACTTCGCAGACGTCAAGTCCGTCATGCAAGGGGCCGGTACTGCCCTGATGGGCATCGGAAACGCTCGCGGCGACGACCGTGCGATCGCAGCAGCTGAGACCGCGATCTCCAGTCCGCTGCTCGAGGCGTCGATCGACGGGGCCCGCGGCGTCCTTCTCTCGGTCTCCGGTGGCTCAGACCTCGGGCTCTTTGAGATCAATGAGGCGGCCCGCATGGTGGCCGAGTCGGCCCACCCTGAGGCCAACATCATCTTCGGCGCCGTGATCGACGATGCTCTCGGTGACGAGGTGCGAGTCACCGTCATTGCCGCCGGATTCGACGGAGGTCAGCCCGGCAAGCCAAGAGTTGCCACGCGCAAGGTCGACGATGCGGGCATCCCCGAGCTTGCATCGGCGTCGGCCAGCGATGCCAAGACCGAGCAGTCCGCAGCGCCCGATGAGCCAGCCCAAGCTGCAGGTGATCAGTACATCGAGCTCCCCGAGCGCAAGGCCCCGCGCACCATCGTCTTCGATGACTCGTCAGCCGACGACCTGGACGTCCCCGACTTCCTGAAGTAGCGGGTGGTCACCGACCAGCGGCGGCAAGAAATTGCTGCCGGCCTCACAGCGGTGCGCGAGCGCATCGTCACCGCGGAGTTGGCCGCCGGCCGGACTGCTGGATCGGTTGATCTGGTGGTGGTCACCAAGACCTTCCCCGCCCAAGACGTCACTGTGCTGGTCGATCTCGGAATCCGCCACGTTGGGGAGAACCGCGACCAGGAGGCAGAGCCGAAAGCCGTAGCGTTGAAGGGGTCCGGCCTGGTCTGGCACTTCATCGGGCAGCTTCAGACCAACAAGGCGCGCTCGGTGGCCGGCTATGCCGATGTCGTCGAGTCGGTGGACCGCCTCAAACTGGTCGGCGCACTGAGCCGCGCGGCTGCGGACCTCCGATCCCCTGATAGCCCACTTCGCTGCCTGGTCCAGGTCTGTCTCGACGATCAACCCGGCCGCGGGGGCGCCCAGCCCGCTCAGGTGGCCGAGATCGCCGCTGCGATCGCCAAGGCTCCTGGCCTGACGTTGGGCGGCGTGATGGCCGTTGCCCCTCTCGAGGCGGACCCCGATGTCGCGTTTGCTCGGCTTGCCGATGTGGCCGGCGAGGTCCGACGCAACCATCCAGATGCCGATGTGGTCTCGGCCGGGATGAGCGGCGACTTGGAGGCTGCTGTCCGGAACGGCGCGACACAAGTGCGCCTTGGGAGCGCGGTACTCGGGTACCGGCCTCCCGTCGGGTAGCGTTCGCACCACGGCTCGCGATCCCGAAGAGGATCGAGCCACCAGAGACGAAGGGGTCAGACGTATGGCCGGCGCAATGCGCAAGATGGCTGTCTATCTCGGACTGGTCGAGAATGAGGACCGGTACGACGAGTACGACAGTTACGACCGCCAACAAGACCAGCGTGAGTACGACGAGCGCACCCGCCAGCTTCATGCGGTCCGCGATGACGACCCTGCCCCGAGCCGGCAGGTGACGTCGGCTCCCGCCCCGACCAGGTCGACTGTCGCTCCTGGGGCATCTGCGTCGCGCATCACCACACTCCACCCGCGCACCTACAACGATGCGCGCGCGATTGGCGAGCAGTTCCGCGACGGTATCCCGGTCATCATGAACCTCAGCGAGATGGACGACGGGGACGCCAAGCGGATTGTTGACTTCGCCGCCGGCCTCTCGTTCGGTTTGCACGGGACCATCGAACGCGTCACGCAGAAGGTCTTCTTGCTATCGCCGGCCGACGTGGTGGTGACCGCCGAGGAGAAAGCACAGATGGCACAAGGCGGTTTCTTCAACCAGAGCTGATTCACCAGCACCATGGCCATCGTCTTCGAAGTCCTTCTCCTTGTCCTGTGGTTCTTTCTGTTGATATTGATTGCGCGCGTGGTGATCGACCTCCTCCAGACCTTCGCTCGCGACTTTCGCCCCAGCGGCCTGGTCCTCGTGCTCTTCGAGGTGGTCTTCAGCGTCACCGATCCGCCGCTTCGAGGGTTGCGCAGGTTCATCCCACCGGTGCGGATCGGGGCGGTCGCTTTCGACCTGGCAATTCTGGTGCTCTTCATTGGCGTTCAGGTCCTGATTGCTGTGGTGAGTGGATTTGCTGCGGGTGTCTGAGTGCTCCGTGGCGCCGGTAGTGTCTGTGACGGAAGTGGCGCTAGTGTTCTGTTTGATCTGCAAGCCTGAGGAGAGCCGATGCCGCTGACTGCCGACGACGTCAACAACGTGGTCTTTCAGACCACCACCAAGCGCAAGGCCGGATATGACGAGGACGAGGTTGACGCGTTCCTCGACCAGGTCGCCGCTGAGCTGATCCGGCTGGGCGCCGAGAATGACTCGCTGCGTGCCCAGTTGGCGACCCGGCCAGCTGCTGGACCGGCCGCCGCCGCTGTTGCCGCGCCGGTTGCGGCTGCCGTAGCGCCGTCGTCCGGCGCCGAACAGGCCGCCCGGGTACTGGCCGCAGCAGAGCGGACCGCCGATGAGGTCGTCGCCTCGGCCCGATCGGAGGCCGACACGATGGTGGCGACCGCACGGAGTAAGGCCGACAACGCCGAGCGTGAGGCAGCAGCCAAACACCAGGCAGCGATGGCTGGCCTCGCCGGCGAACGTTCGGCGCTGGAGAAGCAGGTCGAGGAACTGCGCTCGTTCGAGCGCGAGTACCGGACTCGACTGAAGTCGTACCTGGAGCAGCAGCTCCGCGATCTCACGTCTCGGACCGAAAGCCGGAGCGCACCGGCCCCGGCGGCATCACCCCCTGCCCCGCAGGCAGCCCCGCGGCCAGCCGCCAGCGCAGTTCCGCCGGCCCAGCTGCAGCAGCCGCCACCGGCGCAACAGCAGCCTCCTCAAGCGCAGCCGCAACCGGCGCAACAGCAGCCGACGACTGCGCC
>JAJAYZ010000016.1 GCA_027118455.1 Actinomycetes bacterium
CCCGTACAAGTGACCTGCCCGCCCAGACCCAGACGGATCCCGGACGCACTGAGGTCGGCCGAACAGGCCGGCGGTTCGGTGAGCGTATGGCCGGCTTCGGCCAGGGTCTGTTCGACGGCAGCCCCGACCGTGGCCGACGCCGCGTCGGCTGACAGCCCCCCAACGGCGTCCTTCGCCTGATCAGCGGCTCGATCGACTGCTTGGTTGGCGGTCTCCTCCAGGCTGCACCCGGTGAGGACCCACAGGGTCGCCAACACCGCAGCCCCAACGCTCACCATCGGGCCCACTATCGGTTTCATCCGAAATGTGTTTCGCATGATTCGACGATAGTGGGAAGTGAAGCGCCGAGCGACACGCGCTGTCTCATAGTGTGAGACTCGCGCACAACATGTGAGACAGCTGTGGCATGCTCCAACCATGTTTGCAGCCCACGACCGCCACCCGGTCGGCATGGCACACCCGCTCGTGAGCCGGCGCCATGTCGATCTCATGCGCGTGGTCGGCAGCGGTTGTTGTCCGCACTCGCAGTAAGAGCCCTGCCCCCACCAGGTGCGCGAGCGCGGCCAGCCGGACCACTCGGGCTGCTCGGAGTTCGCACGCCCCACCCCCAGAGGACGTGCCTCGATGACCACCGACACCCACGATGCGGCCCCAACGCGGCCGCGGGTCGAGCGCTCTCGTGGTCAGGGCCAGTGGGCCTTGGGGTTTCGCGAACCGCTCAACGCCAACGAGCGGACCAAGGCTGACGACGACGGCCTCAACGTCCGAGCCAGGATCGAGAACATCTACGCCAAGGCCGGGTTCGCGTCCATCGACCCGACCGACCTCAACGGTCGCTTCCGATGGTGGGGCTTGTACACCCAACGTCGACCAGGAATCGAAGGCGGCCGCACCGCGACCCTCGAACCGCACGAGCTCTCCGACGAGTACTTCATGCTCCGGGTCCGCAGCGACGGCGGACGCCTGAACCTCGCGCAGCTGCGCACCCTGGCCGACATCTCGACCAGGTACGGCCGTGACACCGCCGACATCACCGACCGGCAGAACATCCAGCTGCATTGGATTCGGGTCGAGGACGTCCCGGCGATCTGGGAGGCCCTTGAGTCGGTGGGCCTGACCACCGCAGAGGCCTGCGGCGACACACCTCGCGTGATCCTGGGCTCCCCCGTCGCCGGCGTCGCCGCAGACGAAATCATCGACGGCACACCAGCGATCGAGGCAATCGTCCAGCGGTACATCGGCGACCCGACGCTGTCGAACCTTCCCCGCAAGTTCAAGACCGCCATCTCCGGCTCTCCGCACCAAGACGTCGCACACGAGATCAACGACCTGTCCTTCATCGGCGTCCATCACCCAGGGCACGGCCCTGGCTTCGACGTCTTCGTTGGCGGGGGCCTCTCGACCAACCCGATGTTCGCCCAACGCCTCGGCGTCTTCGTCACGCTCGAGGAGATTCCCGACGTCTGGCACGGCGTCGTGCAGATCTTCCGTGACTACGGTTACCGACGGCTGCGGCACCGGGCCAGACTGAAGTTCCTGGTTGCCGACTGGGGTGCTGAGAGGTTCCGTGAGGTGCTCGAGACCGAGTACCTGGGGCGCGCCCTCAGTGACGGGCCACCGCCAGAGGCTCCCCCCGAGCGCCGCGACCACGTCGGCGCCTACGAACAGAAGGACGGCCGCTACTACGTCGGTGTCGCACCGACAGTTGGCCGGGTCAGCGGATCGACCCTCGCTTCGGTGGCCGACCTAGTAGCGGCAGCCGGATCCGACCAGGTGCGGCTCACCGCACAGCAGAAGCTGATCGTGCTGGACGTCGCGGCAGACCGCGTCCAGGCGCTCCGGGATGGACTAGCAACACTCGGCCTCGACCCCGGCCCTAGCGAGTTCCGCCGCGGCGCCATGGCATGCACCGGGATCGAGTTCTGCAAGCTCGCGATCGTCGAGACGAAGGCAGTCGCTGCAGCCACCATCGACCATCTCGAGCGTGCCCTGCCCACGTTCGACGCTCCGCTGTCGCTGCACGTCAATGGCTGCCCGAACTCGTGTGCACGCATTCAGGTCGCCGACATCGGACTCAAGGGATCGATCGTTCGAGACGCCGACGGCGAGTCCGTCGAGGGCTTCCAGGTGCACCTCGGCGGGGCGCTCGGGCCTGACGCGAGCCTTGGCCGCAAGCCGCGCGGGCTTAAGGTCACCAGCGCCGAGCTCCCCCAGTTCGTCGAGCGGGTGGCCGGACGCTTTGCACAGCGGCGCCGCGATGGCGAGACGTTCGCCGATTGGGCCCAGCGAGCCGAGGAGGCGGACCTCACATGAGCGCCTCTGCTTCTGGAACCACGGCACGTATGGCACCGCACTACTGCCCCTATTGCGCAGACCAGGATCTGCGGCCCAACGAGGAGGGCCACGCCGCATGGGAGTGCCGTGGCTGCCTGCGGGTCTTCACCCTCTCATTCGTCGGCGTATCGGGGGTTCGGTCATGACGGCGAACATCATCACGCCAGAAGTCGCGCTGCGTGCCCGCTACGGCGTTACCGTCGCCGATGCCCGATCGCTGGGCAAGGCCGAGCTCGAACTGATCGCCGAGGATGCAGGTCAGCGGCTCGCCGATGCGCGAGCGATCGACGTTCTCAGCTGGGCGGCACTCACCTTCGGTGAGCGTCTGGTCGTTGCCTCATCGATGGCCGACGGCATCGTCGCTCACCTTGCCTCCCGCGCGATGCCCGGAATCAATGTCGCCTTCCTCGACACCGGACTGCACTTTGCCGAAACGATCGGCACCCGGGATGCGCTTGCAGCCACACTCGACGTCGAGGTGCTCAACGCGACCCCCGACCTGACCGTCGACCAGCAGGCGCAGAAGTTCGGTCCCAAACTCTGGACGACCGACCCCGATCGCTGCTGCCAGATGCGCAAGGTCGCCCCGCTCGAGCGCGTTCTTGCCCCCTTCCAAGCCTGGGCAACGGGGATCCGGGGGGACGAGACCGCTGCGCGCGTCGGAACTCCGGTGGTGCACTGGGATGCCAATCGCGGCATGGTCAAGGTCAACCCAATTGCCCGCTGGTCGAACGCCGAGGTCGACGCATACGCCTTGCGATACGGCGTGCTGGTCAACCCGCTCCGACAGCTCGGCTTCGCCTCGATCGGCTGTGCGCCGTGCACTCGGCCCGTGCGTCCGGGTGAGAATGCGCGTGCTGGTCGCTGGGCCGGTGCCGACAAGAGCGAGTGCGGGATCCACGTGTGAACGGCTACCCGCTGCTTCTCGACCTCTCCGGTCGTCGCGCCCTCGTCGTTGGGGGCGGGCCGGTCGCTGCTCGTCGAGTCCGTGGTCTTCTGGCGGCCGATGCAGATGTTCACGTGGTGGCACCGTATGTGTGTGAAGACATCTGGGACGCCGCCCAAGGCGGAGACGTGACACTGCACCTTCGTGAGTTCAACGCTACTGACCTCAACGGCAGCTGGCTCGTCCATACCGCAACCGGAGAGCGGTCAGCCGACGACGCTGTGTCCACCACAGCGCAGGCACTTCGCCTGTGGTGCGTGCGTGCCGACGACGCCGACGCGAGTAGTGCCTGGACGCCAGCCGTCGCCCGCATCGGTGACGTCGTGATCGCTGTGAACGCTGGCGCCGATCCGGTTCGCGCGGTTGCGCTACGCAACGCCATCGCCACTGCGCTCAACACCGGAGGGCTACCACTGCGCCGGCGCCGCTCGACAGCAGCCAGAGGGCAGGTGGCCCTGGTCGGCGGTGGGCCTGGCGACCCCGGTCTGATCACCACACGTGGCCGGACCCTGTTGGCCGAGGCAGATGTGGTCGTCGTCGACCGCCTCGCCCCCAAGGCACTGCTCGATCACCTCGACCCTGATGTCGAGGTGATCGACGCCGGCAAGGCGCCGCACGCGCACACCCTGACTCAGGACGAAATCAACGCCATCATCGTCGAGCGCGCGCTGGCCGGCCAGCGCGTTGTTCGCCTCAAAGGTGGTGATCCGTTCGTCCTGGGCCGTGGAAACGAAGAGGTGGCCGCGTGCCGGTCAGCCGGAGTCGAGGTCACCGTGGTTCCCGGTGTCACCAGTGCACTCGCTGTACCTGCTGCTGCAGGTATCCCGGTCACCGCTCGTGGAATCACCAGCCGATTCACCGTCGTGTCCGGGCATGACGGCCCGCTCGACTTCGGTTCCATCGCAGCGCTGGACGGGACCCTGCTCTTCCTGATGGGCGTCTCTCGCCTTCCCGAGATTGCTGAACAGCTGCAGGCCAACGGTCGCGCACCTGACGAGCCGGTCGCCGTCATCGAGCGAGGGACTACGCCCGACCAGAGGGTCACCGTCGCCACACTCGCGACGATCGCCGAAGCGGCGGCCGAACGTGAGGTGCAGAGCCCGGCTGTCATCGTCGTTGGCGACGTCGCTGCCCTCGCCCAGGCGTGAGTCCGTGAGCAGCCATCTGCTGATCGCGCACGGCTCCCCCGACCCCCGGCATGCCGCGACGATGAGCCGTCTGGTCGAAGAAGTTGGTAGTCGCGGCGTTCACTGTGAGGTCGCCTACCTGGAGCACGACTCACCGACGGTCGAAGAATGGCTGGGTGCCCACAGCCACGCTCCAGCAGATCACGAGCCGGTTGCCGTCACCGGCCTTCTGCTCGCCCCCGGGTACCACGCCCAGGTGGACGTCCCCCAGCTGCTCGCCAATGCGTCGCCAACGCAGACAATCGACGACCTCGGCCCACTCGGGCTCGGGTCATGGCTCAACCCAACGCTGGACGACCTCGTCACGCGCTCTGGCGGCAGCCCCTCCACCCCGGTGATCGTGACCGCTGCAGGTTCATCGCGCGCGGACGCCAGCGCCTACGTCGCTCAGTTCGTTAAGCAGTGGGGGTCGACGCGCCCGGGGTCAGTCACGTTTGCCGTCGCAACGGGCCAGGGGCTCACCGTCGCAGATGCCATCTTGACCGGAGGCACAGCCGACGACGCCGCGATCGTCGTGCTGCTGATGATCGCCCCCGGCGTCCTTGCCGACCGCGTCGCCGACCTCGCTGCCGCGGCGGGAGTCCAGGTCACCGGCACCCTCTCAGACTCCCCAGCCTTCATCGACGCGCTCGCCGGCCGGCTCGAAAGTTGAACGAAAGCGTCTGCCGCTAGCGGGGTTGGGCCAGCGTGACGAGCCGCGACAGCGCCCGGAAGTACTTCTTGCGGTAACCGCCGGCCAGCATCTCTGCGGAGAACACATCGCCCAAGGGCGAACCGCTGCTCACGACGCGAACTCCCCTGTCATAAAGCCGGTCAACCAACACCACGAATCGCAATGCGACGGCCTGGTCGGTCATGGCATGCACGTCGCGCCAGACCGCGACGTCGATGCCAGACACCAGCGCTCCGTATCGACTCGGGTGCAACGCAGCGAGGTGTTCGAGCAAGGCATCGAACTCGTCGGCTGCTGCCGCACCCCCCGACTCAATGGCTTGTTGGAGTTCAGCTTCTGTTGCCGGCTCTGGGGTGGTTGTGGCATCCCGATGTCGATAGTCGGGGCCCTCGATGCGCAGCACGTCGAAGTGCGCTGCAAGGCCTTGAATCTCGCGCAGGAAGTCGGCTGCCGCGAAGCGGTCCTCCCCCAGCCGATCCGGCAGGGTGTTGGACGTCGTCGCAAGCATCACCCCTTGCTCGGTGAGTCGCTGCAGCAGCGTCGCCATCAAGACGGTGTCGCCCGGGTCATCGAGCTCGAACTCGTCGATGCAGATCAGGCGATGCCGGGCGAGTCGCTCAACCGCATCCGCAAAGCCGATGGCGCCGACGAGATTGGTCAGCTCGACGAACGTTCCGAAGAGCTTCGGCCCGGGTACGTTGTGCCACAGCGCTGCCAACAAGTGGGTCTTGCCGACCCCGAAGCCGCCGTCGAGGTAGGCGCCGGCCCGGCCCTCGGGGGGCGCTGGCGCGCGCCGCCACCAGCTCCGCTCCCCTTCGGGAGAGGCGATCCGAGTGGAGAAGGCACGCAGTGCCGCCACCGCAGCCGCCTGCGTGGGCTGAAGCGGGTCAGGGAAGTAGCTGTCGAAGTCGACCTGCGCGAACAGGGGTGGGGGGACCAGCGTCGCTACCAGAGCAGCAGTTTTCACCTGCGGGAATCGGTCGACGAGTCGGACGGTGGACACGGAGTCTGAGAGTACGGGGCAAGACGTGGCGTTGATCCTCTGCCACCATCAGGGCGTGCACCGTCTGCTCCCTACCCCGCCTCTCATCATGACTGCGCGCCGTGACATCGACGTTCTGGCCACGCACTACGCCTACCCCGACGTCGGGGCCTTACGCGCCAACATGGTGGCATCCATCGACGGCGCCATCAGTCTCGACGGCCGGTCACAACCGATCTCCGGAGACTCCGACTGGTTTCTGTTCGGGCTCCAACGGGCGCTGGCCGACGTCATCGTCGTCGGCGCGGGCACCGCACGCGCCGAGGGGTACGGGCCGGGGCGTGCGCGGCCTGAGTTTGCCGCCCTGCGCGAGCGAGCCGGGCAACCAGCGGCGCCAACCCTTGCCCTGGTCACCGCAAGCGGGAAGCTGAACCCGTCGGCCGACTACTTCGGTGGGGCCTCGCGCGCCATCGTCATCACCTGCGGCGCGGCCCCTGCTGCGCACCTAGACCCGATCCGAGCGGTGGCTGAGGTCATCGTGAGCGGCGACGACAAGGTCGATCTCGCTGGGGCCATGGCCGCTCTGCGCGAGCGCGGGATGCGCCGCATTCTGACCGAGGGTGGGCCGAGCCTGCTTGGGGCATTGACCGCCGACGACCTCATCGACGAGGTGGCAGCCACCATCTCGTCGATCCTCGTTGGCGGCGACGCCGGTCGCATGGTCGTCGGTGCGCCAGGCGCTGTTCGCGAGCTGGCCCTCGTCGGCCTGCTTGAGGACGACGGAGCACTCTTCACGCACTACCGCCGCATTCGAGGAGGCTCGTAGTGCCCAGCACCCAGCTGACTCCCCCAGTTGCACCCATGCTCGCCAAGGCGGCCAAGGCGGTTCCGGAGGGCGGCACCGGTGAACCCGGCTACCTCTACGAACCGAAGTGGGACGGATTCCGCTGCCTTCTTTTCGTTGGCACCCCCGACAACTCAGGCGCCGCGCCCCCGGTCGAGGTTGCCGGCCGATCGGAGTCCCTCACCCGGTACTTCCCCGAGATCGTCGCAGCTGCCTCCCAGCACCTGCCCGGTCCACTTGTGCTCGACGGCGAGCTCGTCGTGGCCCAGCAGTTAGCAGGGGACGCGACATCGGGAAGCGCACTGGACTTCGACTCGCTGACGGCCAGAATCCACCCGGCCGAATCCCGCGTCACCCTGCTCGCCGAGCAGACGCCCGCCTGGTTCGTCGCCTTCGACCTGCTCGAGGACAACGATGGCGTCCACCTGGACGCGCCATTCGCCGAGCGTCGCCGCAGGCTCGAGACCACGTCGCAGAACTGGGCACCACCGTTCTTCCTGACTCCCGCCACCACCGACGCCGACGAGGCACGGGGGTGGTTCGCCACCTTCGAAGGGGCCGGGGTGGACGGCGTGATGGCCAAGCCGCTGGCCGACCCCTACGCACCCGGCAAGCGCACACTCACCAAGGTCAAGCACCAGCGCACCGCCGACTGTGTGGTTGCCGGATACCGCCGGCACACCTCAGGCGCTGTTGTTGGATCGCTCCTGCTCGGGCTGTACGACGACCAAGGACGCTTTCAGCATGTGGGCGTCTGCTCCTCCTTCACCGCCGCTCGGCGCTCCGAACTGGTCGAGGAGCTCGCTCCGCTGGTGACCGACATCGACGGCCACCCATGGAACCCCGAGACCGCAGATGCATCCGGTGTTCGGCGCCCTGGAGTCGTCAACCGCTGGAACGCCAAGAAGAACATGACCTTCGTACCTCTCCGACCTGAGCTGGTCGTCGAGGTGGCCTACGACCAACTGCAGGGCGATCGCTTTCGACACAACCCACGCTTCGCTCGGTGGCGCCCAGACCGCACGCCCGGTTCCTGCACGTTCGACCAGCTCGAGCGCCCCATCTCGTACGACGTTGCCGAGGTGCTGCGAAGCGGCCATCCCGGATAGGCCAAGATGGTCTTGTGAGCCACCTCATCGTGTTGACCGAGAACGCCCTGACCGAGCACGACGTCACCCGGATTGTCGAGTGGCATGACGGGGACCTCCAGCTCCACGTCCTCATTCCGGAGACGCCCGGCCAGTCACGCGTCCACCAGGTCGTCGACGACGTGGCGCGGGTCGATCTCGATGAACTGCGTGACGACCTCGCCGGAACCAACCCAGATGACAAAGGCCTGGCGGCTCGCCGCGCACTGCAGGAGTCGATGGAGCTGCTGGCCGCCCAGGGGCTCGCGGCAACGGGAGGGCTCACGCCGCGCGACCCCATCGCCGCGACGGCTGCCTACGTCACCAGCGAGGACGCCGACGAGCTGTGGGTGATTACCGAGCCACACTTGGTCTCCGACCTCATGCGCCGCGACTGGGGCACCAAACTTCGGCGCCTCCTCGGCGTCCCGGTGCTGCACGTGATCGGCGGCACCGACGAGGTCATGAATTGAGCAACCCGTTCGCCGGGATGGAGATCCCGAGCCCGGCCTTGAGTTTGGCCAGGGCGGCCACCATCCTCGCTGAGCGGTACGGGCGCTCGGGGCAGCTCAGCAGCCTCGGCAGCCATCAGGACCAGAACGTCATGGTCGACGATGCCGGTGGTCGGTTCATCCTCAAGATCTCCAACCCCGGTTTCAGCCACGTAGGTCTGCTGGCGCAGAACGCGGCCATGCTTCACCTGGCCGAGCGCGACCTTCCGTTTCGAGCCCCGGTCCCACTGCCAGACGCCGACGGCGCGTTGATCGGACAGGTCACCGACGAAGGTGCCACCTACGACGTCCGGCTCGTCACCTTCCTCGAGGGACGGCCGTTGGCCGACTTCGAGTACCTCGCGCCGGTGGTGCTTCGCCGCCAGGGCTGGCTCGCTGCGTCCGCCGCGGTTGCACTGGCCGACTTCGACCATCCTGGCCTTGACCGCACCCTGCAGTGGGACGTGCGTCATGCCAGCGATGTCGTGGCCGCCTTCAGTCCGTCGATTCCGGACGCCACAGTGCGCGCCGACATCAAAGGCCAGATGGACCGCGCGCAGCAAGCGATCGATGCGCTCGCACCGCACCTGCGGCTGGCGGTCTGCCATGCCGACGTCACCGATGTCAACGTGGTGGCAGGTCTGAACCCGGCCGGTCAGCCGTGGCCGGATGCGCTCATCGACTTTGGCGACCTGCTGCGCACCTGGCTCGCGGCCGACGTCGCCGTCGCCGCCGTCTCCTTGATCGGGCACGACCGTGATGACGCTCTCGGCGTCGTTGCCAACGTGCTGCGCGGGTACCACTCTGCCTACCCGCTCACCGACGATGAGGTGTCAGCGCTGTGGCCGCTGGTGATCGCACGGGCGGCGTCCAATGTCGCCAGCAGCGAGCATCAAGCCAGGCTTGAGCCCGATGACGAGTACGTGCAGGGGTCAGTCGATGACGACTGGCGGATCTGGCGCGCTGTCCGGTCGGTGCCGTGGCGCGCAGCGCATGGCGTCCTCGCCGAGTGCCTGGGAATGCTGGCTCCCGATCTGACGCTACCTCCTGCACCAGCCGCCCGGCTCATTTCCGTTCCTGAACAGGCGCCTTCGGTCGATCAGTCGGTGACTGCCGACACGTTCGACCCCGAGCGCTGGAACCTCGTGGATGGTGTGCTCAGTCAGCTGCGCGAAGGTTGGGGCGTTGGCCGCTACGGCGAGGGGCGGCTGACGCTTGTCGGTGACGGCGGCGTCAGCACCGGCGTTGAGATCTTCGCACCAGAAGGTACTGAAGTCCGGGCGCCGGCAGCGGGCGCCCTCAGCCGTCTCGATGCCACCACGCTCGCACTGTCGCTGGATGACACGTGGCGGCTCGTACTGAGCGGTCTCGATCGTGTAATCGATGCGCAGCACGTCGCGGCAGGTGAGCTGCTCGGTGTTGTGCGCGCCGCACCGGCGTCCGCATCGGCGGTCACCGTTCAGTTGGTGGCCGACGCTGTCTATTTGCCACCCCAGCTGGCACCCCGCGCCGACGGCTGGCGCCATGCGACCACTGACCCGACCATCTGGTGGGCCACCGAGCCGGTTCCCGCCGTTTTCCCGACGTCCGCCAGCGACGCGGAACTGCTGCTGCGCAGGCGCGACGCGGTGCTCGCACCGGCGCAGGAGTTCTACTACGAGGACCCGCCACGCATCGAGCGCGGTAGGCGGCACCACATGTTCGACACCGACGGGCGCCGTTACGTCGACATGGTCAACAACGTGACGATCCTCGGGCACAGTCATCCGGCGATCGAAGACGCCGTCAGCGAGCAGCTGAGGCTGATCAACACCAACTCGCGCTTCCACTATGCATCGATGGTCGAGTTCTCCGAGCGGCTTGCAGCGCTGCTGCCCGATCCACTCGACACCGTGTTCTTGGTGAGCACAGGCAGCGAGGCCAACGAAGTTGCGCTACGACTGATGCGAGCCGCCACCGGCAGTCGCGACATCTTGGCGGTGCGCAGTGCTTACCACGGCTGGACGACCGGCACCGACGAGATCACGACAGCAATCAACGACAACCCGCGGGCCGCTGAGACCCGGCCACCATGGGTGCACATTGTTGAGTCACCGAATCCCTACCGCGGCCCGTTCCGCGGTCCGGACGCAGGCGTCCGGTACGCCGCCGACGTCGACCGGGCGCTGGCCGAGGTTTCTGAGGCAGGGGGTCGAGTCAGCGGATTCATTGCAGAAGCGGTCTACGGAAACGCTGGTGGCGTGCTGCTGCCTGATGGTTACTTGGCAGCTGCCTACGCCTCAGTGCGCGCGGCCGGCGGCCTGTGTGTCGCGGACGAGGTGCAGGTCGGCTACGGACGGCTCGGCGACTACTTCTGGGGCTTCGAGCAGCAGGAGGTCGTTCCCGACATCGTGACGATGGCCAAGTGCACCGGCAACGGGGTTCCCGTTGGGGCTGTTGTCACCACCCGCGCGATCGCCGAGACACTGCGTACCGAAGAGGGTTCCTTCTTCAGCTCGATGGGCGGCTCCCCTCTCGGTGCTGTCGCGGCACTCGCCACTCTTGAGGTGATTGAGAGCGAAGGCCTACAGCAGAACGCTGCCGTCATCGGGCGTCACATCGCCGGTCGGATCACGGCACTAGCAGCCGACCACCCGCTGATCGGAACCGTTCACGGGCTCGGCCTCTACCGAGGGATCGAGCTCGTACGCGACCGCGACACCCTCGAACCGGCGACCGAAGAGGCTCTGGCTATTTGCGAGCGCATGCGTGAGCTGGGGATCATCGTGCAGCCGACCAGCGACTACATGAACATCTTGAAGATCAAACCGCCGCTCTGCATTGACCTTGAGGCGGCTGATGCCTTCGTTGACGCCCTCGAGACCACCCTGCGCTCGGGTTGGTAACAACCGCGGAACGGCCATCCCGGCGGCAGCGGCTGTGGTCCCCCGTTCGGCTCAACCTCAAACGGGTGACTACCGACGGTGACCATCGGGGTTACGCTGGGAGCGTCAAAGCGTGAAGAATCCTGGTCAGAGGGGAGGGGCCATGTGGGTCCCACGTCGTGCGGCACTACTCAGTGCAGTCGTCGCTGCTCTCGCCCTGCCTGCCCTCCCTGCCCTCCCTGCAGCTGCAGCGACCGCTCCCCTTCCCGAGACGGTGCTCAACGTGAAGTCGATCGATTGGCAGGCGAAGACCGGAAACCTCGCGGTCACGGCACGAGTCAAATGCACCGGCGATGGCACGTTCCGCTGGGCAGCGGCTGTTGAGCAGGGAGACGTGCGCGCACGGAACTCTTCGAACGTGCCATGCGACGACGATGGCTACTTCTCCACACTGATCCTCGATCCGCGGAACGAACGGTTCCACCCTGGTGAGGCGCAGTTCACGCTGGAGCAGTACGTCGAGAATGACGTATCCGGCATCGGCACTGCGACGCTCTCGAGCATCCGGATCAGCCCGCGATGAGGCGCCTAACCAGGTTGGGCCTGGCTGCGGCCGTCGCCGTGGCCTCGCTGTCACCGCTCGTTGTTGCTGCGCCGGCCCAGGCGGCAGGCTCTGGACCGCATTTCAAGATCGTCTCTTATAGCTGGGTGCCCCGCACCGGTAATCTCGATGTGACGGCCAGGGTTGACTGCCCCCGCCAGGTCTGGAATGCGTCTTGGTCGTTGAAGGTCGAGCAGCGAGTGTCGGCTCAGGGGTTTCAAAAGATCTCATGCACCGGTGAGCCCCAGTTGCTGACCCTCGCCCTCGACCCGAAGAACGGTCGGTTCCATCCAGGATCGGCAACGCAGGCGCTCACAACCAACCAGTGCATCTCCGACTTCTGTACTGGCTTAGCCCTCAGCCGCGACATGCGGATTCCTCCACCAGGTCACAACGACACCCCGGGAGCATGATGAACCGCCGTTTCACTGTCGCTGCTCTGACGACCCTGGTCATGGCCGCGGCTCTGGTTCCCTCAGGTAGCGCTCTGGCTGGCACCACTTCGGACGTTCCCGATGTCAGCGTCAAACTCCGGTCAGTCACCCTCGACGGCTACAGCGGCAACATCGAAGTGCGGACCCGAGTCAGGTGCACCCAGGTTGAACCCGGCGTTGGCACTGCCTCCTGGCGTACCTCAGCAACCCAAGATCTGAAGGCTTCGGGCAGCGCCGAAATCGCCTGCGACGGCGTTGGGCGTCGCGCAAAGATCGTTCTCGACCCGCGCAACGGCAGGTTTTACCCGGGGGAGGTTGGCATGACCATCGACTTCTTTGCGGTCGGTTCAACCGGGGCAATCGGCACCGGTAGCAGTTTCACGACCGTCGTCTGAGGGCGAACCTCTTCAACGCAGTATCGATCCGCTTGCGCCCTGATCTCGCAGTCCGGCAAGAGTGATCACTCTCGTCACGCTATCCGTCGGGTGGTGGGTCGGGGTCTGTGTAGGTCCAGGGGTGGGTGTGAAAGTGGCGTCCGGTGGGGGTGGTCCAGGTCATCAGTCCGGACGCGTCGAGCCGGGCTTTCCATCCGGCGGTGTGTTTGAGGCGGTGGTGACGCCTGCAGAGGACCGCGAGGTTGGCCGCTGCGGTGGGGCCGGCCGGCCAGGGGGTGGTGTGGTCGAGGTCGGTGCCGGGGCTGTCGGCGGAGCGACGGCAGCCAGGGAACCGGCAGGTCACATCCCGGGCGCGGACAGCCCGGTCCAACGCCGCAGACGGCCGGTAGCGCTTCTCGGCCACGTCGGTGAGGATCCCGGTGGCCGGGTCGGCCAGCAACCGGCGGAAGGTCACCTGCGGCCCGAGGCCGGCGTCATCACGTCCGATCAGTTCACCGACTTCGGTGGCGGTGACTGGGCCGACGCCGGGAACCCACCCCGGCTCGGCGGCGCGCCCGGTGAGGGTGTCGGCGGAGACAATCACCCTCACGTTGACCGCGGGGGGTTCGGTGCGTCCGAGGAGCAGGTCGACGAGGGTGTCAGCACGACGTTGGTCCATGCTGCGGGCATCGTCAGCACCCATACCGTTGGCCAGTTCGGTGAGGGTTTGTTGGATTTGCCGGCCCTGCACGCCGGGTAGTAGCGCCCACAGCTCGCACGTGCCGTCGTCGCCGGGAGTGATGACCACCCGCCG
Organism: Actinomycetes bacterium; assembly: GCA_027118455.1. Classification (GTDB taxonomy): domain Bacteria; phylum Actinomycetota; class Actinomycetes; order JAHEKZ01; family JAHEKZ01; genus JAHEKZ01. The sequence continues at coordinate 13,672 of JAJAYZ010000016.1, forward strand.
ATCAGCCAGCGCCCGTCGCCGGCGTTCCTCAGCAGCGTCTGGGTTGGCGGCGATCACCTTCCGGCGCAGCCACTCCCGCAGCTGCGACGCAGTACGTCCCCCACCCGGCCGCCCGCCTTGCCCGGCGGCGTAATCGACAGCATCGGCGGCCACCTCCTGCGCGGTGACCGGGTCCAAGGAGGCAACTTGTTCACCGATCACCGTGACCTTGCGGGCGTCGATCTGGCCGGCCCGCCACGCCTGACCCGCCACCGGCAGGTCGGCGGCACGGCAGGCGGTGCCGTACTTGATCGACGCGGCCATCTTCGTGCACGCCAGCAGCACACCGATCTCATCGGGGACGAACTCCTCCCGACACTCCCGCGACCACATCGGCTTACCGGACGCGGCGACCTCAGCTTGGTCGGTTGCCCGCGCCCGGCGTCCCATCTCCACCATCAACTGTGCCTGGCGAAGCGAGCACCATCTGCGCCGCCTGCTCACGCGCCACCAACTCATCGCGGAGCACGTCATCGCCCAACTGGGTGGCCAGCGGCGCAGCATCGAGCAGGCGGTCGACCTGCTCGGCGATGCTCACCGTGCCGGGGCTGGCGGTGGAGGAGTCCATGTCCTGCACTCTGCCAGCCGGGTCTGACAAGTCCCCGACCTGTTTCCCCAGACCCCACATGGGGAAACACCACCCCGACCCCGCATGCACTCGACGAGCCTCAGCGGCGGCTAGGCGCGCACTCGCTCGCTCGTGGGGTCGTAGAACGGTTTGAGCGAGATTTCGGCCCGAACACGTTCACACGCGACCTCGACCTCGTACTCCCCCGTGGTGATGAAGTCGGTGTCGGCGATTCCGTCGCGGTTCTCCACGTAGCCCATCCCCAGCGGAGCGCCGATGGTGTGCCCGTACATCCCGGAGGTGATTCGCCCGACGATTTCACCGTCACGCCAGATGGGTTCGTTGTGATAGATCAACGTGTCGTCATCGAGGAGTCTCAGTTGGACCAGTCGACGACGAAGCCCGGACTCGCGCTGGGCCAGCAGCGCATCGCGCCCGATGAAACCCCCCGGCTTGTCCCATGCGACTGCAAACCCCAGACCTGCCTCAAGGGGGGTCTCATCGGGTGAGATGTCGTGCCCCCAGTGGCGGTAGCCCTTCTCGGTGCGCAGCGAGTTGAGGGCGTGGTAACCGCACAGCTTGAGGGCGAATCCGGCTCCGGCGACCTCGACCGCGTCAAAGACGCCTGTGGCGAACTCGGTCGGGATGTATAGCTCCCAGCCAAGTTCTCCCACATACGTGATCCGGCTGGCGCGAACGCGCGCGTAGCCGAGGTCCTCGATGCGCGATGTACCGAAGGGAAAGGCCTCATTGCTGAGGTCGGCGTTCATCAACCCCTGGAGCAACTCTCGTGATCGCGGACCCATGATGCTGAGCACTGACATCGACGACGTCACGTCGACGACTATGCAGCGTGCATCTTCTGGGATCTGGTCTTGAAGCCAGGTGAGATCTCGAACCTGGGTGGCCGCCGCCGTTACGACGAGGTAGCGGTCCTCAGCTTCGCGCGTCACCGTCAGATCCGCCTCGATCGTTCCCTGCCCATTGAGCCACTGGGTGTAGATGATCCTGCCCACTGGAACGGACACGTCGTTGGCACAGACCTTGTTCAGCACCTTCTCGGCGTCCGGTCCCTGAACGAGGTACTTCCCGAACGAAGAGAGGTCGAACATCCCGACGGACTCGCGTACGGCCGTGTGCTCGGTTGCCGAGTGCGCGAACCAGTTCTGCTTGCCGTAGCTGTACTCATAGACGGGATCAACCCCGTCAGGAGCAAACCAGTTCGCCCGCTCCCACCCGGCCGTCTCACCGAAACAAGCTCCGCGGTCCGCGAGCCGGTCGTGCAGCGCCGAGCGTCGCACTCCACGAGCCGTCACCGGCTGACGAAACGGCCAGTGCATGTCGTAGAGAAGCCCCAAGGTCTCAACGGTTCGGTCGTGCAGGTAGGTGGCGTTGCTCTGGAACGGCATCATGCGTCTGATGTCCACGTCCCACAGATCCATCGGCGGACGTCCGTCGACAATCCAATCGGAGAGAACCTTTCCAGCTCCACCAGATGACTGAATGCCGATCGAGTTGAATCCGCAGGCGACGAACAGGCCTTTCACATCGGGGGTTTCACCCAAGAGGTACCGGTCATCGGGGGTGAACGACTCAGGACCGTTGAAGAAGAGCTGGATGCCAACGTCCTCGAGCAACGGCATCCGATGCGCCGCCGACTCGAGCAACGGGGCAATGTGGTCGAGGGCGGGGGGAAGGGTGCCGAAGCTGAACGACTCGGGAATGCCGCTGACGCCATGCCGCGGGGACATGCCCCAAGGCTTGGCGACCGGTTCGAACCAGCCAACGAGCAGCTTGCCGGCTTCGGCTTTGAAGTAGCCACAGCCGTCCTGGTCGCGGAGTACCGGCATATTCGGCGCGATCGCTTCAACCGCCTCAGTCACAATATAGAAATGCTCAGCCGCGTGCAGCGGTACGGAGGTTCCGGCCTGCGCACCGAGCTCGCGTCCCCACATCCCGGCCGCGTTGACCACGACATCAGCAGCGAGCTCGTGGCTCTCGCCATCAACGGTGTACGCCACTCCCACGGCCCGGCCGGCCTCGGTCAGGATGCGTTCGACGGGAGTGTTCTCACAGATAGTGACACCCCGCGCTCTGGCCCCTTTGGCGAAGGCCCGGGTGGTGTCGACGGGGTTCGTGACGCCGTCACCGGGAAGGAAGACGCCACCGACCAGGTCGTCGACCCTCGCTGCGGGCACCAGGCGCTCGATGTCGGTGGGATCGATCACCTCGACGGGCAGCCCGAAGACGCGCGCCATCGACGCCTGCCGCCGGAGCTCCTCGAACCGCTCGACGGTCGAGGCGACGGCAACCGAGCCGCGTTGCTGGAAGCCGGTGGCCTGCCCCGTGTCAGCCTCCAGGGTGGCGAAGAGCTCGGTGGTGTACTGCGCGAGGCGAGTCAGGTTGTGGGTCGCACGCAACTGACCGACCAGTCCAGCGGCATGCCACGTTGTGCCGCTCGTGAGTTCTTTGCGCTCCAAAAGCACGACGTCAGAGACGCCGCGCAGCGCCAAGTGGTACGCAACGCTGCAGCCGACGATGCCGCCACCAATGATCACGATGCGCGTCCGCCTGGGCAGCTCGGTCATGGTTCCTCCGGGGGTCGCCGCGGCCTACGGCAGCACCTTGGCACATCGCCGAAAGCTGTCGTCGACGCGGGGACCTCAACGCAGCGGACACTCGGCGTCCAAATGCGGCATTCTTGGGGACCCGGCGGGCTTGGGGTCAGTCCCAGTGGTCGGCCACCTTCTTGCTCGGCTGCACCCGGGGCGGCTCCCCCGGCATCTTGGGGAAGTTCGGCGGGTAGTTCGTCTCGCCTTGGCCGTTCGCCTCGTCCCGCGAGACCCACTCCAAGGCGCGCTCCAGTCCGGCTGCATCCCGATGTATCTCTGCCTGAAGATCGCCAGTAGCGGCCAGCCGCTCGGGCACGGTGTGAATGGTGAAGTCCATCGTGCTCACCGATGGCAGCTCGTCCCACGTCACCGGCGTCGAGACCGGTGCGCCTGCCATCGCACGAACCGTGTAGGCAGCTGCAATCGTCTTGTCGGGCAGCATCTGGTTGAAGTCGACGAAGACTCGCTCGCCCCGTTCCTCCTTCCACCACGCCGACGTCACCCGGTCCGGAACCCGCCGCTCCATCTCGCGCGCCATCGCCAGCACCGATCGACGCACCTGCGGAAACGTCCAACCGGTCGTGAGCGGTACGTCGACATGGATCCCGCGTCCACCAGATGTCTTGGGGAAGCCCACCAACCCGAGCTCGCCGAGCACCGGACGGAGCAGCTCCAGCCCGACCCACACGGCGTCGGCGAAGTCGGTACCGGGCTGCGGGTCCAGGTCGATCCGCATCAAGTCCGGGTGAGCGAGGTCAGCGGCCAGAGCCGGCCACGGGTGCAGCGTGATGGTGCCGTACTGCGCGGCCCACACCAGATCGGCCGGGTGCTCAGGGCGCAGCACCTCGGCCTTGCGGCCACCTGGGAAGCTCACCGTGACGCGTCCGAGCCAGTCAGGAGCTTTCGGCGGGAGCCTCTTCTGGTAGACCTCCTCACCCGCGATTCCGTCGGGGTAGCGCTGGAGGTACGTGGGGCGGCCGGCCACAGCGCTGAGGGCGATCTCGGCGACCGATGCGTAGTACTGAACCAGGTCGATCTTCCGTCCTCGCTCGCCAAGGTCGGGAAAGTACACCTTGGTGGGGCTGGAGATGGACACCGTGCGGCCCGCAACATCGACGTCGACGCGCTCGGGGGCCATGAGAATGACCGTACTTCGTCACGACTTATTAATGGGCTTTCACTGGCCACCTTCGCTTCGGGAACCTACGGTGGTGTCATGGACAATCGCTTAGATAAGTCAGATGCCGAGTGGCGGGCCCAGCTCTCCCCCCAGGCGTACGCGGTACTTCGCCAGGGCGGCACCGAGCCGGCCTTCACCGGCGAATACACCGACACCGCAACCACAGGCGTCTACCGGTGCCGAGCCTGCAGCCAAGAGCTCTTTCGGTCCGACACCAAGTTCGCCAGCCACTGTGGCTGGCCGTCGTTCTACGCCCCGACCAAGGATGACGCCGTCCAGCTCATCAAGGACCGAACGATGGGCATGGTGCGCACCGAGGCTCGATGCGCCAACTGCGGCTCCCACCTCGGGCACGTCTTCGAGGGGGAGGGCTACGACGTCCCCACCGACCAACGGTGGTGCATCAACTCGATCAGCCTGACGCTCGAACCGGCTGACTAGCCGCAGCGTGGAATTCGTGGTTGTCATGGCGACGGCCGCAATCTTCGACGTTGCGGGCCGTTAGGGGGCCAAAGCCTCAGCGGCTGCGATCTCGCGCAGTTCGGCGATGAGCGCCTCGATGTCTTCGTGCTTGTGCGTCATGGTGCGATGCGCAACGTTGGTGGCATGCGGCAGCACCGAGTCGATGTCATCTGGAAGCTTCGCCGCGATGACTATCACCGCGCCTTCTCCGGCGTCGATGGCTGTACCGAGCCCGGCGATGTCCTTGCGCGAGACTCCGTGCCACAAGTGCGCCGCCGCGCGCGCAGCGCCACCACCCGCAGCAGCCGTGATGAGGATGACCGGCGGGTAGAGCAACCCCAGCAGGCCGCCGACGACCGTGCCGGCGATGCCGTCGACGTCTGCGTCCGGCTCGAGATGGTTGATGACCTTTGCTTTTCCGGTCGAGGTGCGTTCGACCAGTGCAAGCGCGTAGATGCGCTCACTCCAGAGCTCTTCGCGGTTCTTGGCGATGTGCTCGTAGTCGAGTTCTGCACAATGACGGTTGTCGTACGTGCCGACGACGATGACTCGATGAGCCACAGCAGCCTCCTACCGAACAAGAGCCTTGAGGTGCTCGGGGTCGGTAGTAGCAGGCTAGTGCCGATCAGGGCAGCGACGCCACGATCTCGGCCACTGGGCGCCGCCGGCCGGTGTAGAAGGGGATTTCTTCACGGACGTGCAGCCTTGCCTTGGACGCACGAAGGTGGCGCATGAGGTCGACGATGCGATGGAGCTCGTCGGCCTCGAACGCCAACAGCCACTCGTAGTCGCCGAGGGCGAACGAGGCCACCGTATTCGCGCGAACATCGGCGTAGCCGCGCGCCATCTGTCCATGCTCAGCAAGCATGGCGCGGCGTTCCTCGTCGGGCAGGACGTACCACTCGAAGGACCGCACGAAGGGGTAGACGCAGACGTAACGTTTTGGGTCCCCGTCAGCCAGAAAGGCCGGGACGTGGCTCTTGTTGAACTCTGCGGGTCGGTGCAGCGCCATCTGTGACCAAACCGGCTCGCAGGTCGCCCCGAGAGCAGTCTGCCGGAAGGCAGAGTAAGCGTCCTGCAGGTCGTCGCTGTTCTCGGCGTGCCACCAGATCATGAAGTCTGCGTCAGCGCGTAGGCCCTGTACGTCGTAGACGCCACGGACGCCCACGCCCTTGCCGTCGAGCTGCTCAAAGAGTGAGTCGACCTCAGCGGCCACGCTGACCCGGTCAGCGGTCTGAGGCGTGATGCTCCGGAAGACCGACCACGCCGTGTATCGGATGACGTCGTTGAGATCGCGGGCCTGCTTGCCGGTGATGGTGCGACCCGCTGGGCCGGGGGTGGTGGATGCGGGCTCTAGGGGTTTCTGGGTGTCGCTCACTCCCCCATTGTCACCCGCTGGATCGCGCCTCGGCCACCCGGTCTGCGGCGTTGCGCCCTGAGGCGATGCACGCAGGGATTCCGACGCCATCCCACGCAGCACCGGCCACTGCAAGGCCAGGGGGCAGCATCTGACGCACCTGAGCGACCCTGGCTCGGTGTCCGACGCGGTACTGCGGCAGGGATTGCTCCCAGTGTGTGACGGCGGCCGCCCGGGGACCGCCGCTGAGCCCAAGCAAATCCTTCACTTCGTCGAGCACAGCCTTGACGAGCTGGTCGTCAGGCCAATCGAGCCCGCGGGTGTCTCCGTGGCGTCCTACCGAGAAGCGCAGCACCTCTCGGCCAGCGGCAACGTCCTGGACCCACTGCCACTTGCTGGTGACAAACGTCGCCGCCTTCGTGAGGCGGCCGGTGACCGGTGGAACCAAGAACCCAGTGCCCTGCAGCGGCGTGGTGACAGAGCCGGCATCAAAGACGGTCGTGACGAGTGCGACGGAGGCGTACTCAAGAGCGGAGGCTACCGCAGCAGCGTCCGGGGCGACCGAGCCGAGCAGGGGCGCTGCGGCGTAACCGGGAAGGGCGATGATCACCTGATCCGCCAGCAGCAAGTCCGTCCCGTCGGTGACCACCGTCCAGCCAGTGGACGGGCTGTTCAGCAGCTCGACAGCGCGCGTGTTCGTCAGAACAGTCAGATTGCAGGCGTTGACCAGGGAGTCGGGCAAAGATCCCAGCCCGCCGATCACCGACGCGAAGGCTGGGCCGTCGCCGGGCGACCCAGCACGCATCGACGCAGCCGCGGCCATGACCGAGCCAGTCCGCCGGGTGGCTTCCAGCAGGCCGGGCAGTGCCGCGTCGACCGAGATCTGGTCAGCGCGACCGGCGTAGACGCCTCCCAGCAACGGCTCGACCAGGCGGTCGACGACGTCGGTCCCGAGCTGGCCGCCCACCAACTCAGCCACCGTCATGTCGTGGGAAGGCTCGGCGCCCGGTGTCAACTCTGGCTCGTTCCGAAGCCCCTCTAGGCCGGCTGCCCCGAGCAGGGCCGGCAGGTCCGGGTCGTCGGCGTCGGAGGGGATACCGAGCAGTTGCTGGCGCGGCAACGGGTAGAGGCGGTCCAGCCAGACTCCAGCCCCGGAGGTGGCGGGGTGGACGCGATCGCCCGAGCGACCCGCTGCCTCGATCAGCTGCAGCCCCTCCGGGCGTCGGGTGAGGAGCGACTCGGCGCCAGCATCAAGACGGAGTCCGTCGACGACGTGACTGGCCAGCTTGCCGCCGACGGCCGCACTGCTCTCGATCAGTGTCACGACGTCACCACGCTCGGCGCAGCGGCGCGCTGCTTCGAGGCCGGAGATACCGCCCCCGATCACGATCGTTGTCAGCGCTGCCACGCTCGCCACTTTGTCAGAGATGAGGTCACGAACGGGTGACAGGGTGGTCATAGGGGAACCCGGCCAGGCCGCGGGGCGTCGAACGGCCCGATAGACCCGACACGCTGCACTCCTGGGCTTTCACAGCTCCTCAAGAGTCAGTGTCCAAGCCCGGGAGGGGCTATGAGGGGTTCACGCACTGCTGCACTGTCCACCATCACACTGACCGGAGCAGCGGTGCTGCTTGCCGGCTGTTCTGGTTCCGCGAACGACAGCATGGGCGCCCCATCCAACGACGCCGCTTCGGGAGACACCGGCCGTGTGGCCGGCGAATCATTGCAGGACTCGACGGCCGCCGGTGACGCGACAACGGCCCAAGGCGCTGGGACGAAGACCTCAAGTGGCGGGCTGCTTACCGATCTCCCCACCGAGCGCGCCGTGATCGCGACCGCCGAGATGACGCTGCGTTCGGAGGATGTCTCGTCCACGGTCAACGCCATCGAGGTCATCGCCAAGTCAGCCGGTGGCTTCGTCTCCAGCCGCGACGTCAGCAGCAACCCCGACGACCCCAAGGGCACCAGGGCCGTCATCGTCGTTCGCGTTCCAACGACCAAGCTCAACGCGGTCATTGACCAAGCGCAGGCCGAGGGCGAGGTCGTTCGCGTCACATCGGATGCGCAGGACGTCACCGAAACCGTAGTCGACGTCAACAGCCGGGTCCAGAGTGCTCAGGCAAGTGTCGAGCGGATCCGCGCCTTGCTTTCGCAAGCGACGACCATCGGTGAAGTCGTGCGGATCGAGAGTGAGCTCTCCCGGCGTGAGGCCGACCTGGAGTCGCTCCAGGCGCAGCAGCGGTCACTGGCCGACCAGACGGCTCTCGCCACTTTGTCGGTGACGGTGTTGGCGCCGAACGCCGTTGAGCCGGCTGCCCAGGACGACACAGGTTTCGTTGCTGGCCTCGACCGCGGTTGGAATGCCCTCGTCGGAGTCGTCGTGGTCGCGCTCACCACGCTCGGAGTGCTGGTGCCGTTCCTTGTGGTGGCCGCACTCGTCCTCGGGCCACTCGCAGCCGCATGGCGGCGGCGCCGACCGAGCGCGGACGCCGGTGCCGCAGCTGGCGAGGCACCCAAAGAGCAGGAGCGTGAGCCGGAGCCCGTCCACTAGCCGCAGACGTCGGAAACGTGGGGGGTGGGGGGGGGGCGAGGGGGGGGGGGGGGCCCCCCCCGGGGGGGGGGGGGGGGTTTGGGGGGGGGGGGGGGGGGGCCAGCCGCCCCCCCGCCCCCCCCCCGGGCGGGGGGGGGGGGGCCCGTTGGGGGCCCCGGCCGGGGGGCGGGCCCGCGGCCTGCGACCACCTGACCAGGCTAGGTA
>JAJAYZ010000017.1 GCA_027118455.1 Actinomycetes bacterium
GCTGCAGAAGCTGGTGGGCGCCAGTGGCCTGGGTTTGACGATCGACCGCTGGGGTGGCCGCTGTCAGTGGCGCCTGACGACGGAGGCTCCCGTCACCGGGTACGACGGCTACGGGTCGGCCAACGAGGCCTTTGCCGATGCGCGCAAGGTGTTCTTCATGAACCGCGGTATCTGGGACGCAATTCCCACAAGCGGTCCTGCCATCTCGTTTGCCGCGACCCCGGGCGATGTTGACGCCTACCTCGACGTTAGCGAACAGTTCCTGGCTGCAATTAGTTGACGGACGCTCTGCCCAGGTGGGAGCCAAGAAATGTGAAAGCCTCGATCGTCTGGTCGTTCCAGTAGATCCGGGTGTGCCCGCCGGGGCCGGACGAGTTGAGCTCTGGCTCCTCCGGGAGGATCGCAACGAACTTCTGCACCGGTTCGTAGAACGAGTCGTCAGTCCCGACCCAGAACCCGAGCGGCGTCCCCACCAAAGCATCGGCGTCGGTGAACACGTCGTCGCCTTCGCTGATCGCGGGGGCGAAGGCAGCAACTACGCGAGCCCAGCCCGGATCGACCTCGGCCATCCGCAGGACCCCGCGACCGCCCATCGACCACCCCCACAGCGCACACCGGGACGCGTCAAAGTCACGCTCATGGAGCCATCGGGGCATCTCCGTCAGGACCATGGCCTGCGGGTCGTCACCGTTCGGTTGCGGCTCCCAGGCGAGCGCGCTGCCGTAGGCGCCGGCGAGCACGAAGGGCTCAGCACCTGCATCAACAGCTGCTGTCAGGAACTGCGGGAGGCCAAACGGCTCGTAGTCGGCCGGGGTTGCCGTTGCACCGTGGCAGACCACCACCACCGGGAGGCCCTTGCCGGAGCCGTAGCCGGCCGGCACGGCGGTGAAGAGGTCAACGTCCATGCCCCGTGACTCGGAGTAGACGCTCTCCAGAGTCACCTGACCCACTTCGGCATCGGGGATGTACACCTCCGGTGGGCCAACGAGGACGTTCTTGACGCGGTCCGGCCAGAACGGCCACGAGGCCGCAGCGCCAATCGTGACGCCGGCCACAGCTGCACCCCCCATGAGCATGCGGCGACGCGTCACGGATTCGGTCATCCGGCGAGTGTAGGGGGCCGGCTGAGTCGGCCCCCTACACCTGCGAGGGCTTCACCCCCGTGCCACGAACTCCTTGGTCGTGGCGAAGTCGACGTCGGTACCGGAGTCGAGCCTTTCGGTGAGGAACCACGGACGCACGGCTCCGTAGTTTCCCTGCCACAGGCAGGTCGACGGGATGCCGAACGTGGCGGTTGCCGACGCGCCATTCCAGTTGACGACCAAACCTTCACAGGCAATACGCCCGCGGCGGTCGAGCAGCACGTTGCGGCCCCCGCCGTCGGCCCGATGCCGGCTCACCAACCGGACTATTGCTCGTTCGCGTGCCTTCAGACCAACGATGAGCGTGCCATCCCGGTCGGCGCGGAACCCCACCGTGCCGGTCAGGGTGTAGTCGGTGTTGTCCAGCATTCCGCTGACGATGTCCAGGCCCTGGCCATCGTTGTCGCGCGCTGGATCGGTGACGGTAAGCTCAGCGGCCGAGGCTGCCGGCGCGAGGCTGAGCGTAAGGCCGAAGGTAAAGCAGGCGGACAGGGCAACGGAGATAACTCGGGTTGGTGTCATGGCCCGAACCGTACGCCGACTTTGCCGCCGATGGTCGTCCATCCACATCGGCGCCCTTCAGGACCTCCGTGAGGATCCAGGGCGCACGCACCGTGGAGTAGTCGTTACCCCACAGGCACGTAGATGGAACGGTGAAGGTCAGCGATGACGACGTCTCGCCCCACGTTGCGACGAAGCCGTCACAGGTGATTCGCCCAGCCGCATTGAGCAGGAAGTCGCGACTCGTTCCGTCGTCATGACGTTTGCTAGCGAGTCGAACCAGGCCGAGGCCTTTCGCCTTGATGCCAACGATGGCCGCTCCCGAGCGCACTTTGCGGAAGCTCATCGTGGCGACGAGCGCATCGGCCCCGTTGTCGACTGAGGCGCCAACGATGTCGAGACCGGGGCCAGCGTTGTCACCGGACGGATCGGTCGTCGGCAACTCAGCAGCTGACGCCGCCGGTGCCACGCTCACGGCGAGGAACGCCGAAAGGCTGACGGAGGCAAGAAGCGAAGCGACTGGTGGTGGTCTCATGCACCACGAGATAGCCGCCAATACCTTGCGATGCAAGGGAGCAACGCTGCGTGACTTCGTGGGGGGATTGCGTGGAGACGAGGGGAATCGAACCCCTAACCCCCGCCTTGCAAAGGCGGTGCTCTGCCAATTGAGCTACGTCCCCGGTGCGCCGTCAGGCGCTGGGAGTAAAGAAGTCAGCGAAGGTCGACGACCGGGGCATCTGAATCGAGGTCTGAGACCGCCTCGTTCCAGAGGTCCTGCTCGGCTTTGTCGTTGGACATCTTCCGCCAGACGGCGAAGGCTCCAGCAGCCGCTGCAGCCAGGACGAGCAACTTCTTGAACATAACTCCTCCAAGTGGCCAGGGATGGACCAGTGGGCCTAGATGGACTTGAACCATCGACCTCTTCCTTATCAGGGAAGCGCTCTAACCGAGCTGAGCTATAGGCCCGTGCCGAACGTGAAGGCTATCTGACCAGCTGGTCCCCCCAAAACCGGGCACCGGAGTCAGCCTTCGTCAGTCACCGACACCTCCAGGCCGCCGGCAAGGCTGGTGGCGAGGTTGAAGAGGAAGGCGCCGATGGTGGCCAAGGCCGTGATCAGAACGACGTCGATTGCGCCGATCAAGAGGCCGACCGCAAGCACCCGGCCGAAGCTGAAGTACTGCGTCACAGTCACCGCACCGTCCCCGAGGACCGACTGCAAGGCATCGTCGACTGAACCGAAGACTCCAGCAGTCGCCAACATCGACCAGAGCAGGAGGAGTGCGACGAGGGTGATGATGGCCATCGCGATAGAGAGAAGGAAGGACAGTCGTAGAACCGTCCAAGGGTCGACGCGGGTGATCGTCATGCGAAGACGACGCTGCCTCGGTACATACGGGGTACCAGCCGGGGGAACCACGGTTCCCGGCCCGGCGGATGGACGATCGGGCGTCGCAGGTTGCTGCGCCTTCGCTCCATCGCTCGGACGTCCCCCGCTGGTGGTGGTCACGGCGCCGGACCATCATCAACCACGGCATCGGTAGCTGCCTCAGTTTCCTCAGTGGCATCGACCTCGTCGACCTCGTCAGCTTCGGGGTTTCGGGTCACCGCGACGACGGCGTCGCCCTCACCGACGGACGTCAACGTGACACCCATCGTGTCGCGTCCAGTAGCGCGGATGTCTCCTACGGGAGTTCGGATCACCTCACCGCTCGACTTGATGGCGAAGATCTCGTCACCCTCGTGAGCCACGATCGCTCCTACCAGCAAGCCGCGCTCGTCACTGGCCAGTCGCATCGCCTTGACACCGAGAATTCCGCGACCCTTGGGGGTCCACTCGGTGACCGAGGTGCGTTTGGCGAAGCCGCCATCGGTGACCGTCACCACGAACGCGTCCTCGTGGGCGACGTCCATGGCCAAGAGATCGTCGTTACCGCGGAACTTCATCCCGATCACACCTTGGGTGGCACGCGCCATCGGACGCAGTGTGGCGTCATCGGAATGAAAACGCACGGACTGACCCTTCCGCGATACCAACAGGAGGTCGTCGGCGGCGCTGCACAAGATGGCCGAGATCACCTCATCGCCCTCACGCAGGTTGATCGCAATCACCCCACCGCTGCGGTTGGAGTCATACTCGCCGAGCTTGGTCTTCTTCACCATCCCGCCCCGCGTTGCGAGCACCAGGTACGGCGACTGTTCGTAGTCCTTGAGGTCGAGGACCTGGTCGATCTGCTCATCCGGCTGGAAGGCCAGCAAGTTGGCCACATGCTGGCCACGCGCATCACGTCCGGCGTCCGGAAGCTCGAAGGCCTTGGCTCGATAGACCCGGCCCTGGTTGGTGAAGAAGAGGATCCAGTGGTGAGTGGTGGTGGTGAAGAAGTGCTCAACGATGTCGTCCTGCTTGAGCGCAGCACCCCGAACGCCCTTTCCGCCGCGGCGTTGCGAGCGGTAGAGATCGGCCTTCGTTCGCTTCGCGTACCCGTCGCGGGTGATCGTGATGACGAGGTCTTCCTCCGCGATCAAGTCCTCGATCGACATGTCCCCGTCGAAGGGGATGATCTCGGTACGTCGCTCGTCACCGAACTTGTCAACGATCTCAGCGAGCTCCTCGCCGACAATCGACCGTTGACGCGCCTCATTGGAGAGGATGTCGTTGTAGTCCGCGATTCGAGACATCAGGTCGTCGTACTCGTCAGTGATCTTCTTGTGTTCCAGTGCTGCAAGCCGCCGCAGCTGCATGTCGAGGATGGCAGTCGCCTGCACCTCATCGATCTCGAGCAACTGCATCAGACCTGTCCGAGCTTCGTCGACCGTTGCGCTCGCACGGATGAGCGCGATCACCTCGTCGAGAGCGTCAAGTGCCTTCAGCAGCGCACGTAGGATGTGCGCGCGCTCCTCCGCCTTGCGCAACCGATACCGGGTGCGTCGCTGAATGACCTCGATCTGGTGCGCCACCCAGTAGGTGACGAACTGGTCGAGCGTCAGGGTGCGCGGGACACCGTCAACGAGCGCCAGCATGTTGGCGCCGAAGGTCTCCTGCAGCTGAGTGTGCTTGTAGAGGTTGTTGAGCACCACTTTCGCGACGGCGTCTCTCTTGAGAACGACGATGATGCGCATGCCGGTACGGGACGACGAGTCATCGCGCAGATCGGCGATCCCCTGCAGCTTGCCGCTGTTGACCAGGTCAGCAATTTTCAGTGCCAGATTGTCAGGGTTGACCTGGTAGGGCAGTTGAGAGATCACCAGACAGACCCGGTTCTGGATCTCTTCGACCTCGACAACAGCACGCATGGTGATGAGGCCGCGCCCGGTGCGGTAGGCGTCGTCGATCCCGCGCATACCAACGATGAGTGAGCCGGTGGGAAAGTCGGGGCCTTTGATTCGTTCCAGCAGAGCGTTGAGCAGCTCTTCACGTGAGGCATCTGGGTGCTGGAGTGCCCATTGGACGCCGGACGCAACCTCGCGCAGGTTGTGGGGCGGGATGTTCGTCGCCATGCCGACAGCGATGCCGGCGCTGCCATTCACCAAAAGGTTCGGGAACCGGCTCGGCAAGATGGTCGGCTCGGCGGTGCGTCCGTCGTAGTTCGGCGCGAAGTCGACAGTGTCTTCGTCGATGTCGCGCACCATGTCCATGGCCAGCGGTGTCATGCGGGCTTCGGTGTAGCGCATGGCAGCGGCGGCGTCGTTGCCCGGCGACCCGAAGTTTCCCTGGCCCTGCACGAGGGGGTAGCGCAGTGCCCACGGCTGCGCAAGTCGCACCAAGGTGTCGTAGATCGCGTTGTCGCCGTGTGGGTGGTAGTTGCCCATGACATCGCCAACGATGCGCGCACACTTGCTGAAGTTACGGTCGGGACGGTAGCCACCGTCGTACATCGCGTAGATCACCCGGCGATGGACGGGTTTGAGACCGTCGCGTACATCGGGCAGGGCGCGCGACACGATCACGCTCATTGCGTAGTCGAGGTACGAGCGCTGCATTTCGACCTCAAGGTCGACCGGCTCGACGCGGCCGCCCGGGCCTGGTGTGTCGGTGGTCTCAGTCACCTGGTGTCCCTGTTCGCTGGCTATCGGTGGTTGGGGGAGCTCTTGCCCTAGATGTCGAGGAAACGCACGTCGCGCGCGTTCCGTTGGATGAACTTCCGGCGGGCCTCGACGTCCTCACCCATGAGGGTGGCGAACGTCTCGTCAGCCTGAATGGCGTCTTGGAGGGTTACCTGCAGGAGGATGCGCCGCTGCGAGTCCATGGTGGTTTCCCACAGCTCGTCGGCATTCATCTCGCCGAGTCCCTTGTAACGCTGAATGCCCTCTTCTTTGGGGAGCTTGCGGCCAGCAGCTGCCCCGGCCGCAATGAGCGCGTCGCGTTCGCGGTCGCTGTACGCGTACTCCGCTTCCTCGCGTGACCACTTCAGCTTGAAGAGCGGTGGCTGGGCCAGGTAGACGTAGCCCTCTTCGATGAGGGGACGCATGAAGCGGAAGAGCAGGGTGAGGAGCAGGGTTCGAATGTGCTGACCGTCGACGTCGGCGTCAGCCATCAGCACAATCTTGTGGTAGCGCAGCTTGGCAAGGTCAAACTCTTCGTGGACGCCGGTGCCGAGCGCGGAGATCATCGCCTGCACCTCGTTGTTCTGCAGGACGCGGTCGATCCGAGCCTTCTCGACGTTCAGGATCTTCCCGCGGATCGGCAGAATCGCCTGCGTCTGTGGGTTGCGCCCGTTGCGCGCACTGCCACCGGCTGAGTCGCCTTCAACGACGAAGACCTCGCACTCCTCGGGGTTGTTGGACGAGCAGTCGATCAGCTTGCCCGGCAGCCCGCCGCCACCGAGTAGCCCCTTCCGGTTGCGGGCGAGGTCGCGCGCCTTACGCGCAGCGATGCGAGCCGTCGCGGCATTGATCGACTTTCGGGCGACTTCCTTACCCTCGGCCGGGTTTGCATCGAACCAGGCCGAAAGCTGGTCGTTGGTGACCTTCTGCACGAAGGTCTTCGCATCTGCATTGCCCAGCTTCGTCTTCGTCTGGCCTTCGAACTGCGGCTCGCGCAGCTTGATCGAGACGATCGCCGTCAGGCCTTCACGGATGTCTTCACCGGAGAGATTGGGGTCTTTGTCTTTGAGCAGGTTCCAGCGCTCACGTGCATAGCGGTTCATCAACGACGTCAACGAGGTGCGGAAGCCCTCTTCGTGGGCGCCGCCTTCGTGGGTGTTGATCGTGTTGGCGAAGGTGTGCACGCCTTCGGTGTAGTCGCCGTTCCACTGCATGGCGACCTCGAGGCTCATACCGAGCTTGGTGTCTTCGGCTCCGTACTCAATCACGTTGGAGTGCACCGGCCCTGACTTGCTGCGCGCGTTGATGTGGCGCACGAAGTCGGCGATGCCGCCCTCGTAGTAATAGGTGACGTACCGAACGTCCGGCTCGTCGTCATCGACGTCATCGACGTCGTCAGGAACTCGCTCATCATTCAGCTCGATGGTGAGCGCGCGGTTCAGGAACGCCATCTCTTGGAAACGACGGGAGAGTGTGTCGAAGGAGTAGACGACATCGTCGAAGATGTCGGCGTCTGCCCAGTACGTGACCTGTGTACCGGTGATGTCGGTCGCCTCACCCTTGGCCAGCGGAGCCATCGGCACACCGTGCTCGTAGGACTGGCGCCACACGTGACCGTCACGCCGCACCTCGATGTCGAGCCGAGTGGAGAGCGCGTTGACCACCGAGACGCCGACACCGTGGAGACCACCGGAGACCGAGTAGCCACCACCACCGAACTTGCCGCCAGCGTGCAGCACCGTCAACACGACCTCGACGGCGGGACGCTTCTCAACCGGGTGGAGATCGACCGGGATGCCACGGCCGTTGTCGATGACCCGCACCGATCCGTCTTCACGCAAGGTCACGGTGATGTGGTCTGCGTAGCCGGCCATCGCCTCGTCGACGGAGTTGTCGACCACTTCCTGGACCAGGTGGTGCAGCCCTCGCTCACCGGTGGAGCCGATATACATGCCAGGGCGCTTGCGTACCGCGTCGAGGCCCTCGAGGACCTGGATGTCAGTGGCGTCGTAGGACAACAGTCGGCTCCGATCAAGGGCCACTCCCTGCTCAGCGGTGCTCACGGGAGAGTCTGCTGCGGAGCGGCCGAAGGTGATGATGCGTTGTGGAGAAGCGGTCAGGTCTAGCTGTGCGATGTCGGTAACTCGATTCTACTGGGTACGGCCGACAGAATGCCGATCCTGGGCCGGTGGCGCCGGGCTGGCGCTGTGGTCACGCCGGGGGGCAACCCTCCATACGCGGATGGCTGAATTTACTTGATCTGGCCGGTCCTATGGCGCTCGGGCCTCACCCGTAGGTGTCCCGAGGGCCTCGTCCCTTGACCCGCAGCCGTCCCTTCTTCCAAGAGGGTCCCTGCGGCCCGAGAACCTGAAGGTGGGTGACGGTGCCCGCGCCCAGCTCGTCGTTGAGTCTGGCCAGCAAAGTGGGGACCAACATCCGCACCTGGGTGGCCCAGGCGGTGGAGTCCGTCCGGACGGTCAGGCGTCCGGCCTCAAACTCCTCAGGGACGCAGTGGGCAGCAACATCGGTGCCGACAATCTGTGGCCAGCGACCCTCCACACCGCCGACCGCGATGGGCTCGCTCCAGCCTCGTTCACTGACGAGGTCGTCGACCGACGTTGCGATCGGCTGAGGGTCGCGGTCATCGGCGCGGGCACCGGAGTACGAGGCAGGGTCGCTGCTGGGCCGCCAGCGCCGGCGCGATGACCGGCTAGCGGCGCGGGCCCGGCTCGGCGCTGCCGTCGACGCCGCCCGCACCTGCGCGAGTAACGACCGAGTGAGATCTACCTCGGTCGAGGGGGTGGCATCTGCGTCCAGGCGTCCCTCGGCTGGCACCGAGGACTCGTTAACCAGGTCGTCACTACCGGCGTCCTCAGCGCTCACGTCGCACCTGCTCAGCTTCGAGGACATACCGGCTCCCTGAAAGCGTACCCGGTATGTCCTCGGCTACGGCAGCGGTGACCAGCACCTGCTCGGCATCTCCGACCATGTCCGCCAAGCGGTCGCGCCGGGTCGAGTCGAGCTCAGCAAAGACGTCATCGAGGATCAACACGGGGTCGTCACCGTCGGCGCGCAGCAGCTCGAACGACGCCAGGCGCAGTGCCAGCACGATCGACCACGACTCACCATGGGAGGCATAGCCCTTCGCTGGGTGGCCACCGAGAATCAGCAACAGGTCATCGCGATGTGGCCCGGTGAGCGTCACTCCCCGGTGAAGTTCGTCGCGTTCCACCCGCTCAACTGCGAGACGCAGCTCATGGGAAATCTCGTCGCGGGTGACAAATCGCTCCAGTGGCGACCCCTCGCACCAGGATGCTTTGTAGTCCAGCCCGGCATCCCCACCCGTCGGAGCAAGGTCGGCATACGCCTTCTGCACGGGTGCACCAAGCTCGGAGACCAGAGACATGCGAGCCTCCAGAACCTCGCTACCCAGCCGCACCAAGTGATCGTTCCACACTGCCAACGTTGTGGCATCAAATGTTCGACGAGTAGCAGCAGCACTCTTGAGCAATGCGTTGCGCTGCTTGAGCATTCGGTCGTAATCAGCCTTCACACCGGCAAGGCGAGGGGTCCGCTGCACCATCAGCTCGTCGAGAAAGTTTCTGCGCGCATCGGGGTCTCCTCGAACAAGCCCTAGATCCTCCGGTGCAAACACGACGGCTCGGAGAGCCCCGAGCAGCTCACGGGGCCGCGGCAACGGCGACTTGTTGATGCGCGCTCGGTTGCTCTTTCCAGGGACGATCTCGATCTCGAGGAGGAGCCGCCGTCCCAATCGCTCGACCCCGGCACGGACAACCGCTCGCTCTGTACCGTGCCTCACTAACGGTTGGTCAGATGCAACCCGGTGACTTCCCAGTGTTGCTAGGTAACCGATGGCTTCGACGATGTTCGTCTTTCCTTGGCCATTGCGACCCACGAGAACAGATACACCCGGTTCCAGGTCGATCTGGAGCAGCGCGTAGGAACGAAAGTCGACCAGCTCGAGCGCCGTGACGAACACTGCGCCAGATCAGCCGGAGAGGCGCACCGGCATGATCAGGTACCGGTAGCTGCCGTCACTCGGCTTTTCTGGGTCAACCCGTCCGGCGATCACAGCCGGTTTGGTCGAAGTGGTGAATGAGATCTCGGTATGGGCAGCCCCCAGCGCACCGATCCCCTCCTGCAGGAACTGTGGGTTGAACGCAATCGTCAACGGCTCACCGGAGTAGGCGCAGTTGAGTGACTCAACCGCTTGCGCTTCATCGCCTGCCCCAGCTTCGACAACAACCTGTCCCTCGTCGAAGGAGAGCCGCACCGGGGTGTTGCGATCGGCAACCAGGGCGACGCGCTTGACCGTCTCCAGCAGTGCGGCCGACTCGACAACAGCCACTGAGCTCGACTCCGAAGGCAGCAGCGCGCGGTACTTAGGAAACTCACCATCGAGAAGTCGATTGGTGGTGCGCCGACTCTCAGCTCCAGCGGCCCCCTCGAAACCGATCAGCCCTTCGCCGGCCCCACTGCCGGTCAGAGCGATCGTCACGGTGTCGGCATCTGCCAACGCGCGTGCCGTGTCAGCCAATGAACGTCCTTGAACAAGCGCAACCGTGCTCAGGTCGGTACGCCCCGGCGTCCACTGGAGCTCGCGCACCGCGAGGCGGTACCGATCGGTGGCAGCCAGCACGAGGCGGTCTCCGTCGAACTCCACCCGGATTCCAGTGAGAACCGGCAGTGTGTCGTCACGACCGACCGCGACAGCGACCTGGGCAACAGCAGCAGCAAAGACATCTCCCGGCAGAGTGCCGGCCGGGTCAGGCATCGCCGGAAGTGAAGGGTAATCCTCGCGGGGCAGCGTCTGCAGGCTGAACTTGGACGTACCGCAGACCAGCTGGGCCTTGCGCTCGCTCTCTTCAGTTGCCATCTCGACGGGACGGTCGGGAAGGCTGCGGGTGATATCGGCCAGAAGCCGCCCAGAGACCAAGATCGATCCAGGCTCACTGACGTCGGCCCGAACTTCGACCCTGGCTGAGACTTCGTAGTCGAAGGAGCTGAGGGTCAAACCACCGTCCTCGGCGTCGATGAGGAGGCCGGCGAGCACCGGCAGAGGCGGCCGAGCTGGCAGGCTGCGCGCAGCCCAGGCAACAGCCTCGGCAAAGACGTCACGTTCGACGCGGAACTTCACGAAAGATCCTCCGGATCAGGGCTTTGGACGCCGGACGCACGAGAGTACCTGCATCGAGGCGGTTACTTTAGGTGATCGAGGGTCGGATGGGGGTTTGTGACTTACTGCGGTGTTTCGCTGGAGTGATGAAGGAGTACTCGTCGTCGTAGTCGGTGCGGTGGACAGTGGGGACGACCAGCGTTTCCGCAGGTCACGGCGGTGATTGGCGTCCACAGGTGGGTGTGTTCTTCCGGCGACTTCCCGGTGACCGGCGGTGGACGACCAGATGAACGATCCGTGACGTCCACCGGTCATCCCCAGGTAACGCATGATATCAGGCACATAGTCCACAGGGTTGTCCCCAGCGTGTGCACCCAGCGTGACCGCTGGATCTAAACAGTGAGTCACGATCGTCAGCCCTGCCGCGCCTGTGACTTGATCCGGTTGGTCAACTCAGTCACCTGGTTGTAGACGCTGCGTCGCTCAGCCATGAGCTGACGGATCTTACGGTCAGCGTGCATCACCGTGGTGTGGTCGCGACCACCGAACTGCTGGCCGATCTTCGGCAGCGACAGATCGGTCAGCTCGCGGCAGAGGTACATGGCGATCTGGCGGGCGTTGACCAAGACTCTGGAGCGGCTTGAGCCGCAGAGGTCGTCCAGGGTCAACCCGAAGTAGGCGGCGGTCTGGGCCATGATCAGCGCGCTGGTGACTTCAGGCCCGCTGCTTTCGGGGATGAGGTCCTTGAGCACGATCTCGGCGAGCGCGCGATCTACCGGCTGGCGGTTCAGACTGGCGAACGCGGTTACCCGGATGAGTGCGCCTTCGAGTTCACGAATGTTCGTGGCGATCTTGCTCGCGATGAACTCCAAGACCTCGGGTGGGGCTTGGAGTTTCTCTTGGGCCGCCTTCTTGCGGAGGATCGCAATTCTGGTCTCGAGGTCGGGTGGTTGCACGTCGGTGGTGAGTCCCCACGTGAAGCGAGTACGCATCCGGTCTTCGAATCCGGAGAGCTGCTGGGGCGAGACGTCGCTGGTGATGACGATCTGCTTGTTTGCGGTGTGCAGCGTGTTAAAGGTGTGGAAGAACTCTTCCTGCGTCTGGACACGGCCCTGCAGGAACTGGATGTCGTCGATCAGCAAGACGTCAATGTCGCGGTAGCGGCGCTGGAAGGCCTGTGCCTTGTCGTCGCGAATCGAGTTGATGAAGTCGTTGGTGAACTCTTCGGAACTGACGTAGAGAACCCGTGTGCCGGCGTAGAGGTTGCGCGCGTAGTGCCCAATGGCGTGCAAAAGGTGAGTCTTTCCCAGCCCGGAGCCGCCATAAATGAAGAGCGGGTTGTACGCCTTGGCCGGTGCCTCAGCGACCGCAACTGCGGCAGCGTGGGCAAAGCGGTTGCTGGCCCCGATCACGAATGTGTCGAAGGTGTACTTCGGGTTCAGTCGCGAGTCGGAGTCGAACCGTGGAACGGGGGAGCCCGTTCCGGGGCGAACGGCGGAGTAGTCGGCGATACGGACCGCGTCAGCGGCGAGAGTCTCAGCGTCCAACTCGTCGTCGTCGGCGCCGGGAAGTTCGCTGGCAAGCTCTGGCTCGACGGTGACGGCGATGCGTACTTCGCGACCCAACTCACGGGAGAGGACTTCGGTGACGTGCGGTCGCAGCCTGCTCTCGATGAGGTCTTTGGTGAAGTCATTAGGAGCGGCGAGCAGGGCGGTGTCCTCGACCACCCCAACCGGACGGGTGAGGCGCAAGAAGGCGCCAGCCTGGGGTCCAGCCTCGTCGGCCAGGGTGTCGAGCACCCGATTCCAGACGGTGGCCAAGTCTTGGGTCTGCGTGGTCACAGGCGCCCTTCCACTTCTCCCCGAGCTCTTCTGTGATCTGTCGTCCACAGCCGAAGATCGCAGGTCAGGGCCTAGATCCACATGTTCATCCACAGGCTGTGGGTGGAACAGATCACCGCAACCAGGACGGATCGGCCGGTGGCCGGTTGACCTGAGTGCGCTGGCGGACGCTACCGGGCTGAACCGATGGAGTCCAGCGGTTGTCCACAACTAAGAGCAACCGTAGCGAGGGATGTTCGGCGTGTCTCCCCCGCCCCCATAGCAAGGTTTGAAACACTGGGGGGTTTGTCTCCTGGGCCCAAGTTACGACCGATGCCGGGTTTGAAGCGTCAGTCGCCAGCGATGGGTCGAGGCCGCCCGGTTTGACCCAACCCCGCCCCTCCGTTGTACCGTAGGGCGTTGCGGGTTCAACCCGCTGCGAGCATGCGTGCTGTTCACCCTTGACCTGCCCAGCGGGGGCTGCCCCCGCCCTGCCCACCAGTCAGACCTCGGAGCCCCTCGTGTCAAAGCGTACGTTCCAGCCCAACAACAGGCGTCGGGCCAAGACCCACGGCTTCCGGCTCCGGATGCGCACCCGCGCCGGCCGCTCCATCCTTTCGGCGCGCCGCCGTAAGGGCCGCGACCGTCTCGCTGCCTGACCGGTGCTGCCCGCGGCCCGTCGGATGCGCCGGAGCGTCGACTTCACCGCTGCCGTTCGGCGTGGACGTCGGGCTTGGCGTCCCACCCTCGTCCTTCACGTGAGGTCAAGGCAAGAGTGTTCAGAGCCGGCCCGGGTCGGTCTCATCGTGAGCAAGGCGGTTGGTAACGCAGTGACGCGGCACCGAGTCTCGCGCCGGCTCCGGGCTGTCTGTGCCCAGGGTGTTGATGGCTGGGGCGCCGGTGATCTCGTCGTGATTCGGGCCCTTCCGGCCGCTGCCGCAGCCACCTCGGACCAGTTGGCCAACGATCTGGACCAGGCCGCGTCGCGGCTGGGGCTTGCCCACTCAGCAGATGCCTCGTGAGTGCGCGGCGGATCTTCCTTGCAGTGGTGATGGCTCCGCTGTGGTTCTATCGCAACGTCATATCGCCGCTGACTCCGCGGACGTGCCGCTACTACCCCTCGTGCTCGGCGTATGCCGAACAAGCCTTGAAAACCCACGGAGTGCTAAGCGGCAGCTGGCTGGCTGTCCGCCGCCTGGGCCGTTGTCACCCGTGGGCGCCAGGCGGCGTCGACCATGTGCCGCCCCGAACTTCGCGCGACAGCGACGTCGCATCGACGCCAGAGAACAGGAGCGTGACCCATGGGTCTGCTTGATCCGCTCTATTGGGCCGTCGCCTGGGTGCTGGTGACCTGGCACTCATTCTTGAGCTTGATCCTCCCCAAGGACAGTGGAGCGGCCTGGTCGCTGTCCATTGTCGGTCTGGTTCTGGTCATCCGGATCCTGCTGATCCCGCTCTTCGTCAAGCAGATCAAGGCGCAGCGGGCCCTGCAGATCCTCCAGCCGGAGATCAAGGCGCTCCAGAAGCGGTTCAAGGACGATCGCCAGAAGCAGTCTGAAGAGATGATGAAGCTCTACCGCGAGAACGGAACGAACCCGTTCTCGTCGTGTCTGCCGATCATCTTGCAGATGCCGATCTTCTTCGCGCTCTTCCATGTCCTCAAGTACGGAGTGGCCGAGGACAACCCGATCGGGCCGATGACACAGACGCTGGTCAACTCCGCGGGGCACGCGACCATCTTCGGGGCACCGATCTCAGTGGGCTTCCTGGGGTCAGATGATACAAATGTGAAGATTGTCTCAGGTGTCCTGATTGTTCTGATGACTTTCACGACCTTCATTACCCAGAAGCAGCTCATGGTGAAGGGGATCGCCAACGCTGACTCCAACCCGTTCCTGCAGCAGCAGAAGTTGCTCGTCTACGTCTTTCCGTTCATGTTCGCGATCTTCGGGATCAACTTTCCCATTGGTGTCTTGATCTACTGGCTCACCACCAACCTCTGGTCCATGGGCCAGCAGTACTGGGTGATTCGCAACAACCCGGCGCCCGGCAGTCAGGCCTTCACCGAGTGGGAGGAACGCCAGGAACGCAAAGCCGCCAAGAAGGGTGGAGTAGACGACAGCGCTCCGACCATCGTCGAGGATGCCCCTGTGGCTGAGCCTGAGCCCCGGGTGGTCCGTCACCAGCCCAAGCGCAAACCACGCAGCCAACGTAGGGGGCGTTCCGGCGGAGCCGAGCCCAGCCCGAACGAGGAGACACCATGAGCGAGACCGCAGAGACCACGACCGAGACCACCACCGAGATTGCCCCGGAGGCCAGCGAAACTCCGAAGCTGGCCCAGCGGCTCGAGCGCGAGGGCGACATCGCCGCCGACTATATCGAAGAGCTCTTGGATATCGCCGACCTCGATGGCGACATCGACATGGATGTTGAGGGTGAGCGAGCCATGGTGTCGCTTGTCGGGGGAAACCTCGACCACCTGGTGGGGGACCAAGGGGCCGTCGTCGACGCCCTGCAAGAGCTGACGAGGCTCGCCGTCCTCCGCGAGACTGGGGAGCGGAGCAGGTTGATGCTCGATGTGGCCGGTTGGCGGCAGGGCAAGCGCGAGGCACTGACCTTGGCCGGCACCGCGGCGGCCGCAACGGCCCACGAGACGGGCAAGCCGGTCAGCCTCGATTCCATGACGCCGTTCGAGCGCAAGATCGTGCACGATGCCGTTGCTGCTGCCGGGCTTACCAGCGAGTCAGAGGGTCAAGAGCCGAACCGCCACGTCGTCGTCCTGCCTTCCTGAGTCATGGCACGACCGACCGGGTGCCGTTGATGCGGCGCCGTTGTTTCACGTGAAACAACCCACGTCCGTCCCGTCGCTTCCGGCCCCACCGGAAGTGCGGGTTCGGTTCGGCACAGCCACTGCCAAGGCCGAGCGGTACGCGGGATGGTTGGCTGGTCCTGGCGTTGAGCGGGGGTTGCTCGGACCGAGAGAAGTCGACCGGATCTGGGGCCGACACCTGCTGAACTGCGCGGTTCTCGATCAGTACCTGCCGCGCGGTAGCAGCGTCTGCGACCTCGGTTCGGGTGCCGGCCTACCTGGGCTGGTGCTGGCCCTGCTGCGTCCGGACTGTTCGATGGTGCTCCTCGAACCACTTCTGCGGCGGGCGACCTTCCTCGAGGAGGTGGTCGCTGACCTGGAGATTTCGGGGGTCACCGTCGCGCGAGCGCGAGCTGAGGACTACGCCAGCCAGGATCGGCGCCACGACGCCGTAGTGGCCAGGGCGGTAGCCCCGCTCGATCGACTTGTGGGCTGGGCGATGCCATTGCTGCGACCCGGTGGCGTCTTGTTGGCCCAGAAAGGTGCTGCGGCGTTCGACGAACTCGAAGCGGCTCGTCCGGCTCTCGACCGGTGGGGAGTGGGCGAGCGGGACGTTCTGGTCGTCGCTGAAGGCGGTAGCGTGACGTACATCGTCCGGGTGGCCCGCCCACTCCACCCACCCCGGACCCAGCGCCCAGCGGAGGACGAATGAACGAGGACCCACCCGCCCCGACGGAAATGGTCTACCCGTTGACCTCCACCGAGCCCGATGTTTCACGTGAAACCGAACCTCTCCCGGACGACGAGACCCCAATCGCGGCGGCAGCGGCCACCGCTGCTCGGATCCGGGGCGGCCGCACCGATACCTGGCCGCGGCCAGTTTCGACCCGGGTTCTCACGGTGGCCAACCAGAAAGGTGGCGTTGGCAAAACCACGACAACGGTCAACATCGCTGCCGCTCTGGCGCTGCACGGCCTCCGGGTTCTCGTCATCGACCTTGACCCCCAGGGAAATGCCTCGACGGCGTTGGCGGTGCCGCACCATGCCGGTGAGCCGAGCGTCTATGAGGTACTCATTGAAGGTGAGCCACTGGCTACGGCTCTCCATGAGGTCGAGGCTGTGCCTGGCCTGGCCTGCGTTCCGGCGACCATCGACCTGGCCGGTGCCGAGATCGAGCTGGTCTCCCTGGTCGCCAGGGAGAGCCGGCTCCAGCGTGCCCTGAGCGCGTTGTTGCAGGAATCGACCGAAACAGGCCAAGCCTTCGACTTTGTCTTCATCGACTGCCCTCCGTCCCTCGGCCTGCTCACCATCAACGCCTTTGTGGCCGCAAGCGAGGTGCTGATCCCGATCCAGTGTGAGTACTACGCGTTGGAGGGTCTTGGGCAGTTAATCCGCAACGTCGAGCTCATCCAGTCGCACCTCAATCCGGATCTGGCCGTGTCGACCATCTTGCTCACCATGTATGACGGCCGCACTCGGCTCGCCGCGCAGGTGGCCGATGAGGTCCGCAGCCACTTCGATGATCTGGTGCTGGCCACGGCCATTCCCCGCTCGGTGCGCGTGTCGGAGGCACCGAGCTACAGCCAGACGGTTCTAACCTACGATCCTGGCAGCAGTGGCGCGCTCTCCTACCTCGAGGCGGCCCGCGAGATGGCCCACCGGGCCGCAACCGGAGGAGGTGGTGCCACGACATGACCGACAAGAAGCGTGGTCTCGGACGTGGCCTCGGTGCCTTGATCCCGAGCGCACCAGGGACCAGGACCTCCGTTGGCCCATCGGGAAGCGGGTCGCAAGTCGTCGCAGATGCACTTCTCACGCCGTCGACGCCGCCAACCGGCTCCCCAGAGCTCGAGGTGGTGCACACCCCCGGCGATGCCGCAGCAGGCCTGGCCCACTACGCCGAGATCCCCGTTGACCACATCAGCCCAAACCCTCGGCAGCCCCGGCAGGTCTTCGACGAAGAATCGCTCGCTGAGCTGGTGTTCTCGCTGCGCGAGGTGGGCCTGCTTCAGCCCATCGTGGTGCGCCCGGTCGCTGGCGACCGCTACGAGCTGGTCGCGGGCGAGCGGCGCTGGCGCGCGTCACATCAGGCCGGCTTCACGACCATCCCGGCCATTGTCCGAGACACCGCCGACGACGTCCTGCTCCGGGACGCGCTGCTCGAGAACTTGCACCGAGCTCAGCTGAACCCCTTGGAAGAGGCCGCGGCCTACGGTCAGCTGCTGAGCGACTTCGGGTGTACCCAGGAAGAGTTGGCTGCGCGAATCGGGCGCTCACGCCCTCAGGTCTCCAACACGCTGCGGCTGCTGCGGCTGCCGGCCGGCGTCCAGCGCCGGGTCGCTGCCGGGATACTTTCGGCCGGCCACGCCCGGGCCTTGCTGGCGCTGGAGTCATCGGCAGACCAGGAACGGCTGGCCGGCCGAATCGTCGCCGAGGGCTTGTCCGTGCGGACGGTCGAAGAGTTGGTAGCCGTCGGAGATACCGGCCCCGACAAAACCACACGAAATAGGGCAAAGGCCCCCAGAAATCCAGCACTCGCTGACCTCGCGGCCGCCCTTTCGGACGAACTCGAGACCAGGGTGACCGTCGACATCGGCCGGTCCAAGGGCAAGATCACGATCACCTTCGCTTCGGTCGACGACCTCGAGCGGATCGTCGACGTCATCGCCCCGACGGCTTCCCAAACGCTGCGGGGTGACAGGTGAGGGCACGGACGCTCGCTGCCGTGGCGGCGGGGTTCGGTCTCGGCGCGCTGGCGGCGTTCGCGCTCTCATTGGTGCGCCGGCCAATGCCGATCGATACGACCGGATACCAGCCGCCTACGCCCGCTGACGGTCCAGCGGCTGGTGACCCCACCTCGGGGTGAACGGTTAACTGACCGGAGACGGCAGGCGCACGACGTTCGGTCGAAGGTCAGTGGTCGGCTGGTAGAGCTGTTGCAGGGCGACCAAGACGGCGCCGGCAATGGTGTCGCGCAGGGCCGGGTCAGCCAACCGAGCCGCATCTCCTTGATGGGTCAAGTACCCAACGTCGATACGCACAGTTGGCATCTGGGTGCGCTGGAGGATGTCCCACGTCTTGGCGTCGGTGTGGCCATCGAGCAGATCGGTGCGGGCGACGATCTCGCGCTGGACGAGGTCAGCAAAGGCCTCACCGATCACCGAGCGCGTCGAGGCTTCCGAGCTGCTTCCGTAGTAAAACGTTGCGACGCCTTGAGCATGGGGACTGTCATGGCCATCGGTATGCAGCGAGATGACCAGGTCGGCATCGACTTCGTTGGCAAAGGTGGCCCGCTCGGTCTCGGACGCCGTCGGGGTCTCCTGGTTGGTTCCACGCGTCAAGAATGCTGTTACACCGACGGCTCCGAGGCGTCCTTCGATACGCGACGCAAGATCGGCAACGACGGCGGCCTCGGACAGATCGTTCGCACAGACGCCGCGGTCGGGGCCACCGTGCCCTGGGTCGATGACAATGACCTTGCCGGCAAGTCCTGGACCCCGACGGTGGAGGCGCTCGGCTTCGCGGATCCGGTGCGGTTCACCACCGACGACGGTTCGGGCGAGCCGGTCGAACGAGCGGAAGGTCACCGGTCCGCAGAGACCGTCAGCAGGGATTCCAAGGTTTCGCTGAAGCTCCTTGAGGCCGCGTTCGGTGTCTGGACCGAAGATCCCATCGATGCGGCCAGGGTCGAACCCGAGGTCGTGCAAGCGGTTCTGCAGCGCAGCGACGTCGTCACCGTGCTGCATATGCCGGGTGCCGTAGCGAAGGACGCGGTCACCGAGTGACCACCTTGCGCCGTCGAGTCGGCGCCAGGTGGAGGGCCCGACGACGCCGTCGGCGATCAAGCCCCGTTGCTGCTGAAAGGCACGAACTGCAGCTTCGACCGTTGGGTCGAAGGAGGCGTCCCACTGGTTGCTGGTGCGCTCAGCCGGCTCACTGGTGAGGAGACCGAGCAATGCCAGATGGTCGCGGATCTGGGCAACCGCTGGACCATGGTCGCCAAGCCGGTACGACTGCTGCGTCACGGCACCTCCGGCGCACTCGGGCCCTGGCAGGACGTTGGGTCACTGTGAGGGTAACGCTGCGAAGCGCAGACCCTAGCGTGCCGGTGCCCTGGTGGGCGAGCCTTGGGGTCGGCTACAGGAAGTCGGCGAGGTCAGAGAGCAGCGACTGCTTGGGCTTGGCACCGATGATGGTCTTGACCACCTGGCCACCCTGGTAAACGGCGAGCGTTGGGATCGAGGTGACCCCTGCCATCGCGGCCGCCTTGGGGTTCTCGTCAACGTTGAGCTTGGCAATGGTCAGCTTGTCGGCATGCTCGGCCGCGATCTCCTCGAGGATCGGCGCCACCATGCGGCATGGGCCACACCACTCGGCCCAGTAGTCGACGATCACGGGCTTGTCGCTCTTGATGACGTCGGCGTCGAAGCTGGCGTCCGTGACGACGATGGTGGACTGGCCCATGGTGGTCTCCTCGTTGGGTCTAACCGTGCGGTCGGGGTTGGGGATCAGGCGGTGGCGTCGGCCAGCAGGCGCTGGGCGTCTTCAACGGCTGCCAGATGGCGTTCGGCGTCCAGGGCTGCGGCGCATCCGCTACCGGCGGCAGTGATGGCTTGGCGGTAGGTGTGGTCTACCAGATCGCCGCAGGCGAAGACACCGGGGATGTTGGTCCGGGTCGTGCGGTCCGGGACGACGACGTAGCCCTCGTCGTCGAGCTCGACCTGACCCTTGACCAGCTCGCTGCGCGGGTCGTGGCCAATCGCGACGAAGAGGCCAGTGACGTCGATGGTGCGTTCGTCGCCGGTGTTGGTGTCGCGAAGCAAGAGCCCGGAAACCTTGTCATCACCGAGCACATCGGCGACCTCGCTGTTCCAGGCGAAGGAAATCTTATCGTTGGCGAAGGCGCGGTCGACCATGATCTGGCTGGCTCGTAGCTCGTCGCGACGGTGCACGACGGTGACTGAGTCGGCGAACTTGGTGAGAAAGGTGGCCTCTTCGATGGCGGAGTCGCCACCGCCGATGACGGCGATGTTCTGGCCGCGGAAGAAGAACCCGTCACAGGTTGCGCACCATGACACGCCGCGACCGGAGAGCCGCTTTTCGTTCTCGAGCCCGAGCTCGCGGTAGCCCGAGCCCATCGCCAGGATGACCGACTTTGCCTGGTGGGTAGCGCCCGATCCGACGGTGACCGCCTTGATCGCGCCGGATAGATCGACCGAAACGACGTCGTCGCTGACGATCTCGGCGCCGAAGCGAATCGCCTGCTGACGCATCTGCTCCATCAAGTCAGGGCCCATGATTGCGTCGGCGAAGCCTGGGTAGTTCTCGACTTCGGTGGTGTTCATCAGCGCGCCGCCGGCGGTTACCGAACCCTCGAACATCAGGGGAGACAGGCTCGCGCGGGCGGTGTAGACCGCCGCGGTGAAGCCCGCAGGGCCAGATCCGATGATGATGACGTCGCGGATCTCGCTCACCGCGGGCTCCCTCGGGTGTGAGTGCTCAGAACTTGCTCAGAGAATCGGCCGCCTTCTGCGGTCTCTTTCCCTAACCGAGTCTAGGGGCGCTGACATTCCCCTCCGCTTAGGGGACGGCACGCATCGGGACAGTGGCGTAGTAGAACAGCCAACCTTCGGGGCCAGAGCAGTCAGGGTCGATCACCCACACCTCGGCGGCATTCGGGTCAGCGGCGGGAAGGACGATGATCGCCGCCGGTTCGCCCTGCCACTTCCCGATGTCGATCGCCAGGGGCCGGACGCCAGGGACGCCCAAGTAGCCCTCGAGGCAGGCTTGGGCGGCGGCTGGGTCAGTGGCCAGCTGAGCAACCCCGGGGTCGTCGTTCATCGTTGGCTCAGGGCTGGCGAACTCACCGCTGGTTGTGGGGCTCGCTGTTGGCGCCGTGGAGTCTGCGGTCGGTGCGGCAGTTGGGCTGAAAGTCTTGCGGGCCGTCACCAGCTGGGTGACCTGAGCGTCGAGGGCGGCCGCGTCGTACTTGGTTCCGGACTGGGTCGCTGCGTACGGGTTCACCAGAACTTCGCGAGCGTTGTCGCCGGCTGCTGTTGGACCGCCGGAGTCGGAAGTAATGGCTGAGTTGTTAGTGCCGCCGAGGACGTTGCCGCCAATGATCGCCCCGACGAGAGCAACGCCTGCAGCGCCTGCCACCACGCCGATTCCAGGCCTGCCCCACCGACGTTTGCGTGCGGTTTCGATGGGAACCACTGTGGCAGCACCAGCAGGGGTGACCACCGGCTCGGCAGCGAGCGCGGTAGCAAGTTGCTGCCAGACCGCGTCTGGCATCGGTTCGTCGGGGAGGTCGGCCATCGTGTCGGTGAGGGCAGCAAAGTCACCACGGAGCGCAGCGCAGGTAGCGCAGTGCGTTAAGTGCAGCTCGGCATGGTCGCGAGACTCGTCGTCGAGAAGCCCGAGCTCGAGATCGGCCAAGACCTCTGGGGTCAGGTGATCAGAGTCCGGGTGCACCGGGTCGTGGTGCTGACTCATGGCTGGTCTCCGTTGAGGCGGTGGTCGGGCTCTTGTCGAGGCTTGTCGGGTGCTGCTGTCCTGCTGCTATCTGACACTGGGACGTCGGCCGGGTCTGGTCGGTTCCGCAGGTGGGTCAGGAGCGGCACCAACTTCGCTCGCCCGCGTGAGCACCGGCTCTTCACCGTTCCGGTGGGGATGCCCAGAAGTTCGGCGGTCTCCTCGACTGAGTAGCCCTCGACATCGACGAGGGTTACGGCTGCGCGCTGGTCGCCAGGGAGGGTGCGTAAAGCCCGCTCGATCTCCCAGGCGAGCTCGCGGCGTCCAAGTGGATCGTCCGGCTCGACCGGGTGGGCGCTGTCATATTCGGGGAGGGGCACGGTTGGCCTGGCCTTTGCCCTGCGAAGTCGGTCGAGGCAGGCGTTGACGACGATTCGGTGCAGCCACGTCGTGACCTGCGCGTCTCCTCGAAACGACGCTGCGGAGCGATGGGCCTTGAGCAGGGCGTCCTGCAGGGCGTCCGCTGCCTCTTCGGGTTCCCCGATGGTGCGGAGCGCAACGGCCCACAGCCGGTCGCGGTGCCGACGGACCAGGGTGGTGAACGCAGTGGGGTCGCCAGCGACGTGTGCCGCGAGCAGCTCGGCGTCCGGCCGCTGGTCTTCCTGAGTCACGGGAGAAGCGTATTCACCTGGTGGTGCGGCGCGTGAGTGCCGTGCCGAACAGGGGGTTGGAGGAGCCGGACACGACCTGGGACAGCTACGAGAGAACGGAAGCCTCGACGACGCCGCCGCGGTATCCGTCGCTAGACGGTGGCAGGGCGGTGAACCAGATCAGAACTCGGTCAGTGGTCACCGGCGGCGCGAAGCGGAGGCTGACCAGGTCGCTCGCGCCGCGGACGCTGGCCAGCTTCCGGTAGCCGGCGAGCGGATCGGCCGGATCCGGAGTGGCCGGCGGCGGACCTTTCGGGTCGGTGGTCGGGCGGGCAGCCCACACCTGCATGTCGCTACCGCGCCCAACGAGACGAAGCTCGACTCCGCTCACCGACTGCTCCTTGCCCAACGAGAGCTCAAGGCCGACCCCTGGCTTGAGTCCGCCGAGGTTGCGACTGGCGTAGCTGACGGTCGTCCACTCGGTGGCGAGGTCGCCGTCGATGGCCAGTGCCGTTTCGGCGTCGTTCTCGGTGTTGTCGCCGGCCGGGTCGAAGGCGGTGGCTCGGCGGATGGGGATCGGCCCGCTCTCGGCGCCGGAGCCGGACGTCGTCGTTGGGCTGGCTGTCGCTGCTGCCGACGATGCGACGGGTGTCCCAGATGGTTCCTCCGGACGGGCCGAGTTCTCCCAGAACTGCCACGCAACGAGGACCGCGCCCAGCGAGAAGAGGGTCAGGACCAAGAGGAGGCCCAGCCAGCGCCACACCGCACCCGACGTCGGCTCGGGCGGAGGGCCGGTCGACTCCGGTTGGGCCACCGTCTGCAGAGCGGCGGCGATGGCAGCTGGTGAGTCCAGGGGCTCGGGAACGTCGGGATGCAGAGCACGCCAGGCCACCTCGTCAAGGTCGCTCGGAACGCCGGCCCTGACCTGTCGTGGCCTCGCGACCCGGCCACCGACGACTGGGGCACCTGGCAGCCCCGCGCAGGAGTACCCGGGCCACTTTGCGGTCAGTGCGGCATAGAGCAACGCGCCGATGCGCCAGGCGTCGACCTGCTCGGCGTCATCCTCGACGGGCACACCCTCAAGAGCCGCTCGGACGCCGATCCCCACGACGACGACTCCGTGGTCGGTCAGCAAGACGTCGCGCGGATCGAGTACCAGGTGATGGACGCCTTCTG
The DNA here is from genome assembly GCA_027118455.1 of Actinomycetes bacterium. Classification (GTDB taxonomy): domain Bacteria; phylum Actinomycetota; class Actinomycetes; order JAHEKZ01; family JAHEKZ01; genus JAHEKZ01. Next base: position 23,752 of record JAJAYZ010000017.1, read on the forward strand.
CTGCTGCAGCAGCCAGCGCATCGGCGACGGCCGCGATCACGTACCTGGCCTCGTCGGCGTCCAGCGGTGCGAGCGCCAACTGCTCGCTCAGTGGCGAGCCGGCCAGCCACCGGGTGACGACGAAGACCCGTCCGTCGTCCTCTGCAGTGTCGATGACCCGAAGCAGTCCGGGATGTTCCACGGCGGAGGCCAGCTGCGCTGCGCGGCGAACGGCGTCGTTGTGCGGGTGCCCGGCATCGAGAAGGAGCACGCCGACCGGTCGGTCCAGGACGATGTCGCGTCCTCGCCACAGCGTTCGCCCGCGTCCGCGCGCCACCTCAGTGTCGAGGTCATAGCGGCCGGCGAGACGTTCCATTGACATGAAAGTACTGCCTCAGGGGCCAGAGGTCAGAGGCCAGGACGCGCGACGCCGTAGAGACCCTCGTAGTAGACCGGGGCGATTCGCACGACGTCACCCGGGTGGGGCGCATGCACCATCTGACCGTTCCCGATGTACATGGCGATGTGGTGGATGGTGTTCGGATCTTCGGTGTTGTAGGCATAGACCAGCAGGTCACCCGGCTGCATCTGGTCGGTGGGCACCGGTGTGCTGGCGAAGAACTGGTCGCTGGCCAATCGAGGCAGGACCAGCCCGGCCTGTAGGTAGGACCACTGCACGAGCCCGCTGCAGTCGAAGGTGGACGGACCTTCGGCGCCCCACACGTAGGGCGAGCCGAGCTTGCTCAGTGCTGCCGCGATGGCTGGACTGGCATAGGGAGTCGGGCCAGCTGGGACGTCGCCCGTCCAAGGAGTGACGCTGTTCTCAGCCAGCCGCGTGGCCCGCCGTTCGATCACAGCCGCCAAGTGGGCCACCTTTGCGTCGGCCGTCGCGACAAGCGCGCGTTGCTCAGAGACCAGGTCACGTGCTTGCTCGGCCAACTCGCTGGCGCGACTGGTCAGGACTGCCTGCTCGTCCGAGATCTGGTCGAGCCTGGCGCGGACCAGCGCTGTCTGGGCAGCAGCTTCTGCAGTGTCCGTTGCTCGGACGAGATCGGTGGCGAGGACGCCGTTGAGAGCGGCAACGTTGCTCGTGACGTCAGCAATCTCGTCCGCATTGAGAGCCTGGCTGAAGAGGGCAGCCGCTCCGCCGGACTGCTCGATCGCCCGTACCCGGTGGGCGATGTCGATCTGGGCGGTGCTGTCAGCCCCCTTGAGGGCCGCGAGTTGCTGATCGGCGCTCACCACGCTGGTCGTGGCGGCAGCGAGCTGGCCCCGGGCGTCGGCGAGCCGCTCGGCGGTCCACTCAGCGCGGTCTTGAAGACCCGCCAACTGTTCATGCAATGTCTCGGCACGCGCGCGCACCGAGTCGATATTCGGCGAGGTTCGCGTGTCGAGCACGTGGGCGGCGCTCGGTGCCGCCTGCAACGGCCCCGCCGGAACAAGCAGTACGAGAGCGAGTGCCGCGCCGACAGTGATGCCGGTGCGAAGCGTCACGGCGATGAGCCGCTTTGGACGAACGGCTCGGCGTAGATGGTGGTCTTCACGTCGGCGAACTTCGCCGTTGCATCAAGGCGGTAGAGAAGCAGGGTCGGTGCGGTCTTCTCCAGGTCGAAGGAGACCGCTTCGGCGGAGATGGTGAATGACTTCTTGACCAGGGCAGCGCCTTGACTTGCGGCGTACTCGTCTGCAGCCAGATAGGCGCTGTTGGGGTTCTTGCTTTCGGCGTAGATCGTCAGGGCCCGGTCTCCGGCGGTCTGGCCGACATCTTCGAGCCCCACCCGGGTGACGACGATCGACAGGACCTCGAAGCAGATCAATCCCAGCACGACGAGGGTGAAAGTGATGCGCCCGAGCCAACCGAAAACGATGCTGCCTGTCTCATCGGCGCGAATGCGCGAGTAGACAGTCCTCATGGCAGGAGTGTCGACACCTGACTAGCCCGTCTTGAGCAGTCCGATCGGGGGGTGCGAGCTCAGTGGCGCCTGGCGACCAGCCGCAGGATGTCACTGATCTCGGTGATTCGGAAGATTCGGACACCGAGGAGGTAGCCCACCCCGCCCATGGCGAGGCCGCTGGCGACGATGACCAGGCTGCTGGTGAGGTCGGTGGCCAGCCCGACGGCCGCTTCGGCGAGCAAGGCTGCTGCCACCATGCCGACAGCAGCTAACAGCGAGGCCAAGGCAACCCGAACGTAGGTGCGCACCACGAGGTAGCCGTCCAGCCGATCCAGCCGATGGCGGAGGCGCTGGGCCAGCGTTGCCAGTCCGATCCAGTAGGACACCGCGTAGGCCAGGCCGAGCGAGGGGATGGTGAGGTCGGCTGGCACCCACCGGACGGCCGCAACAGCAAGGAGGATGTTGGCTCCGTTGAGAATCATGGCGTTGTAGGTGGGAGTTCTGGTGTCTTCGATGGCGTAGAACGCCCGCATTAACACGTAGTAGGCGCTGAAGGCAGGGAGGCCGATCGCAAAGGCGCTCAGCGTGAGCCCCAGAAGGCGCGCCGATTCAAGGGTCATCGAGCCGTAGTTGAAGAGCAGCACCGAGATGGGAACCCCGAGCACGATGAAGGCTACCGACGCAGGAACGATCAGCGATCCGGAGGTTCGCAGGGTCCACCCGACGCGTTCTCGCACCACATCGAAGTTCCCCGACGATGCCTGGTGGGCCAGGTTCGGCAGCAAAGCTGTCACCAACGAGACTGTGATCACTGACTGCGGCAGCATGAAGATGGTGAACGCCATCTGGTAGACCGCAGCACCAGCATTGGCGTTGGAGGTGGCGTTTATCCCGGTGGCCAAGCGGAGGACGACCAGGGTGCCGATCTGGTTGACCAAGACCAGCAGGATCGCCCAGCGAGCCAGCGCCCACGCGACACCGAGCCCTTGTCCGCGCAGGTCGGTGCGGAGTCGCAGTCGAACGCCGCACCGACCGAGCCACGGCCAGAGGACGACGGCCTGGACTGCCGCCCCGACGGTTGTTCCGATACCGAGCAGCAGAACCTCACCGTTGGTCACCGTCTTGGTGCTGGTGCCGGTACCGGCGACAGCGAGGAACGCCAGGGTGCTGGAGATGATGACGATGTTGTTCAGGACCGGAGCGAACATGGGTGGACCGAAGCGGCCTCGGGTGTTGAGAATCTGGGACACCAGGGCGAATACGCCGTAGAAGAAGATCTGCGGCAACAGGAGTCGCGCGAAAGCAGTGGCGACCTCAATGTCGTTGCGGTTCCACCCGGTGGAGTAGAGCTGCATCAGCCACGGGGCAGCGATGACAGCAACGACCGTGATCACCGCCAGCGCAAAAACCACAGCGCTGAAGAGTCGTTGGGCGTACGCCAGGCCCTCGTCGCTGTCTGCCTTCATGTGCCGAACGAGCTGCGGGATGAACACCGCATTGATGGCGCCGCCAACGAGTAGCACGTAGACGACCGTTGGCAGCGTGTTCGCGATCGAGTAGGTGTCGGCGAAGACCCCGCTGCCGACCGCCGCGATCAGTGCGGTGTTCTTGAGCAGGCCGGTGACGCGCGAGGTGATCGTTCCGACCGCCATGACCGAGCTGGAGCGCAGGGTTGACTGGTTGTCGGACGGCGGAAGGGTCACAACGCGACTCGTCTCGCCGCGCGGATCCGTCGGAAGACTCGGATGCCGGCGGCGAGGATGAGTAGGGCGACCGCAGCTCCGAACACGACAAAGGTGATCTGGCCAAACCCCTTCACGTCGACGGCGAGTGTGACCGGATCGTCGTAGGCGGCGCCGCGAGGCGTCAGCAGCTGCGCATCGAACGAAAGCCGACCGCTGGTTGTGGCGTCCAGCTGAACCTCAGCGAGGAACGATCGCGCTGGCGCGATCTTGATCCGCTCGTCCGGCCCGTTGACCCGAAGGCGTAGCGGATCCGTCGAGGTCACGCCCAGTCGCACGACTACTGCCTGGTCGAGCTGGTTGCGAAGGGTGACCGGGAACGAGCCGCTGTCGCCTCCTAGCGTCCCGCCCGCAGAGACGATGCGAACCTTGCTGCGTTGCGAGGAGAGCTGGTCGAGCGTCGCTGCTTGAGAAGCCTCAGCCGCTGGCGGATCGGCGCGCCAAGCAGTACTGACCGATGTGAAGAGGGACTTCCCGATGGGCGTCGACAGCTGTTTCGGACGGGTGAGGATCGCGGCCAATCGATGGTTGTCGGTGAGCGCTTGGCTCGCGGCCGCCACCATGGAGGCCGGAAGCTGACGGTCAAGGGTCGTCGTTGGTATCGAGGGGGAATCGCGCAAAACGGTGGGGGCGCTGGGGTGGACGGCCTGGTCGAGGGAGACCGGGTTGAGCCAGCTCGCTCGCCTGATGGCGGTGACCAGCTCGTCGGCCCACAGCGGCGATGGGTCCCAGCGGCGCGGGGGGGCGATGACGAGCAGCCGGGGCTCATACAGTTCGAGCGCATGCAGGAGGGTCTCAGCAAGGAACCGCTGCCGGGCCAGCAGCACGTCAGTGGCGGTGTCTGCCGGGCTGGCCACCAGTGCGCTGGCGGGGGGGTCGGCGAGAAGAACATCGACCTGGGGGTCCTCCCAGGCTATCCGTCCCGACGGCGTGTAGGTCAGCGGACTGACCAAAGGAGCGTTCTCCTCGCTGAGCAGCACCACAGTGTCGCCGGCTCGCCCCGACGTGCCAATCACCTGTTCATCGCCGGCGCCGTCAGCTGGCCACGACAGGTCAGAGCGCGCTGTCGTACCTACCAATCGCTGGTAGACGCGGTCGCCCTTGGCTTGCCCTTGTCGCAGGAAGCCAGGTCGACCCGCTGAGGCCACAGCAGCGACATCTGGATCGCCGTACGGAAGCGCGACGACCTCGCGGGTATCTGCTGAGGCGCTGAACGAGGACAACCACTGCTCGGCCCCTGGTTGATCAAGGGCGGCGGTGTCATCGAGGAGAGCAGGATCGACGACCCAGGTGGCTGGGGCCCCAGAACCTGAACGCACCAGGGTCGAGAGCCGCCCGCCTGGTGCAACTGCCGACGCGAGCGAGTCGTCGACGAACTCCCCTGTTGAGTCGCGAGTGGGTTCCCCGACCAGCGGCCAAAACATCAACAACCGGGTTGGCGAGACGCCAACACCATCGGGGGCCCAGGGGAGAAAGGTCGCGATCTCGGAGAGCTCGGCCCCAGTGACGGCGTCGACAGCCACGATGCGGAGTGGGAAGACGTCGGGACTATCGAAGGGGAGGTCATCGGTCGGCACGGCGATCGAGAACTCTTCGGTGGTACCGCGCCGCACTTTATTGAGGTCGTCGTCGGCCCCGCTGACGGCCGTGGTGAATGGCGGGTTAGCTGCTGCCTCGGTGATGGCGCTACGCGAGACGAATGCGGTGGTTCCGACTTCGAGTCGAACGGCGACGTCCTCGAGAGTGCGGTTCGCGGTGAACGTGCCCTTGGCGCGCAGCGTCGTTCCCGGCTGAGCGGAGATGGGGGAGAGAGTGGTCAGGCGTAGTTCGGTGGTGAGTGGAGCCGCTGAGGCGCCTCCCCCGGGAATCAGTAGGACTGCTGCGGCCGAAGTGGCGAGCAGCATGCCGAGCCATCGCCAGACGCCGCGCGCCGGACGACGACGGGTGGGCGTCATCCTGCGATGGTAGCCAGCGGCTGCCCGATAGGCTGGCCTCCCGTGTCCACTTCCCCTGATGAGGCCGCCCGCAAGCGCGCCATCGCCGAGTTGGTTCGGGTCTCCCCGGTGATCAGCGCACTCGGTGCCCACTTCGTCGGGGCCGGCCACGAGATCAGCCTTGTTGGAGGTTCAGTCCGCGATGCCCTGCTCGGTCGTCTGGGAAACGACCTCGACTTCACGACGTCGGCCGATCCGGAGGAAGTGGAGCGGCTACTGACCGGTCACGTCGACGCACTGTGGGACATCGGCAAGGCTTTTGGGACGATCGGCGCCAAGATCGGCCAGCTCACCTGCGAGATCACCACCTATCGCACGGAGAAGTACGACGCAGAGTCGCGCAAACCCGTCGTCGAGTACGGCACGTCGCTGGAGGGCGACCTCGGTCGCCGCGACTTCACCGTCAACGCAATGGCTGTCTCACTTCCGGAGCTGGCCTTCGTTGATCTGTTCGACGGAGTATCTGCCCTCGCCTCTCGGACGCTGCGAACACCCGGACGCCCGGAGGACTCGTTCGACGACGATCCGCTACGAATGTTGCGAGCTGCCCGGTTTGCGGCGCAGCTCGACTTCGAGGTTGAGCCGTCTGTGCTCGAGGCGATCTCCGGCATGGCAGAGCGGTTAGCCATCGTGTCGGCCGAGCGTTTACGCGATGAGTTCTCCAAGTTGGTGCTGTCGAAGAATCCACGCGCGGGACTGCGCATCCTCGTCGACACCACGCTTGCGGACCAGTTCATCCCTGAGCTCCCTGCGCTGCAGCTCGAGATTGATGAGCACCACCGTCACAAGGACGTCTACGAACACACCCTGACCGTTGTGGAGCAGGCCATCGACCTGGAACAGGACGGGCCAGATCTCACGCTGCGACTTGCCGCCCTGCTGCACGACATCGGAAAGCCGGCGACCCGCCGGTTCGAGGATGGTGGTGGGGTGTCCTTCCACCACCACGAGATGGTCGGTGCGCGTATGACGCGCAAACGAATGAAGGCGCTTCGGTATCCGAAGGATCTCGTCCAGAACGTCTCCGAGCTCGTCGAGTTGCACCTGCGCTTCCATGGCTACGCTGACGGTGAATGGACCGACTCTGCGGTGCGCCGTTACGTCCGCGATGCGGGAGCGTTGCTGCCGCGCCTGCACTCCCTCACGCGCGCTGACTGTACGACACGCAACCGGCGCAAGGCCGCAGCACTGGCAGCTTCCTACACCGAACTCGAGGCCCGCATCGCTACGTTGGCCGAGGCCGAAGAGCTTGCGGCCATCCGCCCTGACCTCGACGGCAACGAGATCATGCAGATCCTCGCCATTGCGCCAGGCCGAGCGGTGGGTGATGCCTACCAGTTCCTGCTTGAGACTCGCCTGGACCGGGGACCGCTCGACCGCGCCGAGGCGACCCGCGTGTTGCAGAAGTGGTGGGACGCCCGTCAGTGAGCCGGTTGGCGCCGGTTACCGACTGCAGGCCAACACGCCGCTCCGGCGAGAAGGAGGTAGCCGGCCCCGATGATGGCAGCGGCCCCGGCGCCGACGAGTGAGCTCATCGGGAGGGCGGCGACGGTGGCCGCACCGAGGACGAACGCCACGTTGAAGACGATGTCGTAGGCGATGAAGACGCGTCCGCGCATGTCGTCGTCGACTGCTCGCTGCAAGATGGTGTCGACGGTGATCTTGAGCATCTGAGCGCCGGCACTGAGCAGCAGCCAAGCGACGAGAAAGGCCCAGAGCCGAACGGCAACGAGGGGGATGAGCGCCCCGAACGCAGCCACGGTGAGGGCGACGGTGGCTGTCGAACGCGCTCCCCGCCGTCGTACGAGAACGGGCGCGCTGAGCGCCGCAGCGAGGAGTCCGAGGCCAACGGCCAACGCAACAGCGGCGAGGGCGGCGAGAGCGCTCTCTTCGTCGCTGCTCGTTCCGTGCAGTTGGAAGCGGATCACGATGACCGTCCACACGGTGAAGGCGCCGAACAGCAGTCGGTTGGCCGCCATCACGGTGAGGGCACGCGTGGCCGGTGCCGACGCAGCAACGTGGGTGACCCCTGAGCTAATGTCCGCCCATGAGCTGGCCAGGACGTTGGGCCTGGGGAGCCTCCCCTCCCTGTCGTTATCGGGACCACTCTCAACGGGGCCGAGGGCGTCGTGGGTGAAGGCGCCTGTCGCGAGAACGGCAAGCAGGTAGCCGAGTGCGGCCGCCGCGAACGGAGCAGCGTCACCTGCCGCGTCGAAGGCCCCGCGGAGGGCAAGGCCAATACCGGCCCCCGCGACGGTGGCAGCTGTGCCGAGCGTGGGAGCAAGGGCGTTGCCGGAGACGAGCAGGTCGGTCGAGACGGTGCGCGGCAGGGATGCCCCGAGCGCGGCAAGGATGAACCGATTGAGGCCAAGGGCGACCAAGGCACTCCCGAAGATCACGACTTCTGGAGCGGAAACCGCTGTCGCCACCGCCGTCACCGTGATGAGCAGTGCGCGCGCGAGGTTGGCCCAGGCCAGGACGCGGACGCGTGACCAACGGTCCAGAAGAACCCCGGCGATCGGTGCCACCAGACAGAACGGGAGGAGCAAGACGGCGAACCCAACCGCGATCCGCGTTGGCGATGGCGCGCGCTCGGGGGCGAAGAGAACGACCCCGACGAGGCCAGCCTGGAGCAGTCCGTCGGACACCTGTCCGACGAGCCGAACGCGGAGCAGCGCGCGGAACGCGGCGAGCCGAGAGAGGGCGCGCAGATGGGGGGCGATCATTGGGGCGAGCCTAGGCGCCAGCGGATGAAGCCAGATGTCCGTTTTCACCCCCCGTGATGTCATGCCTACGGAGGGTGCCTAAACGTCTTGATTGATGAATCAGTTTGTACTTTTCGGCCAACGTTCCACGAGGTGGCACACCGCGAAGTCGTATTGACGCCCCTTGACAGTGGGAGAAGCGTCGTCCCCACTCGTCGGGCGCGGATCCGGGGGGTACTCGCGGCGGGCGAGACGGAGGGATATATCCATGGCTTCACGCATGCGCTGGACCGCGCGCCGGTGTTGCCGCTCGTGTCGTCGGTGTCGCAGCACCGGCCGCATGGGCAGCAACCACCTGGACGCCGGCTGCAACGGCTGACAAGACCGTCGCTGTGGCCACAGGTCAGTACAGCTGGAACTACGGTTCCTCGTTCGGAAAGCTGGCCAACGGAAAGGTGGCACTGTCGTACACGAGCGATGCCACTACCCCACAGGGCACTTACGTTCGCACCGGCACCGTGGACCCCTTCACCAAGGCAGTCACCTGGGGTAAGGCAAAGCGAACCAGTCAGGGAACCAAGTTCGCCGACCGCACTTCCCTTGCTGCTGGAGGGAACACGGTCCACGCTTCGTGGATTACGCAACACCGGGCGACCATCAGCGACATCACCCAGCCACGCGTTGCCTACGTCCGTACCCTGGTCGGCTCGACTTTGGGCGCCCCGATCAGGCTCAGCTCGGCCACAGGTCGTGTCGACTATCCGATTGTTGCCGCGTCCGGGACGAACTCATACGTGACCTACACCAATGCTGACACCGGCAAGGTCGTCGTACGTCGCAGCACTGACAGTGGTCTGAGCTTCCTGGCAGCTCAGACCACTGGCACGACTACCCGCGACGACGGCGAAGGGAAGGCGGCGTGGCCGATAAACTGCGTTAGCGGCAGCAACGTTGCGGTCGTGTGGTTGCCAGGTGATGGCACCATCAAGCTCAGTCTCTCTGAAAACAGCGGGGCGACTTTCACCACCAAGTCGATCAACGCTGTCAACGCCGGCGACAACGACGGACTCGTTCGATACTGCCCGCAAGAACATCTTCGCCTTCTCAGGCTGTGGGTATCTGGCCTCGTACAGCGGCACAGTGGCCCTGAACGGGCCTGGCGCCGTTGGAATCGCTGCGCCGCTCTGCGTGCAGGACGGCTGCGACTACACGTCGAAGACAACGCGCATTGACCTTAAGTGGCTCGAGTCAAGCAACAACGGTGCCACGTTTGCGCCGGCTCAAGCGTTGGCGAGCAGCTCGGTCGCTGGGAAGTATTTCGTCCTCTACAACAGGTGGACGGCGAACTACACGAACTACCGCCTGTACCTGTCCACCGGCCTGAGCTAGGGCAGCAGTACTCCGGGGGGAGGGAGTAAGGGGTGGGGTCCGGGAAACCGGGCCCCACCCCTTACCTCTGTCCGCTATGTCCTGGAGCTGACGCTCGCTGCTGGTGGGCGGTCACCCATGGGGTGCGCCAGGTTGCTGTGAAGTGTCACTTACCGATTTCGCGGCTCCGCCACCCCCAAGGCGGACGGTAACTCATCAAAAGTGGCCTTCTCGAGTCCTTGTGGTTGTGTCCGGACTCTTGGGGTTTGTCGGTTTTCTTGTCGTTCCGGCGTGTCATCCGTTCAGCCCCTCGTCCATGGGGTCCACAGTGGTCGACATCAGGGGGAGAACGAGGCAGGCCGACAACGGCGTGCCCTGATGAGGGATGGACCATGACGCAGAGCAAACACATCTGGGCCCTTCGCGGCTCGCTGGCCCTAGCGCTGACCGGCGCCTTCGTCCTGAGCGGCGCCCCAGGGGCCTCGGCCTCCACCGGCGGGGTGTCCGGCGGAGTTCTGACGTACAACGCCACGAACAACGAGAACAACGACGTCCTCATCTGGCCGACATCGGCAACTCCGGGAGCGATCACCCTGGACGACTTCGGGACAGGCTCCCTGGTCGCCGGAGCAAACTGCCCGCTCGTCTCCGGTGAGCTGCGCTGCACCGGGGTCACCTCGATCGTGCTCAACCTCGGCAACCTCGGCGACGCCGCCGACTGGACGGCCATCACTCTTCCCGTCACCTACAACGCGTCGTCCGGCAACGACGACGGCTATGGCGGGTCGGGCAACGACACCTTCAACATGAGCTCGGGGTTCGACTACGTCGAGGCCAATGTCGGCAACGACACCATGGTCGGCGGCACCGAGGATGACTACGCCTTGATGGGTGACGGAAACGATGTCGTGAGCATGGACAACGGGTCCGACACGGTCTTCGGCGAAGCCGGCAACGACACCTTGACGCAGAACGATGATCAGAGCGATGACTACGTCTACGGCGGGTCTGGCACTGACTTGGTCGACTACTCAAGCCGCACCCAGCGGGTCAATGTCTCCCTCGACGGGGTGCAGAATGATGGCGAGGTTGGCGAAAACGACTTCATCGAGTCCGACATCGAGAACCTGATCGGCGGTGACGGCAACGACGACCTCAACGGGAACGACCTTGGCGCCAATGTGATCAACGGCGGCGAGGGCAACGACAACATCGGTGGCGGCGGAGGGGTCGACAGCCTCATCGGTGGCAACGGTGAAGACTCTCTCTTCGGCGGCGGCGGAGCCGACACCGTCGACGGTGGCAACGATGGCGACACGCTCAAGGGCGGCGCCAACGTCGACACCATCACCGGTGGGCCCGGAAACGATGACCTCTCGGGCAGCACCGAGAACGACACTCTTGACGGTGGCACAGGCAACGACAGCCTGCTCGGCGAGACCGGCGACGACACATTGACCGACCCATCGGGCAGCAACTCTCTCGACGGTGGACCCGGCGACGACCAGATCACCGGTGGTAGCGATGCCGAGACAATCTTCGGACGCGAGGGCAGCGACATCATCGGTGGCGGTGACGGCAACGACACGCTGCTGGGTGGTCCGGACGTCGACATCCTCGACGGTGGACTTGGTGACGACACTCTCGTCGGAGGAACGTCAAGCGACGTGCTCGGTGGAGGCGCTGGCATCGACAAAGCTGACTACTCAGCCCGCGTTGCAGCGGTCACCGTCACTCTGGACGATATCTCCAACGACGGTGAGTCCAACGAGTTCGACAACGTGCTTTCCGACGTTGAGAACATCGCAGGCGGCTACGGAAGCGACAAGCTGACCGGTGACGCCGACGCCAATGTCCTCACCGACGGCCCGGCCGGCGCCGATGTCCTGACCGGTAACGCTGGGGACGACGTCCTGACTGGAACGACCGGCGACGACTACCTCGATGGTGGCGCCGGCAGTGATCAGATGGCCGGAGGGGTCGGCAACGACTACTTCACCGGCGGTACCGAGACCGACACGGTCTCCTACACCGACCACGCAGCTGCCGTAACCGTTTCGATCGAAGCCGCGGCCAACGACGGTTCTGCTGGCGAGACTGACAACGTCTTCACCGACGTCGAGAATGTCGTCGGTACCGACCAGGGAGACACCCTGACCGGTAGCACCTCGGCCAACGTCCTGACCGGCGGCGAGGGTAACGACGTGCTCACCGGTGGCGGTGGCACGGACAGTTACGTCGCCGGCAACGGCACTGACACGGTGTCCTACGCAGACAAGACGACAGCTGTGAGTGCCTCACTCGATGGGGTGGCCAACGACGGGACGGCTACTGAGTTGGAGAACCTCGGTGCCGATGTCGAGAACCTCACTGGTGGTGCCGGAGCAGACACCCTGCTCGGTACGACAGCGGCCAACGTCTTCGTCGGCGGTGCAGGCAGCGACACGGTGTCGTACGCCGACCACGTCACGGACACGACCGTCACGTTGGATGGCGTGGCCAATGACGGGTCTGTTGGGGAGAACGACACCATCTCGACCGACATTGAGAACGTAACCGGTGGGTCGGCCAACGATGTGATCACCGGCGACGCCAACGCTAATCTGCTCAACGACGGATCGGGCGGCAACGACACCCTGACCGGTGGGATCGGAAACGACACCCTCACTGCAGGGATTGGCGTTGACACTCTCTCCGGAGGTGACGGCAACGACATGATGCTCGGCGGTGACGGGGCTGACACGTTCGCGGGTGGGCTTGGGGCTGACACGGCCTCGTACGCCGACCACTCGCTAGCAGTCAGCGCTTCGATCGACGGCGTCGCGAACGATGGTGCGGTTGGTGAGCTTGACAACATCGCAGTGGATGTCGAAAACCTCACCGGAGGTTCTGCGGCCGATGTCCTGACCGGCAGCACCGCAGCCAACACCTTCGACGGTGGTCTGGGAGCAGACACGGTGAGCGGGCTCACGGGCGTTGACACGATCACCTACGCAAGTCGCACGGCGTCGGTGGTCGTCAAGCTCGATGCCAACGCAAACGACGGACAGGTCGGCGAGCTCGACAAGATCCTCACCGATGTCGAGAACGTGATCGGTGGCTCCGGGAAGGACACGATCACCGGCTCGAAGTTTGTCAACGTCATCACCGGTGGGCTCGGCGTCGACAAGCTCATCGGCGGCAGCGGAAACGACACCTTCTACGCCAAGGACGGCGTGAAGGACACCCTCGATGGTGGCACCGGGACGGACAGCGCTCAGGTTGACAAGAGTGACGTCCGCACCTCGATCGAGAAGACGATCAAGTAGGGGACTGACCAGATCAAACAACGATGGGCCCCGGGAGAAATCCCGGGGCCCATCGTTGTTTGATCCGAAGATCAATCCTTGCCGTTGATGAATGCCTCGACAGCGTCGCGAGCTTCGTCGTCGTAGTACTGCACGGGCGGTGACTTCATGAAGTAGCTGCTGGCCGAGAGGATCGGACCACCGATTCCGCGGTCGAGCGCAATCTTCGCGCAACGAACGGCGTCGATGATGACTCCGGCTGAGTTGGGGGAGTCCCAGACCTCGAGCTTGTACTCCAGGCTCAGCGGAACATCACCGAACGCACGACCTTCGAGGCGAACGAAGGCCCACTTGCGGTCGTCGAGCCAGGCAACGTAGTCGGACGGGCCGATGTGGACGTTGTCTTTGCCAAGGTCGTGCTTGAGTTGTGAGGTCACGGCCTGAGTCTTGGAAATCTTCTTCGACTCGAGGCGCTCGCGCTCGAGCATGTTCTTGAAGTCCATGTTGCCGCCCACGTTGAGCTGCATGGTGCGGTCGACGATGACGCCGCGGTCTTCGAAGAGCTTGGCGAGCACGCGGTGCGTGATGGTGGCGCCCACCTGCGACTTGATGTCATCGCCAACGATCGGTACGCCGGCCGCCGCGAACTTGTCGGCCCACTCCTTGGTGCCGGCGATGAAGACCGGGAGCGCGTTCACGAACGCGACACCAGCGTCGATGGCTGCCTGCGCGTAGTAGCGGGCCGCTGACTCAGACCCGACCGGGAGATAGCAGACCAGAACATCTGCCCTGGTGTCACGAAGTGCCTGGGCGACGTCGACCGGCTCTTCGTCCGACTCGGTGATGGTCTCGAGGTAGTACTTGCCGAGGCCGTCCAGCGTGGGGCCGCGCTGCACGGTGATGCCGGTTGGCGGCACCTCGCAGATCTTGATGGTGTTGTTTTCGCTGGCCAAGATGGCGTGTGCGAGGTCTTGCCCCACCTTCTTCGCATCGACGTCAAAACTGGCAACGAACTCCACGTCACTGACGTGGTAGTCACCGAGCTGAACGTGCATCAAGCCGGGGACGCGCGCGGCGGGATCGGCGTCCTTGTAGTACTCGACGCCTTGCACGAGCGATGCGGCGCAGTTGCCGACGCCCGCAATGGCTACGCGTACCGAACCCATGGTTACTCCTTTGTCGTGTCCCCGGGGCCTTGAGCCCCAGAGCCTGGTGTTGTGTTGGTCTGCTTGCGGTTGCGCTCGACGTCGATCAGCTCGTTGAGCCAGCGAACCTCGCGCTCGACGGAGTCGAGACCGTGGTTCTGAAGCGCAGTGGTGTAGTCGTCGAGCCGCTCGCGGGTGCGAGCGAAGGATCCCTTGAGGTTGTCGAGGCGCTCCTCGAGCCGGGCCCGGCGCCCGACGAGAATCCGCATCCGCGTGTCGGCATCGGTGCGACCGAAGAAGGCGAAGCGAACGCCGAAGGTCTCGTCGTCCCATGCGGCTGGCCCGGACTCGGCGAGGAGCTGCTGGAAGCGCTCTTTGCCGTCAGCGGTGAGTTGGTAGACGATCTTCGAACGGCGGGTACCGCCTTCGTCAGGGTCGGTCGACTCGGTGCTGAGGCCCTGTCGGACGAGTCCCTTCAGGCACGGGTAGAGCGAGCCGTAGGAGAGCGCGCGGAAAGCACCGAGCTGGCTGGAGAGGCGCTTGCGGAGCTCATAGCCGTGCATCGGGGACTCGTGGAGAAGTCCGAGCACGGCGAGCTCGAGGACGCCACTGCGCTTGGCCACGGGTCTCCCAGCTGCTTCCGATAATCTGATGTATCGCGCCGATACATCGAGGCGATGCGTCGAGACGATACCCGGCTCTCCCCGGACTCCGCAAATCCACCCGCCGTTCACCGGCGAAGTTCTTCTGGTCGACGTACCCTCGATGGATGTGGAGGGGGTCCAACCAGGGCACCGTGTGGTCGCAGCGGGCGGTGATCGACTACGCGCTGCAACGGCGCGCTGTCCTGGCTGACCTGCGGCGCGGCCAGGCGTTCACCAGCGACCTCTGTGACGCAGATCCGTACCTGCTACGGGCAGCTGAGCACCATGGAGTCCCAGCTGGCCGCCCGTGCCCAGTCTGTCGTGGTGACGAGCTGGCCGAGCTCAGCTACGTCTTCGGCGACGAGCTTGGCCCCTATCAAGGGCGTATTCGGGCCCCTCGTGAGCTGGAGATGATGGCCCGTGAGTACGGCGAGTTCCGGGTCTACGTCGTTGAGGTGTGCCGGCACTGCGCATGGAACTACCTGAGGTCGACCTTTGTGCTGGGGGACGGGACGCCGCGCCCCCCGTTGCGCGCGCACCGCGGCGATCCGGTGCTCTGAGCCCAGCCAATCTTCGGCGGGGCGGGGAACGGGGGTCCCGCGGCCTCCGTCAGACTGGGGACGAACGCCGACCCAGTCGGCGGGTCGTCCCCAACAGCTCAGCGAGAGGCCAAACGTGCGCATCGACTACCCGCGCCGTTGGCGTACCGGCTGGCGTCGGTTCGTTCCTTCGTGGCGCCAGATCCTGGGCCTTTGCGCTCTAGGAGTGGCTGCCCTGGGGGCCACCTTTGTCGCCTTGTACCTCTTGATCGACGTACCTCAACCCAACGACCTGGCCACGGCAGAGACATCGGTCGTCTACTACGACGACGGCAAGGACGTGATCGGGCGTTACGCCGAGGTGAACCGGGAGATCGTCACCCTGGACGAGATCCCCGACCACGTCGAGCTGGCCGTTCTGGCCGCTGAGGATCGTGGCTTCTACGAGAACGAGGGCATTTCGCCCGTCGGTATCGGGCGCGCGTTGTGGAACAACATCTCGGGAGGTGACACCCAAGGCGCATCGACTATCACCCAGCAGTACGCCAGGAATGCCTACCTGACCCAGGAACGCACTTTGACCCGAAAGATCAAGGAGGCGATCCTCGCGATCAAACTTTCGCGCAGCCAGACCAAGGAGCAGATTCTCGAGGACTATCTGAACACCATTTACTTCGGCCGCGGTGCGTACGGCATTCAAGCCGCCAGCCAGGCCTACTTCGGCAAGGACGTCGGCGACCTGAACGAGGCTCAGGGCGCTGTCCTCGCTGCGGTAATTCGCTCGCCCAGCAACTACGACCCGGCCGAGGGCAACGAGGCCAAGCAGGCGCTGACGGTGCGCACGCTCGACTATGTGATCCCCGGAATGGTGGAGCAGGGCTGGCTCGACGAGGCTGACGCGGCCAAGATCAACCGGCTGCCAAAGATCCAGGATCCGCAAGCGCTCAACAACTACGAGGGCCAAACCGGCTATGTCCTCGACATGGTGCGCGACGAGCTCAAGGGTCTTGGTTTCAGTAAGGACGAGATCGATGGCGGCGGCCTCCGCGTCACGACGACCTTTGACCAGCAGGCACAGGACGCCGCACAGACCGCCGCGACGGAAGGGTTTCCGCCTTCCCCGAACGAAGGGGTGAAGATGGGCCTGATCTCGGTCGACCCGCGGACGGGTGCCATCGTTGCGATGTATGGCGGGAAGAACTGGGAGAAGAGCCAGTTCAACAACGCCATCGCCCCCATCCCGGTCGGATCAACCATGAAGGCCTTCACCGTCGCCGCAGCCCTACAGGACGGCTTCACGCTCTCCAGCACGCTCAATGGCAACTCTCCGTTCTATGTCGACGGAGTCTCGGAGCCGTTCCACAACCAGGAGAGCAAGAGCTACGGCTCTGCGGTGACTTTGGAGTATGCGACCGAATGGTCCATCAACACCGCTTTCTTAGACCTCACTCAGCAGATGGGTGCGCAAAAGGTGGCCGACGCTGCCCGTTCGGCTGGGCTCGACACCAAGTCCCTCGACGTCAGCCCCCAGATCACGCTGGGTTCTGCGTCCTACTCTCCGCTGGCGATGGCGAGCGCCTACGGGACCTTCGCCAACGAGGGAGTGACCACCGAGCCGCACTCGGTGCAGAAGGTCACCGACGCTGACGGGAACGTCCTGTACGAAGCCGAAACCCAAGGTGAGCGCTCGTTCCCCACTGACATCGCCCACGAGGTGACGTACGACCTCACGCAGGTTGTGGCCAACGGCACGGGTGCCAATGCCGCGAGCATCGGACGGCCCGCCGCAGGAAAGACGGGCAACCACGAGGGCAAGACCGCCTGGTTCATCGGGTACACGCCGCAACTGGTCACTGCCGTCGCCTTCCATCGCGAGCTTGGTGCCGACAAGCTCGCGCCATTGAATGGCGTGGCCTACCAGCCGGTGTTCACAGGGGCGGGCTACCCGACCCAGATCTGGGCGGCCTACACAACAGCTGCACTCGTTGGCGAAGAAGTCATGACCTTTCCGGGGCGCCCGATCCCGTCGACGACACCGACTCCCACCACGTCTCCTTCGCCGACACCGTCGCCGGCTACCACCTCTGCAACTCCGAAACCGACGCCAACGACCTCGTCGGCAACTCCGAAACCGACCAAGACCACCGCAAAGCCCTCACCAACAACGTCATCGGCGACGCCGACCCCAAGCGACGGCGGTGGTGGCGGCGGAGCGAACCCTTAGCGAAGTTGCTGCGTTGACCCACGATCGACAGTCGGGACGGCACAATGGCGCACGTGCGCTCCTCTGACGTCTTCGTCCTGCCTTCGCGCGACGATTCGATGGCAGCGGGGGCCAGCACCGTCATCGGTGGACCGATCGGGCGCCATGCAAACCCGCGGCGTTCGTGGTGGACTCCGCTCCGCATCGTTCTGCTGATTTCCATCTTGGCTTCTGCGCTCGGCGCTGCGATCGACTCGCCGTGCAGTACGAAGGCTTGGGGCAACGGCGACGAGATCTTCAGCCGGGGCTGCTACAGCGACATGGTCAGCCTCTACTGGGGCCGCGGGATTGACGAGGGTGTTCTCCCCTACGTCGAGGATCCAGCGACGACCGGCGACGATGAGATTGAGTACCCGGTGCTGACCGGTGCGGTCATGTACGCGCTCGGAGTGCCCATCTCTGACAACTGGACCACCGACACGCGCGCACGCACTTACTACGCGTTGAATGCGATTCTGATCGCGCTGCTGCTGGCGGTGGCGGTCTGGGCTACCGCGCTCACCGTTGGACGTAGACCCTGGGACGCGGCGATGGTTGCGGCAGCCCCGGGGATGATCTTGGCCTCGACGATCAACTGGGACCTTTGGGCGGTTGCGGCGACCTCATTGGCTCTCTTGGCGTGGTCTCGTCGGTATCCGGTTCTCGCGGGGCTGCTGCTGGGAATGGGTGCGTCATTTAAGTTCTACCCGATCCTGATCTTGGGGCCACTGCTGCTGCTCTGCATTCGAGCCGGACGCTTGCGCTACTGGTTCCTCACCCTTGGTGGAGCTGCACTCATGTGGCTCGCCGCCAACGTCCCGATCATGGTGGCGCGCTTCGACGGATGGGCACACTTCTACCGTTTCTCGTCTGAGCGAGGCGCAGACTTCGGCTCGCCATGGCTCGTGCTACGCGACGCATTTCACTTCGACCCGCCCGTAGACCGGCTCAACTTGTGGGCGACCGGCGCCCTGCTCGTTCTCTGCCTAGGGATCGGGCTGCTCATCTTGGCCGCCCCCCGACGTCCCCGGTTTCACCAGGTGGCCTTCCTCACCATCGCGGCGTTCGTCGTCACGAACAAGGTCTACTCACCACAGTTCGTCGTCTGGCTGATCCCGTTAGCCGTGCTTGCCAGACCCAGGTGGCGTGACTTCCTCTGGTGGCAGGCCGCCGAAGTCATCTACTTCTTCGCAGTGTGGTGGTACATCATCTGGCAGGTCACTCCTGAGCGGGGGCTGCCCGACACGTATTACTGGGCGGCCATCGCCGTGCACGTCGGCGCGACCCTGGTGTTCGCAGGCTTTGTGGTCCGCGACATCTGGCGGCCTGCGAACGATCCGGTCCGAAGCAGTCTCGGGGAGGACGATCCAGGCGGTGGCGTCCTCAACGATGCCCACGACAGGTTTGCTTTCCGACGTCGCCGGTCCGGATGCTGAAAGCTGTGGCTACTTTCGACTCCTGGCCAGGACGAGGTTGTCGAAGAGAGGGCGCATGCTCACCCCTGTGTAGAGCCTGTAGTTGTCGTCGTCGACGTCCATGCCAAGCACCGTTGCCAATCGGGCGTGTGACCATCCCCTGCTGCGAAAACGATCGAACGACTCCAAAAGAAGAGCGCGCCCCAGGCCCTGACTTCGCCGTCGTTCGCGGACGCCGAGCAGCCCCGTCAGGCCGGTGCTGGCCTTGGTGGTGTCCATGAAGTTCAGGGCGATCGCCAGCGGCCCTTCGGCATCGCGCACGATGATGGAGATTCCGGGGAGCGCCGTCGGGTCGTTCTGCACGCTGTACTCGTAGTCGTCCCAGGAAAGGTGCCAGCCGCCCAGCTTGGGAACGAATGCCTCGCGGATCACTTCGTATCCGTCCCTGAGGTCACGGGTGACGCTCAGGGTGGAGACATCGACGTCTGACGGCCACGCGGGGGCGGGGGCATCGAAGATTTCGCCCTCCAAGATGGTCTCCTTCTGCACCACCAGGAATCCGAGTTCGTCGAGGATGCCGAGCAGCTCAGTGTCTTCGCGGGCCACGTCCATCTGGAGAGCGGTGTCCGTTGCGGTGTATGGGCTGCTCTGCACGATGCGTGCCGCTGCGTCGAGCAGGGTTCTGGCGTGCTCAGCTCGCTCTGGCCCAGGCGGTAAGGCGAGGTGGATCGTGCCTTTGGCGAAGGGTTCACTCATGTGCACATGCACGGCTGCGACCGTCTCACCACCGACTTCGAGGTACCTGTCGTTGTCGGGTGGTTCGCCGGTGGCGCTGATGAGGATGGCCGCGAGCTCGTCCTCGTCCCAGAGGTCCTCACTGCGCAGCCACTGGCTCTGGGCGTTGATGAGGCGCGCAAACGTTGCGACATCACGCGAGTTGCCCGGTCGCAGCCGCATCGTCACCGCCATCGTTCGGTGAAAGCCTTACCGCTGGAGCGTCAAGGTAACCCACTGCTAGTGCAAGATGACGCGGTCGAAGGTCGCCGTCGTCATCCGGATATCAACGTCGACCTCGTCGCCGACGACCGGTGGAGTAACCCCGGAAGGCAACCACACCATGGACACCTGCATGTGAGGCGGCTCGGCGAACCAGCGCCGCCGCCCCCCGACGTAGAACGGCGACAAGGCCCGTCCGCCTGCTTCCAGGGCGCCTTCGGCCGCCAGCTTGATGCGAGAGGTGACGCCGGACACTGAGCGCGGTGCCGAGAGCGCAACCCCGTGGGACGTTCCACCGCCGACGATGAGGAGGTGACCGTGGCCAGGTGCTTTGCGCTGGCGGTACCCGAACCGGACGCCACGTCGGGTCGGGTGCACAGCCAGCACGGTGCCCTTTGCTCGATAGGAGTCACGGTCGCCGAGCCAGAGTGCAGTGCCGATCCGCGGCCGGAAGCGAGTCTCGGGGTGGCGAAGGTGCAGTGTCGCGAGCTCGGCCTCCGACACGTGGCTGACCCATAGGGTGTCGGTCGGCAGCTGGTGGCGACGCAAGGTGCTGACCCAGTTGCTGATCTCTTCGACGCGGGAAAGCTCGCCGTCGTCGATGGGCAGATGCAGGGCGAAGCCCTCCAAAGTAAGGGTAGTGATATCGGGAACTGCCAACGCGATGGCGTCTTCATCAAGGCCGAAGCGCTGCATTGAGGTCAAGAGCTCGACGACGACGCGGCGCCCATGACCTGACAGAGCACGGACGGCCTCCAAAGAGGAAGCGGTGAGTACCAATCGGTCGTCGTCGGCTGGCTCTGGGTCGATCGCAGGGTGCCAGGGGGTGAGAACAAGAACGTCACCGCGGAACGCGTCGTGCACCATCGGCGCCTCGTCGAGAATGCCGACGGCGAGCGTGTCGCAGCCAAGCCGCTCGGCTTCAGCCCCCAGCATGGCCAGGCCGAATCCGTACCCGTTGCCCTTTGCCACTGGCACGATGCTGGGGATCTGCGCCATCAGAGCGGCGGCGTTGGCACGCCAGCGCTCGGACTCGATGTAGAGAGCAAACATCAGCTATCGGCGCTCCATGTAGTAGGTGAAAGCCTTGTGAAGCAAAGCGTTGAGGGGGTAGTCCCACTCTCCGACGTACTCGGCGGCCTCCCCGCCTGTTCCCACCTTGAACTGGATGAGGCCGAAGAGGGGGTCGCTGGAGTCAAGTGTCTCGGTGATGCCGCGAAGGTCGTACACCGAGGCGCCGGCGGCGTGCGCGTCCTCGATCATCTTCCACTGGATCGCGTTGCTGGGACGCAGCTCGCGCCCCTCGTTGGTGGAGGCACCGTAGGAGTACCAGACGTGCGTGCCGACCTTCACCCAGGTGGTGGCTGCGAGGACGCGCCCCTCGTGGCGGGCGAGGTAGAGCCGAATGCGATCAGGGCCAGCCTCGGCTCGCATCTCCTTCCACATCCGCTCGAAGTAGCTGAGTGGTCGTGGGGTGAAGCCATCGCGCCGGGCCGTCTCGACGTAGACCTCGTGGAAGGCCGGGAGGTCGCACGCCGCACCGAGCGCCACCTCGACGCCGGATTTCTGCGCCTTGCGGATGTTGCGTCGCCAGAGCTGGTTGAAGCCGCTGAACACCTCATCGAGAGTGCGGTCGGCCAGCGGTACCTGGAAGACGTAGCGCGGCTGGAAGTCGCCGAAGCCAGCGCCAGAGCTCTGCCGCGTCCACCCTTGAGCTTGAAGCGCCGACACGACCGCGTCTGCCGTTGTCGATGTGGAGTCGGCTGGGACGTCGGAGAGTTTCTGAGCATTGCCAGCGGCGATTGCATCCTTCAGCGTGCGGGCCTCCCAGCGGCGGGCCACAACCGGCGGACCCATCTTGACCGAGAAGGCCCTGCGCCGACGAAGGTGTTCGAGCAGGGGAGCTGTCACGGTGGCGGCGGGGTAGCGATCCCAATCGATGACCGGGCCCTCGGGCAGGTAGGCGAGCGCGCGGCTGGTGCGCGGCAGGGAGCGGTAGAGCACGAGTGCGGCACCAACCAGGTCGACGCCGTCGAACCAGCCGAGGCTCTCGTGGGTCCAGTCGATCTTCACCGCGCCCCAGCCCGGTGTCTGGAGGAAGGAGCCACTGGCGTCGGTGACGACGGCGAGGTGCTCGTCGGTGGTGATCGGTCGGACCACCAGGGGCTGATTCACGCCTGGCAGCCTAGTGGCGCCGGTTCGGTTGGCTGCGCGACGTAAAGGCGGGCCTCCCCAGGGGGACCCGCCTTTCCGTTGATCGTCGTCGGACTACGCGGGCGGAAGCACCACGGTGACCAAAGTGTTGGAGGTCAGTACGGTGCCGGCCGCAACGGTGGTGGTCCGGCTGAGGCCACCACCGATGTTCTTGGTGACGGTGAATGCTCCCAGGGATGTGTCTGGGAAGAGCCGCACGCTGGTGATGCCGAGAATGCTGCTCAGGCTGTCGCCGAAGATCTGCTGAGTGATCTGAGCTGCCGGCTGGCCGGAGACCAGAACGGCGGAGTTGGCGACGTCGTATGCACTGGTGGAGACGGGGCGGACGACCGCGTTCTCGACCGGTGACCCGTCGCTGTTCACGACCTTGACATCGAGCTTGACGGTGGCCGGAAGGTTGACGATCCACGGCGTGGTTCCGTTGGCGGCGCCGTCGATGGTTGCCTTGAACGACCGAGGGATGTTGGTCGGCGGAGCCACGGTTGCCGACAACGAGCGGCTGTTGAACCGGGCGAAGACGTTGCCGGATGCGATCTCGGACGAGAAGTCACCGGTGGCACTGGTCAAGGCGCTGGTTGAGTCGATCTGCCCACCCGCTGAACGGAATGCCACGGTGAGCCCGCTCTTGGCACTGCCCAGGTTGTCCTTCACGATGCCTGTCTGGGGCACCGTTGGCGGCGCGAAGAGGGTGATGCTGGTGATTGTTGAGGTGTCCTTGATGGCGCTCCGCGAGAGGAAGTCTGTCGTTGCGCCACCAGCAGACTGCGTGTAGACGCCGCAGAGCCGCCCGAAGGTGGTGTCCTTGAAGGCGTTGATGACGACCTGACCTGAGGCGCTGGTGACTGCACCGGTGAAGTCCTGCGTCGGCGCTACCGCGGTTGCACCGGTCAAGACAACGGCTGGGTCTGCCGTAGGAGTGGTCGTGCTGCACTGGGCAACCGGTACGCCAGCAATGTTCACTCCCGCACGCTGGACCTGGGCAGTGATGGCGGCGGCTGCCGGCAGGGTGAACGGGAGCACTCCGTTGGTCACGATGCTGGTTCCGATGTTCTTGATGGACCAGGTCTGGGGCAGGCCAGCGGCTGGAGTGCTCGGCCCCACCAGGTCGATGGTGGCGGTTCCGGTGCGAACCGTCGCCGAGAAGGCTCCCGTCGCGCTGGTGGTGGCTGCCACCGCGGTGGTGGTACCGACTTTGATGTTGACCTTGACGCCGGCGACAGCGCCGCCGCCAGGTGTCTTCACCGTGCCGGTAACCGTGGTGCTGGCGGGCGGTGCGGCCTGAGCGGCGCCGAGTAATCCCGAACTCAGCAACCCAACGGCGGCGACCGCCGTGACAGTGGTGGAGCGGCGCAGTGAGCGCCAGGAAGAATGTGACATGGGCGTATGTCCCCCCAAGCGGACGAAATGGTGCAGGTCGTCGAACCGTAGGCCGTACGGGTGGGGGCGGGGCATCGTTTGCGCGAGGTCGTCCGATCGGACGACCCCCTCACTCACGGTGACGCCACCATCACCCTCCCGAGCCCGCCGGATGTCCGCGTGGTTGACGCTCAAACGTCGACGTCGGCGTAGACCTCGCCGTCGGCAAAGACGGGTGCGTGGTCGCTCGCACCCTTGCCCTTGCGTGCCTCTCGGTCGACGTAAGCGTCGGTGACTGCAGACTGCAGGGCGGGATTCGCCAGCACGAAGTCGATCCGCATCCCCATGCCGCGGTGGAAGGCACCGTCGCGGTAGTCCCAGAAGGTGAAGGGGTGGTCTCCCTTGAGGGCCCGAGGGAACACATCGTGAAGCCCTAGGGCCTTCACGCCATCGAACGCTGCGCGCTCGGCGTCTGTGACGTGGGTGGCTCCAGCAAACTTCGCCGGGTCCCAGACGTCGGCGTCGGTCGGAGCTACGTTGAAGTCACCGACCACGGCCAGCGGGGTCGGCGCGGCCACCTGTGCTGCGAGGTGAGCGGTGAGCGCTGAGAACCATGCCAGCTTGTAGGCGTAGTGCGGGTCTTCGGGCGTGCGTCCGTTGGGGACGTAGAGCGACCAGACGCGGACGCCCCCGCAGGTCGCACCGATGGCTCGCGCCTCGATGGTCTCGTCGTCGGGGAAGCCGGGGTCGCCAGGGAATCCCCGCTCGACGTCAGCGATGCCGACCCGTGAGATGACGGCAACGCCGTTCCACCGTCCCTGGCCATGGTGGACGACCTCGTAGCCCAATTCGCCGAGGGCGTCGGCCGGGAATTTGTCCTGCGCGACCTTCGTCTCCTGCAGGCAGAGCACGTCGGTGCCGTTCGCTTGCAGCCACTCGACGACCCGAGGCAGTCGGGCGGTGATCGAGTTGACGTTCCAGGTGGCGATCCGCATGACCGCAGCGTAGCTACCGTGGGCCTACTGCTGAATCGTACGACCGATGGGCGGTCTGCAGGCCACCCGTTGTGACCACGAGAACGATGTGACGCTCCGGAAAGGCTCCCTGGACGGCTCAACTCATCGAGCCAGCTGAAGAAGTGAGGTAGGG
This sequence comes from Actinomycetes bacterium, assembly GCA_027118455.1. Lineage (GTDB taxonomy): Bacteria > Actinomycetota > Actinomycetes > JAHEKZ01 > JAHEKZ01 > JAHEKZ01. The sequence continues at coordinate 48,422 of JAJAYZ010000017.1, forward strand.
ATCGCGCGGATCGGGGGTCCGGACGCTTCCACGTCTGGGGCTGAGGGGGAACGAAGAAGCTCGGCCTCCGTTTAGGTCTTCCCACAGGCTCGGTGGCGGCTCCCTATCCCCAGCCGATTTCGTCTGGCGCCCGCCCCCCGGGTACTCTTGCCAGGCTGCATCTGGGTCCTATTGTCCGGCGACTGCAGCAGAATCACCCGCAGTTGCATGCCAGGCCCTCCTGTCACGGAACGTCCGTGACCGAATAGTCCGAAGGAGGTGGAGAACGCATGCGTCAGTACGAACTCATGGTCATCCTCGACCCCGACCTCGAAGAGCGCACCGTCGCTCCCTCGCTCGATCAGTTTCTGACCGTCATCACCAAAGATGGCGGCACCGTGGACAAGGTCGACATCTGGGGACGTCGTCGCCTCGCCCACGAGATCACCAAGAAGAGCGACGGAATCTATGCCGTCATCGACATGAAGGCCCAGCCGGACACGGTCAAGGAACTCGACCGCCAGCTGAACCTGACCGAAGCCGTTTTGCGGACCAAGGTCGTCCGCAAGGACGGGAAGTAGGTCTGCCATGGCCGGCGAAACCATCGTCACCGTTGTCGGAAACCTGACCGATGACCCCGAGCTTCGATTCACGTCGTCGGGTGCAGCCGTCGCCAACTTTACCGTGGCGTCAACTCCGCGCTTCTTCGACAAGAACACCAACGACTGGAAGGACGGCGACGCTCTCTTCCTGCGCTGCTCCATCTGGCGCCAGGCTGCCGAGAACGTGGCCGAGACGCTGACCAAGGGCGCTCGGGTCATCGTGCAAGGACGCCTCAAGCAGCGTTCGTACGAGACGCGCGAAGGCGAGAAGCGCACGGTCTACGAGCTCGACGTCGATGAGGTCGGCCCCTCGCTGAAGTACGCGACGGCGAAGGTCGCCAAAGTCACCCGTGGTAGCGGGGGCGGCGGCTTCGGTGGTGGTGGCGGCGCTCCGGCACCGGCATCGGCTCCAGCCGACGACCCCTGGGCATCAGCCCCGGCCGTTGACGACGAACCGCCCTTCTGACCAACCAGCTCGCGACTTACTCCCCCCATTCATCCCATCCCCGCTTGATGCGGGGCCCTGAACTCACAGGAGCACCACGATGGCTAAGCCTCCGCTTCGGAAGCTCAAGAAGAAGGCCTGCCAGTTCTGTAAGAAGAACCCGCAGACCATCGACTACAAAGACACGACCCTGCTGCGCAAGTTCGTCTCCGACCGCGGCAAAATCCGCGCTCGTCGCGTCACCGGTAACTGCACGCAGCACCAGCGCGACATTGCCATGGCGATCAAGAACAGCCGCGAGATGGCGCTGATGCCGTACTCGTCGACGGCCCGCTGAGAACGCTCAAGAAAGGGTCACGAGATGAAACTCATCCTTACGCAAGACGTCAACGGCCTCGGCACGCCTGGAGACATCGTCGACGTCAAGGACGGCTACGGCCGCAACTTCCTGCTCCCTCGCGGCATGGCACTGCCATGGTCGCGTGGCAGTGAAAAGCAGATAGTTACGATCAAGCGCTCACGCGATGCTCGGGCCATTCGCGATCTCGGGCACGCCAACGAGGTCAAGGCACAGCTCGCATCGCTCTCGGTCAAGCTTGAGGTCCGCTCCGGAGATGCAGGACGGCTCTTCGGCGCCGTCACCGTTGCTGACATCGTCGACGCGATATCGGCCGCTGGCGGCCCGACGCTCGACAAGCGATCGGTGCGGCTCGCCGCACCGATCAAGACGGTCGGGGCGCACAGGGTCACGGTGGCGCTCCACCCCGAGGTGGATGCCGAGGTCGAGGTCGACATCGTCGCGGCCTCAGCCTGACGCCCGTTCTTCACCAACGCGGAAGTTCGTCGGGGCTATGACCCCCAACGAACTTCCGCGCTGTTCTTTCTAGGATCGGTCTGTGACTCACGGACGAAGCAGCCTGTCAGTGATGACGCGCCGGGCGCTGCTCGGTGGGCTGTCAGCTTCGGCGCTCTCTCGTCGGCTGGGCAAGGGCCGCGGTGCGCAGGTAGGCGGCAAGTTGGCCTATCGCCTTTGGCCCCGCACGCTCGACGACCTCGCCAGGGGGCGCACCACGCTGCTGGTCTCGGCGACAAACGGTAAGAGCACAACGGCCACCCTTGCCGCTGCAGCGATCAGCAGCCCCGGACCGACGGCGTTCAACGCGACCGGTGCCAACATGGAAGAGGGTCTCGTCGTCGCCCTCGATGCCGAGCGGTCAGCGCCGAATTCGGCCTGAGGCCGATCACCGGTTACGAGTATCACGGTCGGGTTGGTGTGCCGGGGGCTGACGCCGAACCCTGGCTGAGCTTGGAAGTCGGCCGCGGAGACGCTGGCGCCGGTGGGTCGCGCCAAGGGCGTGTTGTCGGCACCTGGATCCATGGCCCGGTCCTGCCCCGAAACCCTCACCTCGCCGATCTCTTCCTGCGTTGGGCCGACGTCGCCGTTGACCCTGGCGGTTGTCAGGAGGACCAGATCGCCGCTGATGTGAGCGAGCGGCCCGCCGCTGAGGCCCGCCGCTGAGGCCCTTTTGTTGACCAGCATGTGAGAACGCCGGTTCCGACTTCTGTCCACAGGCGGTGGACGCCGATGGTGCAGGTCAGAGCCTCAGACGCGCCGCCCCACGAAACAATCCCCAGGTGTGTCCCCAGGTCTCTCCCCGGTCTGGGTGCGGCTTTCCCCAAGATTCGGTCAACTATCCCCAGGTTCGTCCACAGGGAACTTGGGACTGTCCGAGGGGCCAGGTAGAACCATGAGTGGACCGGGCGGCCGCCCTGGTTCACCGGTGATCGCATGGACGAAGGAGGGCGCCGGTGACGGTCGCCGAGCTGCCAGGACGCAGTGGTGCGGAGTTTGCCGCTTTCGACCGCACCCCGCCACAGGATCTCGAGGCTGAGCAGAGCGTTCTCGGCGGCATGCTCCTGTCCAAGGACGCGATCGCCGACGTGGTCGAGGCGCTGCGGGGCGGCGACTTCTACAAGCCAGCGCACCAGACGATCTACGAGGCGATCCTCGACCTCTACGGTCGGGGCGAACCGGCTGACGCGATCACTCTCTCCGCCGAGCTCACCAAACGAGGAGAACTCGGCAGGGTCGGTGGCGCTCCCTACCTGCACACCCTCATCTCCTCGGTGCCAACGGCAGCGAACGCCGGGTACTACGCCCGCATCGTCTGCGAACGCGCCATCTTGCGCCGTCTCGTTGAGGCCGGCACTCGAATCACTCAGATGGGGTACTCCGACACCGGAGAGGTCGACCAGGTCGTCGACCGAGCGCAGGCCGAGATCTACGCAGTTACCGAGCAGCGAACGAGCGAGGACTACGCGCCGCTCGCCGAGATCATGGAGGGCACCCTCGATGAGATCGAAGCCATTGGCTCGCGCGGCGGCACGATGGTCGGGGTCCCTACCGGCTTCACCGACCTCGACAACCTCACCAACGGCTTGCACCCGGGCCAGTTGGTGGTGGTCGCCGCTCGCCCCGGTCTAGGCAAGTCCACCCTTGCCCTCGACTTCGCCCGATCGGCATCGATCAAGAGCGGTCTGACGAGCGTGATCTTCTCGCTCGAGATGACCCGCAACGAGATCACCATGCGTCTGCTGTCCGCAGAGGCGCGGGTCGGCCTGCACCACATGCGTACCGGCAGCCTCGGTGACGACGACTGGACGAAGCTCGCTCGCAAGATGTCCGAGGTGGCTAGCGCTCCCCTCTTCATCGACGACAGTCCGAACATGACCATGATGGAGATCAGAGCGAAGTGTCGTCGTCTCAAGCAGCGGCACGATCTGAAACTGGTCGTTGTCGACTACCTCCAGCTGATGAGCAGCGGCAAGCGCGTCGAGAGCCGTCAGCAGGAGGTCGCTGAGTTCTCTCGTGCGCTGAAGTTGCTGGCCAAAGAGCTCCAGGTACCGGTGGTGGCGTTGAGCCAGCTCAATCGTGGTCCCGAGCAGCGCACCGACAAGAAGCCCATGCTCTCCGACCTTCGTGAGTCCGGCTCCATCGAGCAAGACTCCGACATGGTGATCCTGCTCCATCGCGAGGATGCTTACGAGCGCGAGTCACCGCGTGCCGGCGAGGCCGACTTCATCGTCGCCAAGCACCGCAACGGTCCAACGGCCACGATCACCGTCGCCTTCCAGGGGCACTATTCGCGGTTCGTCGACATGGCCCACGGCTGAGGCTCAGTTGCCGAATGGGCTCCTCGGTGGGTGCAGGTCATGCGCGACGTGACCCAAGTGCGCGAGCAGCATCTCTGGCGTCCCTCCCTCGATGCCGGCGATCGCCCACTCCACTGGCAAGGCCGCGGCGTAGAACCGGCCCCGGGCAGCCAGTCCGCTGAGCTCTGGGTAGGGATCTAGCAACGCAGTACATCGACTTTCGCCCCACGAACTGCAGAGGCATGCCAAATCGAGTGCGCGGTCCCCAACACCGGCCACGCCGAAGTTGGGGACCGGTCAACTGACCGGCCTTTGAGTCGTGCAACACCTGATAGCTGGCGAGGTCTGCGTGAACGATGCTGAGCCGATAGTGCAACGGGATCACAGTGGTCAGAACTGGGGCAAAGAGCTCGTCCAGCCAGTCACGCTGGTGGGAAGAGAGTCGTCGACCGGCGCCCTGTGCAGTCTGCGGAGCAACGCGCCCAGTTCGGTGATGACCCGGTCAGCAGTCGTTTCCGCCAACTGCTTCAGGGCTCCGCTCGTTGTCGGACGCCCCGGCAAGAGCAGTGGAGGGAGGATCCGTCGAGCGACTGCAGATTTGGCATCGGACCGTCTACGAGGCGGCGGATGTACTCAGCCAGCCTGACTTCGTTTCGGAGGGACTCAGCGGCCGCTGCGTCGTGGGGAAACCGCGCTTACCGTAGAGACGCCACCGGCCTTAATCAATCGGCGTCCGAGCTCATCAGCTCGCTCCTCCTGAGCAGACATCTCACACCTCCCCAAACCTTCAGATCGTTGATCGTGTCGCAAGTCCGGCTATGACGACAGAATGCTTCCGTGAGGATCCTGGCGATCGACCAAGGGACGTCGGGTACCAAGGCGATCGTGGTCGAAGATGGTTCGGTAGTCAGCCTTGCCGAGGTCGCCGTCCATCCTTCGTATCCGGAGCCAGGCGCAGTTGAGCAGGATCCCCACGAGCTGCTCGACTCCGTACTTTCTGCCGGGCGCCAGGCTTTGGCCGCAGCCGGTGGCATTGCGGACGCCGTAGCGTTGGCGAACCAGGGTGAGACCGTCTTGGCGTGGGACCCCAACTCAGGACGTCCGCTCTCTCCCGCCATCGTCTGGCAGGACAGTCGTGCGCAGTCCATCTGCGACGAGCTCAGCGACCACGCCGACTTTGTCAGCGCCCGCACGGGTCTGGTCCTCGACCCGTACTTCTCGGCTCCGAAGGCAGCGTGGCTACGTCGGCACCACACCACGGAGGGGGTCGTCACGACCAGCGACTCTTGGCTGGTGCACCAGCTCACAGGGGAGTTCGTGACCGATGTCGCAACCGCTAGTCGTTCGCTCCTGCTCGACCTGGACGCCGTCGCCTGGGACCCTGAACTCCTCAATCTTTTCGGACTAGCCGCAGAGCAGTTACCCACGCTGGTCTCCAACGACGAGGTGGTCGGTGCAACATCGGCCTTTGGTGCTGAGGCACCGCTCGCCGGGCTCGTCGTCGACCAGCAAGCCGCGTTGCTCGCTGAAGCATGCCTGCAACCGGGCAACACCAAGTGTACCTACGGCACTGGAGCCTTCCTGCTCTCGAACACGGGGCAGATCGCGACTCGGTCACAGCACGGCCTGACGTCGTCGGTGGCCTGGCGTACTCGGTACGGCACGCAGTACTGCCTGGACGGCCAGGTCTTCACCGCGGCCTCCGCCGTGCAGTGGATGGTCGAGATCGGGCTGCTGGACGACGTCCGAGCCCTCGATTCCGCTGCGGCACCGGAGAGTGGCGACGTCAGGTTCGTTCCTGCACTGGCTGGGCTAGCCGCTCCGTGGTGGCGATCAGGGGCACGCGGAACCTTCGTCGGCTTGAGCCTGGCTACCACCCGCGGGCAACTTGTACGCGCCGTGATTGAGGGCCTTGCCGCAACGATCGCTGCGTTGGTCGCCGTCGTGGCCGACGACACTGGCACAAGGCCGACGACCCTTCGTGTCGATGGTGGTTTGACACACTCAAGGGTGCTGATGCAGGCCCAGGCCGACATCCTGCAGGTCCCCATTGAGGTTTATCCGTCGGCGCACGCAACGGCGCTCGGCGCGGCAGCCCTGGCCACTGTCGCCGTTGCTCCGAAGGCAACGCTGGCGGAAGCGCTGAGCCCGTGGTCTCCTGTGACTGTCTACGAACCGCGGTGGTCGACCGATCGTGCTGTGGACTTCATGGCCAAGTGGCGCACCGTTGCCGACCGTGTTGCGGAGGATCACGCGTGACGAACGAGGTGTTTGACGTCGTCGTCGTCGGCGGCGGCGTTGTCGGGTGTGCCGTCGCGCGTGAACTCTCCGCCTATCAGCTTTCGGTGGCGCTCATCGAGGTCAAGGGCGACGTCGGCGACGGAACCAGCAAGGCGAACACCGCCATCTTGCATACCGGCTTCGACGCATCACCTGGAACGCTGGAGTCGCGCCTGGTTCCCCGTGGCTACGAGCTTCTGACGAGGTATGCGGCATCGACCGGGATCCCCGTCGAGGGGACGGGTGCGGTCCTGGTTGCGTGGAGCGATGATGAGCTTGACGCTTTACCGAGGCTGCGCGACAAGGCGGCCAAGAATGGTTATCAGCAGTGTGAACTGATCACCGCAGATGCCGTCTACGCCCGGGTTCCGACATTGGGAGCCGGCGCCCTTGGCGGGATGACCGTTCCCGACGAGTCGATCATCTGCCCCTGGACGACCACGCTGGCGCTGGCGACAGATGCCATGACAAGAGGTGCGTCCATTCTTCTCCGGCACGGGCTACTCGGTGTCGCCGTTGGCAAATCGGTGACCACCCTGTCGACGTCTCAGGGCGAGGTGCGGTGTCGCTGGGTCGTGAACGCCGCGGGTCTGGGCAGTGACACCATCGACCGACTCTTCGGGAACGACCGCTTCACGGTCGTTCCGCGCAGGGGCGAGCTGCTGGTCTTCGATAAGTTTGCCCGACAACTCGTCGACACGATCGTGCTGCCGGTCCCGACATCGAAGGGCAAGGGCGTTCTTGTCAGCCCGACGATCTACGGCAACGTCATGCTTGGTCCGACCTCCGAAGACCGCGCAGACCGGGGTGACACCTCGACTTCTGAGGAGGGCTTCGCATTCCTGCTGGAGAAGGGCAGCCGGCTCATGCCGGCGCTGCTCGACGAGGAGGTCACGGCGAGCTACGCGGGACTGCGCGCAGCCACTGAGCACTCCGACTACGTCGTAGACCTCGACAGCGCACAGCGCTACCTGGTGCTCGGTGGGATCCGCTCAACCGGGCTCACCGCGTCGATGGCGCTGGCCGAGCATGCAGCGCAGCTGCTGCAAGATGCAGGTGTCGTGATGCCTGCGCGAATCGAGCTCCCGGAAGCGCCACGCATGCCGTCGATCGGGGAACAGATGACGCGGCCCTTTGCCTCAGATCAAGCCATCGACCAAGACTCCGACTACGGAAGGGTGGTCTGCTTCTGTGAGCGAGTGACTCGTGGGGAGATTCGCGATGCCCTTGCCGGGCCGCTACCTCCCTGCGACCTCGACGGTCTGCGACGCCGCACTAGGGCGACCATGGGTCGTTGCCAGGGGTTCTACTGCGGCGCTGAGGTCGACGCGCTGCTGAGCGGTGCTGCGCAATGAGCACATCGCCGGAGTTGGCCGACGTCGTTGTTGTCGGTGCGGGTCCGGCCGGGCTCACCGCCGCACGTGAACTGCGGAAGCAGGGTGTCGGGTCGGTTGTCGTGCTCGAGCGCGAGGCAGAGGCCGGTGGCATACCGAGGCACAGCAACCACACCGGCTACGGCATTCGAGACCTGCGACGGGTCATGAGCGGGCCGAGGTACGCGCGGCGACTCGCCACCGAAGCCGTCCATTCCGGAGCCGCTTTGCGCACCGAGTCGATGGTGACCGGGTGGGACGATGACTGCACCCTCTGGGTCACCAGCCCCGGTGGCCGCTACCGCATGCAGGCGCTGGCGATCGTCCTGGCAACGGGAGCCAGGGAGCGGCCGCGTACCGCTCGGATGGTTCCTGGCGATCGTCCTGCTGGCGTTCTCACGACTGGCCAGCTGCAGAGCCTTGTCTACGCACACGGTCGCCAACTGGGCGGGAACGCGGTGGTGGTCGGCGCCGAGCTCGTCAGTTGGTCGGCAGTTCTGACGCTGAGGCACGCGGGGTGTCGGACCACCTTGATGACGACACGGCACGCTCGCCCCGAGTCGTACGCAGCCTTCACGATGGCCGGTCGCTCCGCACTCTCTGTTTCCGTTGCAACTCGCACCTCCGTCACGCGCATCATCGGCCACGGCCAGGTGCGCGCCGTCGAGATCAAGGACCTCGTTACCGGCGGACGGCGCATCGTCCCCTGTGACGTCGTGGTCTTCACCGGCGACTGGATCCCCGATCTCGAGCTGGCTCGACTTCGCGGAGTCGAGATGGATGTCGGCCATCGAGGTCCTGTCGTTGACTCGGCGCTGTGCACCAGCGCAGAGGGCATCTTCGCCGCCGGAAACCTGATCCACCCGGTCGACACCGCAGACATTGCAGCGCTTGACGGTAGCCACGTGGCTGAGCAAGTGGCGAACCACCTGAAGGGCCAACCGCCTCGGCAACAAGGATTCCGTATCACCGTTCGCGAGCCCTTCACCTGGGTCACTCCCAGCGTGATCGGCACTCCGGCCATTGCACCGCCGCGTTCTCGGGTGTTGTTGTGGTCCAACGAGTTCCGGGCGCTCCCCACCATCGAGGTGAGCCAAGCTGGAGCGGTCATCTGCCGACGCCGAGTTCCCTGGCCAGTCTCGCCGGGACGAGTGTTTCGGCTGCCTTGGGGCATGTTCGCGTCAGCCGACCCTGACCGAGGGGACGTGGTTGTCTCACTTGCATGAAGTCGGATCTATAGCGTCAGATCCGTGACGTCAGACCCTGTGCAACGGCCCCCGGAGCCGGAGAGGCTTCAGACAGAGGTGGTGCCCATGTTCGTCGATCGCAGGGACGCCGGCCGTCGCCTCGGCCAGCAAGTGAGCTGGCAACTCAGTGGGCAACTGGGTGAAGGCGACATCGTGGTGCTCGGTGTTCTGCGTGGCGGGGTACCAGTAGCTGCCGAGGTTGCGCGGACGTTGGAGGCGCCCTTGGACGTCATCGTTGTTCGAAAGCTCGGCGCTCCCCGGCAACCTGAGTTTGCGCTGGGGGCGGTGGGCGAAGACGGCGTCAGAGTGCTCAACGACGACGTGGTTCGGCAGGGCTCGCTCGCCGCCGATGAACTGCAGGCGCTCACTGAGCGTGAGTGGCGTGAGGTGAAACGGCTGGCGAAGGAGTATCGGGGGGTGCGCCTGCGTGAGTCCCTGGTCGGTCGCACGGCCGTCATCGTCGATGACGGCGTCGCCACTGGGGCCACGGCACGGGCCGCCTGTCAGGTCGCCTCCGCTCACGGAGCTCACCGAGTGGTGCTCGCGGTGCCGGTGGCGCCGCTCGGCTGGACGCGCGAATTCGCGAACGTCGCCGATGAGTGCATCGCGGTCAAGACGCCAGCTGAGTTCTCAGCCGTCGGCGCGCACTACCGGGACTTTCGCGCAACGACCGACGAAGAGGTGATGGACTATCTCGGTGTGGCCGAGCGGAGTACCGACGCCGACCGATCTGGTCCTCGGGACAGCTGATGTGACTTTAAGTAGTTGGACGACTACGAAGCGAAGTCGTCTTCCGCGAACGGGGTGCTGTCCGACCGAAGGATGGTGATGACGCTCCGTGACCGTCCACAATGGGGGCTCACTGTCGGCGGTCGCGAAGCTGACTTGGTCCACCCAGGGGGAGTGATTCGTGGTGCGCGCACCTCGCGTCATCGGTCGAGCCGCAGCTGTTGCGGTGGTGCTCGGCACCGCCCTGAGCGGCGTTCAGCTCGCCGTGTTGCTCCCGGCCGCAGCGGATACGACTGACGTCATTCCGAGCGCTAACCCGATCGACATCACGCCGCGGATTCTTGACAAACAAGCGCGTTCGATCGTGCAGGTCGGAGACCGGATGGTGGTCGGAGGGAACTTCACCCAGATCCAGAACGCCGGGAGCCCGACGGTTGTCGACCAGCCCTATGTGTTCGCCTTTGACGCGGTGACCGGCAAGATCGACACCAACTTCCTGCCGAGTCTGAATGGTGAGGTCACCACCGTCCTGCCGCACCCCGATGGCGACAAGGTGTGGGTGGCCGGAGCTTTCAGCCAGGCGAACGGAGACATGCACAGCCGCATCGTGCTGCTCAACCTCTCCACCGGACAGGCGGTCAGCTCCTTCGATCCTCCGGCGATCAGCGCCGAAGTGTCCTCGATGAAGCTGGTCGGTGACCGGCTCTACATCGGCGGCGAGTTCAAAAACATCGGTAGCGACACGCGCACGGCGCTTGCCACGCTGGACCCCGCCTCCGGTGCCGTGACCACCGCCATGAACAGCACCATCAGCGGAAGCCTCCAGGCCGGCAAGGGCGTCACCGGGGTCAAGACCTTCGACGTCTCGCCCGACGGCTCGCGATTGGTAGCGATCGGGAACTTCGCACAGGTAGACGGCAAGGACCGCGTCCAGTTGGCGATGTGGGACACCAGCGGACCAACTGCGACGCTACAGAACTGGGCAACCCAGCGTCTCGGCGACACCTGCAACCCGGTCTTCCCGACGTACGTTCGCGGCATCGACATCTCACCGGATGGCAAGTTCTTCGTCGTGGTCACCACGGGCAGCTACCGCAGTGGCCAGCTCTGCGACACCGCGTCACGCTGGGAGATGAAGGGAAGCGGACCAGACCGGACGCCAACCTGGGTCACCTACACCGGCGGCGACACGCTCACCACCGTCGAGGTCACCGGCCCGATGGCCTACCTCGGTGGCCACATGCGCTGGCTCAACAACCCGTACAAGGGTGACGCCGCTGGCTCGGGAGCCTGGCCGACCGAAGGTCTGGCGATCGTCGACACACGCAACGGTTTGCCGTTCAGCTGGAACCCTGGACGCGAGCGAGGCTTGGGGGTCTTCGACTTCCTTCCCACCGAGTCGATGCTGTGGGCGGTGTCAGACACCAACACGTGGGCCGGTGAGTTCCGTCAGCGCCTGGCCGCCTTCCCCGTTGCCGATGGCTTCTCGCTTCCCCCGGACGAAATCGGTCGCCTTCCTGGTGACGTCTGGCAGCTGGGGGCGGTACCCGGCGGGGCAGCCGATGACCAGCGCGTCAGCGGGTTCGACGGCACAGCCGTCAACGCGCAGATTACCGAGCCTGGGGACCAGAGTTGGGGCACGGTCACCGGTGCGTTCGCGGTGGACGGAACCGTCTACGCCGCCTGGGACGATGACACCTTCACGGCGCAGTCGTTCGACGGCAGCACCTTCGGCACGCCGACGGTCATCGACCTGTATGCGGGCGACCCGTCAACGCCCGGGTACACGAACAACTTCGTCAACGATCTCGCGTCGATCACCGGGATGTTCTACGACCGGAGTCGCGCCAGGATCTACTACACGACGCAGGGCTCAGCTGCTCTCTTCTGGCGTCCCTTTACACCCGAGAGCCAGGTAGTAGGCGCAGCGCGGCGCATGCTTCTCAAGGCGGGCGCGCTAAGTCCCAAGCGGGTGCAGGGAATGTTCCTGACGGGAGGTCAGCTCTACTTTGCTGACCGGACGACCGGGTCGCTGAAGCGGATTGAGTTCCGCGACAACCGGCTCGTCGGAACCGCAGCAGTGGTCAATGAGGCCATCGATTGGCGGGCGAATGCGCTGCTGCTGTCCAGCCAGTGGGCGACAGTGGCCCCCAACCCGGCTCCCGTTGCGGCGTTCACCAGTACCTGTGGCGGGTTGACGTGTGACGTCGACGCGTCGAGGAGCAGCGATGCTGATGGCGGAGTGGTCGACTACAGCGTCGACTACGGAGACGGAACAGTTCTGTCTGGCGTCAAGACCCAACACACGTATGCAGATGACGGCACCTACACCATCACGATCACAGTCACAGACAACCGCGGTGAATCGGGCAACAAGTCGCGCGGTGTCAGTGTCGCGCGTCCGGCCAACATCGATCCGTCAGCCGCCCTGAGCATCGACTGTTGGGGACTCGACTGCGATATGGATGCTTCAGCGTCGACCGACTCCGACGGCGGCATCGTGACGTACGACTGGGACTTCGGTGACACAGCGACGGCGTCTGGCCAGACCGCGAACCATGTGTTCGCCACGGGTGGCACCTACCCGGTGACGGTGACGGTGACTGATGACCGTGGTGGTGTGGACACCGCATCGCAGGAGCTGACGGTCAGTGCGATACCGACATCGATCGCCTTTCGGGCAGCAGGCAGCGCGGACGGGGGCAACGGGAACCTGCCTTCGGCAGCGGTGCCGGCTGCTACGCAGGTAGGTGACCTGATGCTCCTCTTCATCAGCAACGGGACCGATCGCACGGCCGACACTCCCAGTGGGTGGGACGGGCTGGGGACTCAGTCCGACGATGAACTACGCACCCAGGTGTTCTGGCGCTTCGCCACAGCTGCAGACCTCGGAACGGTGGTGAGCGCTCGTCTTCGCGATGCCGGGGGACTCGCTCAAGCCGCCCCGAACACCGCAACGATGGCGGTCTACTCCGGTGTGGACACACCCCCCGTGGTCGACGCCAGCTCGGCCGCCGAGCCAACATTGGTCAATGGTGGAGTGACGGACCACACGACGCCCCAGATCACGGTGCCGGCCGATGGCCAGTGGGTCGTGTCCTACTGGGCTGACCGCACGGCATCCCTCAGCACGGCATGGACCGCTCCTAGCGGTGAGTCATTCCGGGCCGACGCGTACAGCAGCGGAAGTATTTCTCGGGTCTCGTCGGTCCTGACCGATGGCGGTGGCCCCACTCTGGCTGGAATCCGAGGCGGCCTGACGGCAGCAGCTGATGGCGATTCCCGCAAGGCCACGATGTGGTCCATCGTGCTGCGCAGCCAGTAGCGAGTTCGATCCAGTGAGCAAGGTGATCGCACTCGCCGGCTCCTGCCACCCCGGCCCGACGATCGCCGTCACATCGATCGCGGTCCTGCTCGGCGTCTCGGCCGATCTCAGGGGCACCCTGCTGCTCCTCGTTGGGGTGACGGTGCTGGTTGGTCAGCTCTCGATCGGCTGGGCGAACGACTGGTTGGATGCCGATCGAGACGCAGCGGCTGCCCGCACCGACAAGCCGACGACGACCGGATCGATCTCGCCATCGACTTTGCGAGCAGCCGCACTGATGAGCCTGGCGCTTTCGCTGCCGCTCTCGCTGATTCCCGGATGGAGTGGCGCCTGGCACCTGCTGCTCGTCGCTTCGGGGTGGGGCTACAACCTGGGGCTGAAGAAGACGGTCTGGTCACCCGTTCCCTATGTGGTCGGTTTTGCGGCCCTGCCGGTATACGTGCTGGTGGTCGCTGGTGTCGAGGAGCAATGGTTGTTGCCGGCAGCGGGCGGCCTGCTGGGCGTATCGGCACACTTCGCGAACGTGGCACCCGACGTGGCGGAGGATCGCGCGGCCGGTGTGTGGGGGCTGCCCCAGCGAATCGGCCCACGAGGATCACTCGTCATCGCGCTGGTGCTGCTCAGCAGTGTGGGTGCTCTGCTGCTGGCCGAGCTGCGCCTCAGCGGTGCAGCGCTGTTGCTGAGCGGCACGCTGGTGCTGCTACCGCTGGTCGGGGGATCAGTTCTGGTGGTGCGGAATCGGATCGGCAGACCGGTATTCACGATGGTCATGGTGGCGGCAGTGGCTGACGTTGTGCTGCTTCTCATCGCCACGTAACGATTTCAACAGGGCATGAAGACCTCTGTCCCAAGATCGTCTTGGTGGGGTACGGTCGCCCTGCCGACACGGGGGCACCAGGTTCACGTGCGGCCGTCTACTGGGGGCCGACGTGCCTAGTCGCCGACTGTTCTCTGCCGCGCTTGTGGCTTCGTTGGGCGCGGCCATGCTCCTGCCCACATCGGCTGGGGCCGACAGTTCCACCTTCCCACCGACCATTGATGCAATCGTGCACGGTGACGTCACCCCGTACCAATGGATGCTGCCCGCCGTGAATGCGGCAGAGGCGCACACCGAAGCAACCGGAGCCGGCGTCACAGTCGCTGTCATCGACACCGGCGTCGACGCCACCCACCCCGACCTTGAGGGTCAGGTTGTGCCGGGTGCCTACATCCAGCGCAATGAGACCACAAAGAAGTTCGAGCTGGTGCCCGCCACGACCGTTGAAGAGACATCGGACGACTGGTATGGCCACGGGTCACACGTCTCCGGGATCATCGCCGGCGACGACGACGGCAATGGGATCACCGGCATCGCGCCAGATGCCAAGATCATGCCGATCCACGCGGCCCCCCGCCGTGACTACATCCCGTATGTTCAGTTCTGGAAGTTTATTGCCCAGTCGATCGACTACTCAGTCGCGCAGGGCGCCGACGTCATCAACATGTCACTCGGTGGGCAGTCCAGCGGCATAGTGCCGACCGACGGCAGCGCGAAGTACCTCGAGGCGATTGGGATGCTCTGCGACGCCGTGGACAACGCCAAGGCGGCTGGAACGGTTGTTGTTGCGGCGGCTGGCAACAGCGGCGACTGGGGCAACCCCGAGAACGTCCCGGCCTCCTGTGACGGCACCTTCACCGTTGCGGCGCTCGGTCCCTCCCTCAACACCACCTTCTGGTCGTCTTTCGACGCCTCCGTCGATATCGCGGCGCCAGGTGAGGATGTTCTGTCTGTCGACTCGACCGTGGCTGAGAACTCAGGCACCCCCCACTTCCTTGCCAGCGGTACCTCGATGGCGTCGCCGGTCGTGGCTGGTGTCGCGGCACTGGTCGTTGAGCAGCACCCGGCCTGGACACCAGACCAGGTCCAGAACAAGATCACCGCGACCGCCGAAGACCTTGGCGTGCCAGGGCGCGACCCCAAGTACGGCTGGGGTGCTGTCGACGCAGCGAACGCGGTTGGCGCTGTCGCGCCGGCGCCGAAGCCGCAGAACTTCTTTGCCACGTGGTACGAGCCTTCGTGGGGTGGAAAGAACGGCGAGTCGGTCGTCTCTTGGATGACCCCGTCTAAGGATGCCGTTACTGGGTACACCGTCGACGTCTACACCGACACCACTACGTCGACGTACAACGTCGACGGACAAACAGTGCGCGAAGATGTCCTTCTCCCCCCGGGCGCTTGGTACGTCGTGACAGCGCACACGACGTCCGGCGACGTCGTCTCGTATCCAGGTTCCCGCTACTCGCGTGATGCAGGTGACCGTCCGGCCCGGCTCCGGGACGCTTCGATGAAGCGCCAGGG
The DNA here is from genome assembly GCA_027118455.1 of Actinomycetes bacterium. Classification (GTDB taxonomy): domain Bacteria; phylum Actinomycetota; class Actinomycetes; order JAHEKZ01; family JAHEKZ01; genus JAHEKZ01. Next base: position 63,893 of record JAJAYZ010000017.1, read on the forward strand.
CGACACCATGACGTTCCAGTGGGATCGGCCGAAGGCGAAGGAAGATGTGGACGCCATTCGCGCGCACATCTGGCTCGACGGCGTCAGGCACGATGTCTCCAAGAAGATCACCATCGACCAGAGTCAACCGTTCCCGACGGGCATGCAGATCAAGATGCCCACTGGAGCGCGGTGGTCCGACGCGTACGGTTACCTGGTTCTGTACAACAAGGACGCAGATGGCAAGACGATCGGCGTCAACGGAATGCGGATCGACCAACCGTCACCGGCGACCTACGGATCACACGTCCAGTCGATCGACAAGGCCGGCGCCCGTGCCGTCGAGGTGACCGGCGCCATGAGCCGCTTGAACGAACAACGAGTCTGCGGCAAGAGCCGCTGCTCGGGCGAGTCGGCAGTGTTAGTCGTTGACCGGGGCAACAAGAACGAGCGGATCGATGTGCTATTCACATCGCGGGGTGTCTTCCACGCCATGGTCGATGTCGGCCGAGGCACCGATGCTCTCCGGCTCCGGATCGAAGGACCGAAGAGTCTCGGCAGCGGACCTTTCACCAAAGTCAAGGTCGGCGGCGGTGGTGGCGGCGACGGGTGCCGTGGCTGCTAGTCAGCCGCGGGCTGCGTTGGTCCTTGATCGCCGCCGGTTAGAGCAGCACCAGCTGGAAGACCTCCATGGAGACAGCCATCGGTACCCCGAGCTGGCTGCCAGCTTGGCGGGCCATGCCTTCGAGCATCTCGGACGGGTCAGGTGCTGCTGGGCCAAGGCCAGCGAGGTAGGCGCGGTGTTCGTGCAGGGAGGCGAGGCCAGCCTCGAAATGGTCAGTGACCTCCACCGCGTGGCGTGCGTTCGGAGATCCGACCGCCCACACCTGACGCACTCCCGCCCATGGCTCGAGCCCGGCGGCGAGCAAGTCGCGGAAGACCCAGCGGTTACCCCCATCTCGCGCGGCGTCGAGCGTCGCGCGACCGCCGGCGATGTGGTCGGCCTGGTTGAGCATCACGCCGCCGTACGTCTCACGGAAGTTGGTGGTGATGATGATCTCTGGCCGGTGCCGGCGGATGGCCGCCGTGATCGCGTGGCGCAGCGGCAGCCCGTACTCGAGTGTTCCGTCGGGAAAGTTCAGGAACTCGACAACCCCGACCCCGACCGCGGCGCAAGCGGCACGCTGCTCGGCCTCACGCACCGGCGCGCACTCTTCCGGAGTCAGGCTGTCGATGCCCGCCTCACCGCTGGTGAGCAAGGTGTAGACGACCTGCTTGCCCAGACTCGTGAAGTGGGCGATCGCGGCGGCGCCACCGTACTCCATGTCGTCGGGGTGAGCGACGATGACGAGCGCCCGCTCCCAGTCCTCATCAAGTAGCTCAAAAGCAGGTGGTTGCTCCATAGCCCGACGCTATCGGCGTGCGGCACGACTCGCTAGGCCGGTCGGGTGCGCGCCGATAGCGCGAACGTCACACGGTTCGCCGGACGACCCCTCATGCCCCCATCACTCCGGGTGAACGCGGACCCGCCGGGTCCGCCAACTGTTCACCGTTGGTGACCGCGGGGAGTCACCGATACATCTAGGGGAGAAACACGATGAGCCGCCCTTCGCGCGTCCCGCTCGCCGGAGCCACCTTGGCGCTTGCGGCCGGACTTGTTCCGACCGTTGGCGCCGTGGCCGACGCGCCACTCGGCAACAACGGCACCGTCAAGATCGACGGGGTTGTCTTTGACACCGCACCTGACAACGAGCCGCACCTGACAACGAGCCGCACGTCGGCTGTCGGTTCGAGGTCGACTGGTACGGCTTTGACGCCAACGCCAACGCCAACGCTAACAGCAACGTCACCTTTGAGCTTCAGGCTCCGACGCTGGGCAATGGGCAGCTCTACTACAGCAAGCAGCTCGATAGCTACGACAACAGCGGTGGCGGCTCTGAGGCCGGCCTCGACGGTCAGGAGCCGTACAACATTGCACCACTCCGGAGCGGCGTGAAGGCGCACCCGTTCCAGGGCTGCCACGTCAAGCTGACGATCAACACCCAGCCGACGGCGCAGGGTGCTGACGTCAAGCACAAAGTCTTCTGGGTCACCGGCTGCACCGGGAGCCCTAGCTGACTTCTATCTCACACAGGACGCGCGGTCAGCCTTAGGGCAGGCCGCGCGTTCGCATGACATGGGGTCGCAGGTCTGGGCGTCCGAGCGTCGGGGACGAAGTCTGCAGGTGCGTGACAAGTCCGCGGCAGGCTGGTTCGAGGAGGTCGAGCACCAGATCGAAGTCGCCGGCTGATCCGTAGTAGGGATCGGGGACATCGACGGACTCAGCATCGGGGTCGAACTCCAGCATCAGCCGGAGGGCCTGCGCGGTGGACCGGCTCGGGGCCAGGCGCCGAAGGTCTTTGAGGTTGTCGCGATCCATCGCCACGACCAGGTCGTACTCGTCGAACCACCCGCGCTTGAACTGCTGTGCCCGGTGCTCAGTCGAGTACCCGCGCCTGGCCAGTGCTGCCTGCGCCCGGCGGTCGGCAGGATCACCAACGTGCCACCCACCGGTTCCGGCGCTGCTGACCTGAAGGTGGGTGAGGTCGGCCTTCTCCAACTCAGAACGCAGCACCGAGGCGGCCATCGGGGACCGACAGATGTTCCCCATGCAGACGAAGATCACGCTGACGCTGGACACGAGCAGTGATGGTGACAGGGGCCGGGGCCGGCGGCAAGGCGGCGCGCCTTCCGTTCGTAAAATACTCCCTTGACATTGGATCCGAAAGATCCGACTTTACCGAGCAATCGAATCGTTAGTATCGTTGACCTCATCCATTGGAAACGATTCCCTGTGAGGTTCCCATGTCCACCCTCGATCGCACCAGGCTGACCAGCCTCATCGAGCGAGAGCGCGCCACCTACGCCGAGAACCACCCCAAGAGTCGCGCCGCCTTCACTGTTGCCCAGCAGAACCTCTTCGGCGGGGTGCCGATGACGTGGATGACCAAGTGGTCAGGCGGTTTCCCGCTCTACCTCGACGCAGCACACGGCAACCGGATCAGCGACATCGACGGCCACACCTACGTCGACTTCGCCCTCGGCGACACCGGCGCCATGGCCGGGCACTCACCCGATGCCACGGTGCAGGCCATCACCGAGCGGATCGGCCCCAAGGGTGGCTTCACCACCATGCTGCCGAGCGAGGATGCTGCGTGGGTCGGCGCCGAGCTGGCCCGCCGTTTTGGCTTGCCGCTGTGGTCGTTCGCCTTGACGGCAACCGACGCCAACCGGTGGGCACTGCGCCTTGCGCGGCTTGCCACCGGCAAGAGCAAGGTGCTCGCCTTCTCCTACTGCTACCACGGCAGCGTTGACGAGACCGTCGTCATCATGGGCGCCGACGGCAGCACCGAGCCGCGTCCAGGTAACGCTGGCCCAGCGGTCCATCCGGCTGAGACAACCAGGGTGGCGGAGTTCAACGATCTATCGTCGGTCGAACGAGCCCTGGCCAACGGCGACGTGGCCGTCGTCATCACCGAGCCGGCCTTGACCAACATTGGCATCGTGTTGCCGGAGCCGGGCTTCCTCGAAGGCGTTCGCACGCTCTGCACGAAGTACGGAGCGCTGCTGCTCATCGACGAGACGCACACCTTTAGCGCCGGCCCAGGCGGCATGACCAAGGCCGAGGGCCTCGACCCCGACATCCTGGTCATCGGTAAATCGATCGCTGGCGGAATCCCGATCGGTACCTACGGCATCAGCCGAGGGCTCGCCGATGAGATCAACTCCCACGACGAGGCCGACCTCATCGACGTCGGTGGTGTTGGTGGAACGCTCGCCGGCAACGCACTCTCGATAGCGGCGGCCAAGGCCACCCTCGGCGAAGTGCTCACCGACGACGCCTTCGCCGAGATGATCGCGCTGGCCACCCGCTTTACTGAAGGCGTCCAGGGCGTCCTCGACACCGTTGACGTTCCCTGGAGCATCAGCCAGCTCGGTGCGCGTGCTGAGTACCGCTTTGCGCGGCCGGCACCGGTCAACGGCACCGAGTCGAACAAGGCAGGCGACGACGACCTCGATGAGTACATGCACCTCTACACGCTCAACCGCGGTGTGCTGATGACGCCGTTCCACAACATGGCGTTGATGTGCCCGTCCACGAGTGAGGCCGATGTCGACCTGCACACCGAAGTCTTCACCAAGGCGATCAACGAGCTGTACGCCTGATGGCCGCGCTCTCGACCTTGGGAGGCGCGTTTGACCTCACTGGCCAGGTCGCACTGGTGACTGGGGCAGGCAGTGAGACCGGCATCGGCTTTGCGAGTGCTCGGCTCCTCGGGGCGGCGGGTGCGCGGGTCGCGGTCACCTCAACCACCGCGCGAATCGAGGAGCGGGTCGGTCAACTCCAAGACGTAGGTGTCAAGGCGTTCGGCGTACCGGCCGATCTCACCGACAGCAGCCAGGCCACGATGATCGTTGAATCGGCGTTGCAGCGATTTGGCCAGCTCGACATTGTGGTGAACAACGCGGGCATGACCAGCGTCGCTGACCCCACCGAAGGACACACCGATGCGGCGACGATGTCCGACGACGCATGGCGAGCTGGGGTCAGCCGCAACCTCGACACCGCGTTCTTCGTCACTCGAGCAGCCCTCCGGCCCATGCTGGCGGCTGGCTACGGACGGGTGGTGAACGTTGCCTCGATCACGGGTCCGGTCATGGCCATGGTGGGCAACACCGACTACGGCGCTGCCAAAGCCGGCATGGTGGGAATGACCCGTTCAATCGCCGTCGAGGTGGCGCGCTCGGGCATCACTGTCAACGCCGTGTGTCCCGGCTGGATCGCCACCGCGTCGCAGACCGCCGACGAGTACCAGCAGGGACTGCGCACTCCTGTGGGGCGGTCGGCCACGGCCAACGAGATTGCCAGCGCGGTTCTGTGGCTGGCCACGCCAGGGGCCGCATACGTCACGGGGCAGGCGATCGTTGTTGACGGTGGCAATTCGATTGCGGAGGAGCGCAGGTGACCCACCAGGTCACCATCGACGCCATCGACCGAGCGATCATCCGGCAGTTGCAGGTCGATGGCCGCGCCTCGTACGCCGACCTGGCTGCGGAGGTGGGGCTCTCTGCTCCTGCTGTCCGACAGCGGATGCAGCGGTTGATGGAGACGGGTCTGCTTCAGGTGGTCGCAGTCACCGATCCCCTCAAACTCGGCCTTCCGGTGATGGCGATGGTGGGGATCGAGGTCGACGGTGACATCCGCGCTGTCGCCGACGCCGCAGGTGCCATCGACAAGGTGATCTATGTGGTGCTGACCTCCGGGTCGTTCGACCTCTTCGCCGAGGTGGTCTGCGCCGACATGGACCAGCTCTTCGAGGTGGTCAACGACCGGCTCAAGAGCATCAACGGGGTCAAGGCGACCGAGTCCTTCGTGTACTTCGACATCCACACCCACCGCTTCAACTGGGGAGTTCCGGAGTAGGGCCCGGCAACTCTGGTGGCGTCGAGTGGTCAAGGTGATCGCACTTTGCCTCGATAATGGAATCCAAGGGGTCGGTCGAGGTGGTGGTGAGCAGTGCGGCAGCGGGTGCTTTCGACGCTGCGCTCTGAGTTGACCTGGCGGCATATGACCCAGGTGGTGGCCTTCGTTGCTGTTGCGGCCTTCGGCGCGTGGATCGGGCTCGCGCTAGGGGCCGAGCGAAGCGACCAGGTAGGTCCGTTGATCGTGACCTCAGAGGTCACCTTCTCATTGACGGGAGACACGGTCGTCAACGTGCCTCCGCTTGGCACCATCGAGCTCGACACCCATGACGGGCCGCTGGCGTTGCACGCGCAGGTTGAGTCACTGGACAACGACGTGACCCAGGACGCGCTTGCCGGGACCTCGGGAGTGACCAATCTCGATCAGGTGCCCGGTGAGGTGCGCGACCTCCTCATTCGTTCTTACCTGCAGGCGCTCGTCGTCGCGGTGGCTGGCGCGACGCTGGCGGTGCTCGTGGTCTGGCGGCGTCCGCGATGGGCGGCGATCACGGCAGCGGGCGTCGCAGCGGCGCTGGTGGTCGGGGCTGGCGCGGGAGCAGCGACTTGGAACAATCGTGCGCTGGCCCAACCGCACTACACCGGTTTGCTGGTGTTCGTCCCGCAAGTGGTCGGTGACGCCGACATGATCGTCAGCAACTTCGAGGAGTACGGTCAGCAGCTCGGTGGACTGGTGGAGAACGTGGCTCAGCTTGCAACAGCCGCAAGAAGTCTGCCGACACTCGAGGGCAGCCCCGGCACCATTCGTGCACTCCACGTCTCCGACATCCACCTGAATCCGAATGTCTGGCCGATCGTGCGATCGATCATCGAGCAGTACGACATTGACGTCGTGCTCGACACGGGCGACATAGCTGACCACGGGACGGGAGCAGAGAACTCGCTGCTGAAGCCCATCGAGTCCCTTGGCATCCCCTATGTCTTCATCCGGGGGAACCATGACTCCTCCGCCACCGCAGCTGCCATCGCTGCGATGGACAACACCTATGTGCTCGACAACGAGATCGTCGACGTTGGTGGACTCGTCATCGCCGGTGCTGGTGACCCGCGGTTCACGCCCGACAAGTCAACGGACCCGACAGATGAGGCCGTGGTCGCGTCCGGTGAGGGTCTGGACCAGGTCATCCAGGCGTCTGGTGAACCGATCGATGTGGCCATGGTTCATGATCCGTTGGCGGCTGACCCACTTGCCGGTGACGTTCCCTTGGTGCTCGCGGGACACCTGCACGAACGCGATGAGCGTGATCTCGGAGGTGGGACGGAACTTCTCATACAGGGCTCGACAGGCGGCGCTGGCCTTCGCGCGCTTGAGACCGAGGACCCAACCCCCTTGACGTTCACCGTGTTGTACTTCGATCGTGTGACCCAACAGTTGACGGCGCGCGATGAGTTCACCTTGGGTGGGCTCGGGGCGGCCAGCGCTGAGGTCGAACGCATTCTCGAGGATCGGAGCACCCCGTGAAGTCGTACCGCGTCGAAGACCAGGATGGCGCCCGCGGTTCCGAGCCTTGGGTCGAGTTTCAGCGAGCTCCGAACATATCGACCGGCCTCTACGTGCTCGACGCCGGTGAGCTCGATGAGCAAGAGCCACACACCGAGGACGAGATCTATGTCTGCATGACCGGCCGGGCCCGGTTTGTGACGCCATCTGGTGAATGCGACGTGGAGCCAGGTTCGGTGATCTTCGTCCCCGCTCGTGAAGAGCATCGGTTCGTTGACATCACCGAGACGTTACGTCTCGTTGTGGTCTTCGGGCCGGCCGAAGGTTCGCGCGCTTAGCTGCAATCACTGAGAAGTGGATGCAGTCGCACGTTGAGCGACGACGATGCCGGCGATGACGACCAGGCTGCCGACCACCTGGATCACGGTGAGGGTTTCATCGAGCCACACCCAGGCGACTGCACCGGCGAGCACTGGCTCGATCATGCCGGCGATCCCCGCTTCAGTGGCTGCCAGGTGACTCAACCCGCCGATCACCATCAAGAAGGGCGCCACCGTTCCAAGCACGACAACCCACGTGATCAGCGCCCAACCGGTGATCGACGTCCCATCCAGCGCACCCGGAAGCTGAACAGACGCGCTCAGCGTGTCCCAGGGGACCGTCCACCAGGGTTTGGCGACTGACCAGAAAAGGGCTGAGACGAGGAAAGCCCAGAATGCGAGCGAGACAGTGTCACGCGTGACCAACGCGTGCTTACCGGCGATGTAATAGGTGGCTAGCGACAGGGCGGCGCCGAACCCAGCGAGCACTCCGATGGTGTCGAGTGACAGCCCGCCCCAGATCTCGGCAACCAGTGCGAGCCCGCCGAGCGCAAGAGCCAATGCCAGCCACAAGGCCCTGCCGAACTGCTGCTTCTGGACAAACTTTGCCCACAGGGCGACCAACACGGGGGCGGTGAACTCCAACAGAAGTGCTACGCCGACGGGTAGCCGCGCGATAGCGACGAAGTAGAGCCACTGGACCATGGCGATGCCAACGAGTCCGTACACCAGCAAGAGGGGCAGCTCGGTTTTGTGCAGCCGCAGCCGGCTCCGATCGGTCACGAGCACGAGTACGAGCAAACAGGCTGCCGCTCCTGCGCTTCGCAGGAGTACCAGGCTGAGCGAGTCGACACCTGACTCCAGGGTGATCTTGGAGACCGATCCGTTGACGGCAAAGAGCAGTGCACCACCGATAGCCAGCGAGAAGCCGAGCGCGCGCCGCGGGTGAGCGTCGTGTCGGATCCGCCCGGGGGGAGGAACTTCGGCGGCGGCTTCGGTCACGTGCGCAGCCTAAGGCTGTTGTCAGTGGCTTGGTTTAGCGTGGTTGTTGGTGGCAGGTGATGAGACGACGGTGGTGGCCTCCTGACTTGATGGTGGTGGGGGCTCGATGAGATCAGGTGGAAGTCCGCTGCTGGTCCAAGTCGTTGTCGTCGAAAGGTCGCCTGTCGATGTTTGCC
>JAJAYZ010000018.1 GCA_027118455.1 Actinomycetes bacterium
CCATTGTGCAGGCCAACTCGATCGGCCCTTCCGCGGCCGATCTCATTATCTGAGATCGCTGCTCGACAAATGGACACTCCGGCTGTTGGCGCCTAGCCTCACCCTATGACTTCTGCCGCGACCCTCGTGACGCCTCCTAGCGCACGAATGCGTTGTCGCTGTATGTGTCCCTGCATGGTCTGACGGACCCGGGCTCCATTCTTCGCCGTCACCTGCGCTGCGAGCACTGCTCGCCGGCCACCCCGGGTTCGTGCCCAGCACGACGCGCTTCCGCTTTGACGCACCCCACCAACTGACATCAGGAGCACCCCATGACGACCGACCCCGATGCCTGGTCCTTCGAGACCAAGCAGATTCACGCCGGCCAGAGCGCCGACACTGCCACCGGCGCCCGCGCGCTGCCGATCTACCAGACCACCTCGTACGTCTTCCGCGACACCGACCACGCCGCTGCCCTCTTCGGCTTGGCCGAGCCGGGCAACATCTACACCCGGATCATGAACCCCACGCAGGACGCGGTTGAGCAAAGAGTCGCTGCCCTCGAAGGGGGCGTCGGCGCGCTGCTCGTTGCCAGCGGCCAGGCAGCCGAGACCTTCGCAATTCTCAACATCGCTCGGGCCGGCGATCACATAGTTTCGTCAGCCTCGCTCTATGGCGGTACGTACAACCTCTTCCACTACACGCTGCCCAAGCTGGGCATCGAAGTCACGCTCGTCGAGAACCCCGACGATCTGGACGCCTGGCGCGCCGCTGCGCGACCGAACACCAAGGCCTTCTTCGGCGAGACGATCGCCAACCCACGCACCGACATCCTCGACATCGAGGGCGTGGCTGCCGTCGCACACGAGATCGGCGTCCCACTGATCGTCGACAACACCGTCGCGACGCCGTACCTGATCCAACCGCTCAAGCACGGCGCCGACATCGTTGTGCACTCGGCGACGAAGTACCTCGGCGGCCACGGCACTGCGGTTGCCGGTGTCATCGTCGACGGCGGCAGCTTCGACTGGGCGGCTAACGCTGAGCGGTTCCCCGAGTTCAGCGAGCCCGACCCCAGCTATCACGGTCTGGTCTACAGCGAAGCGCTGGGCAACCTCGCCTACATCGTCAAAGCCCGCATCCAGTTGCTCCGCGACCTCGGGTCAGCGGTTGCTCCGTTCAACGCGTTCCTCATCGCGCAGGGCTTGGAGACACTCAGCCTGCGCATCGAGCGTCACGTCCAGAACGCCAAGGCAATCGCGGAGTGGCTCGAGCAGCACCCGCAGGTCGAGTCGGTGAACTACTCGGGGTTGCCGAGCTCGCCTTGGTACGAGCGTGGCCAGAAGTACGCCCCCAACGGCACCGGGGCCGTTCTGTCCTTCGAGGTGGTAGGTGGTCGAGAGGCCGGCAAGAAGTTCGTCGACTCGCTCGAGCTCTTCAGTCACGTCGCCAACATCGGCGACGTTCGCTCCCTGGTGATCGCGCCAGCGTCGACGACGCACTCACAGTTGACACCGGAGGAGCAGGCGGCGTCCGGCGTCACTCCTGGGCTGGTTCGCCTCGCCGTCGGCCTTGAGGGGCTGCCTGACCTCATCGCCGATCTCGAGGCAGGATTCCGCGCCGTCAAGGGCGCCTGAGGCGCAAATGACGCTCGAACACGGGACGCCCCCTCCGGCCAGCGGTGCGTGGCGGGAGGGGGATGCTCCTGGTCATCGTCGCTTCGCCGATCTGGGGCGCGTTGATCTCGAGCTCGGCGGCAAGCTGCCGAACGTGCGGGTGGCCTACGAGACGTACGGAGCTCTCAACGCCGACGCTTCCAACGCGGTTCTTGTGCTGCACGCGCTCACGGGTGACTCACACCTCGCCGGGCCAGCTGGGCCTGAGCACCCCACCGCCGGTTGGTGGGAGCCGCTGCTGGCTCCGGGTGCGCCCCTCGACCCAGCCGACTGGTTCGTCGTGGCGCCAAACGTCCTCGGCGGCTGCCAAGGGACGACCGGTCCGGCCTCCCTGGCACCTGACGCACGACCCTGGGGTTCGCGCTTCCCCCGCATCACCGTGCGCGATCAGATCGCAGTCGAGCGGGTGCTCACCGACCGGCTCGGTATCGGTGCATGGGCGGCTGTCATCGGAGGCTCGATGGGTGGCATGCGCTCACTGGAGTGGGCCGTCAGCTTCCCGGAGGCCCTGCGATCCGCACTCGTCGTTGCCGTCGGAGCGGCCGCTACCGCCGACCAGATCGGTACCCAGACAGCACAGGTCCACGCCATCACCGCCGATCCCAAGTGGCACGGTGGCGACTACCACGACTCAGCGCCAGGCGAGGGTCCACACATAGGCATGGGCGTAGCCCGACGCGTCGCGCACCTCACCTACCGCACCGAGATCGAGCTCGACGTTCGCTTCGGGCGCGAGGCGCAGTCAGGCGAAAATCCGCTTCGCTACGGCAGGTACGCCGTGCAGAGCTATCTCGACCACCACGCCGACAAGTTGGCTCGTCGGTTCGACGCGGGGACGTACGTGGCGCTCACCGACGCTATGACAACGCACGATGTCGGACGCGGTCGCGGGGGCACCTCGGCCGCGCTCTCGACCATCACCGTGCCCGTCGTGGTAGGCGGCGTAGACAGTGACCGTCTCTATCCGCTGCGCCTCCAACAAGAGCTCGCTGAGCTGATCCCGACGGCTGACAGGCTGTACGTCATCCGATCACCGTATGGCCATGATGGGTTCTTGCTCGAGGTCGATGCCGTGACTGAGCTCGTGCAGCGCACGCTCGCACTTTCGAGCGGTGTCGACGTCAGAGAGTCTGACTCCTCGGTCGCGTGAGATCCTCCTGTCAACCGGAGGTAGGCGTGCGTCGAGCGATGTTGGTGGTCATCTGCCTGACCCTCGCGCTTTCGGCGTGCGCCGCGCCCGAACCGGGCCGCGCGCGAACGGGGGGGAAGGCCGCTCCCAGTGAGCGAGCGACACACAAGGACCCTCCGGACTCCGATCATCAGGGTGGCAGCAGCGGCGGCGGGGCGGGAACCGTCGGCGTTCGTCGTCTCGCAAAGGGGCTGGTCAGCGCTGGTTGGCAAGTCTCCCGAATCGTCGACGGTGACACCGTCGATGTGACCAAGAGACGCCGCACGCTCACGTTGCGGCTGATCGGGATCGACACTCCCGAGACCGTGCACCCAACCGAGCCGATCGAGTGCTACGGGCCTGAAGCGACGAAGTTCGCCACGTGGCGCCTGCTCGGTGAACCAGTTGCTCTAGAGTTCGACCGCTCACAGGGGCGACTCGACTACTACGACCGCACGCTCGCATACATCTGGATCACCGACGGAAAACCTCAGCAGTTCAATCGAGACGCGGTACGACGCGGTTACGCCCTGGAGTACACGTACGACGCCCCCTACCTGTGGCAGCGGGAGTTCCTACGAGCCCAGGATGCGGCGGTCGACCAAAGCCTTGGCGTGTGGCGCTGCCCGCATCCGGGCTCCTAGAGACTCAAAGGAACCTCAAGAAATGTAGCCGGGTGGTACGGGAGAACAGAGCGTGGTCATGAGGCCACGTAACTCAGCCTCCTTGTCCGCGTACTTAGGCTGGCCCGCGAGGTTGCTCAGTTCGAGCGGATCGTGCACATAGTCGTACAACTCGAGGCCGGCGTCCCCGGACCAATCAACGTAGAGCCAGTTGCGCTGCCGGACGCCGCAGTACGCCGGCTGTCTCGGGATCGCCATTCCTTCGAGCACCACGCTCGACCGGAGGGAGTCGAAAACCGATTTGCCTTCCATGCTCCAGCCGGGGTCAACGTTGGCCGCATCCAGAAGAGACGCTGTGAGATCGACATTGGCCACGAGGCTGTCCCTGTCTTCGACGGGGAGGTTGTGACCCCACCGCATGATCAGCGGGTACTCGGTCGCCCATCGGTACGGGTTGTACTTCCCCCCCAGTCGGTGCTCCCCCCACATCACCCCCTGGTCGGAGGTGTAGACGAAGAGCGTGTTCGACATGCGGTCACCCAGTGCGCCGATGAGTCGGCTCACTGCGTCATCGACGGCCCTGAGCGACTCTCCGGTCCGGTCCTGCGCGTTGGCGATCCACTGCCGGTCAACCTCGGGCAGAGTCTGCATGAACCCCGGTTTGTCACTCATGTCCTGCTCGTTGACGGCCGGGTTGTTGTAGACGGCTTGCGGCTTCCACGAGTTCTTGTCGCGGGGCGCCGGGGTGAAGGGCTCGTGCGGGGCGTACGGCGTGAAGAAGAGGAAGAAGGGTTGATCCGCCGGTGTGCTTCTCACGAATCGCACGGCGCGGTCGGCGACGACGTCAGGCGAGTAGTCGGCTGGATTGTCAGCGAAATACTCCGTGGGGCTCGTGCCCCGCAACTCGTAGTTGTAGTAGCGCCCGCCGCCCTGTCCGTTCGTGGCGTAGATCGCGCGGAAGACATCCCAGCCAGGGGGCACGAAGCCGTCCGGTGCCTGGTTCCACTCGTTGAGGTACTTGCCGATGAGTCCTGTGCGGTACCCAGATGCGTCCAGTGCGGTGGCGATCGTCTGGTCCTCGTAACCAGACTCGTGGAACTGGGGCCAGCCTCCCCAGTCAGGGTCCACGTTGTTGTACACGCCGGTCGTGTGCGAGTGCTGCCCGGAAAGGAACGACGAACGAGCAGGGCAACAAGCCGACGTCGGACTGAAGCCTACGTAGCGGAGTCCCTTCTGGATGAGCTCACGGCGAACCGTTGGCATCGTCTGGAAGGTGTTTCGGCGCTGGTCGTCGGTCATCACAACGACGATGTTCGGTGGCGCGACTTCGGCGGCAGCGGTAGCGGCTGCAGCCAGGGGATGCAGCGGCCCGGGGGGCGTCGCCACGAGCAATCCGGTAGCCGCCAGAGGGACCACAAAAGCTGAGACCAGAACACGTGACCGAGCGTTCACTACGCACCTCCTGGTGCGAGAAGACCTCTACCGCCAGAGTCGCCCCTAGCGCAGCCGTCCGGTAGGGCTCAAGGTCCCGAATTGCGGAAATCTCTTTCGTATGTGACGCTGGTGTCCCGACGAGAGGACATCGCGCATGAGCACGTTGACCTGCCCGAAGTGCCAGGCAGACATGAGGCAGTACGAGCGGAGCGGCGTCCACGTCGACCAGTGCACCGAGTGCCGCGGCGTCTTCCTTGACCGCGGCGAGCTCGAAGGCCTCGTCGACGCCGAACTGCGGTGGGCTGCCCAGGCAAGCGCGCCAGCCCCCGTCCCTGCGCCAGCCCCCGTCCCTGCTGCCCCCGCGCCACACGGGTATCAAGAGCCCTACCCAGCACAGCAGCAGGGCTATCCACCCCAGCCCCAGGGTTATCCTCCGCAGCAGGGCTATCCACCCCAGCAGCAGTACGGCAGGCCCCCCAAGAAGAAGAAGAGCTTCCTCGACGACCTCTTCGACTAGCCCGACCCGAGGCCGTTGCAGCGAGACAATGTCCAGGTGATCGACGCACACAACCACCTTGGGCGCTGGCTCTCCGACGACGGAGGCTGGCTGGTGCACGACGTCGAACGTTTCCTCGCCATGCTCAATTCAGCCGGCGTCGACACGATCGTGAACCTCGACGGCCGTTGGGGTGAGGAGTTGGCCGCCAACATCGCTCGGTACGACGCACAGCACCCCGGCCGCGTCCTCACCTTCTGCCACGTCGACTGGTCAGTTCTCAGCGCTGACTTCGACGCACGCTCAGCTGTCGACGCGTTGACGACTCAGCTCGTGGCGTCGGCTCTTGCTGGGGCTCGAGGCGTCAAGGTCTGGAAGGACCTCGGACTCCAGGTGCGCGACTCTTCAGGCGCCCTTGTCATGCCAGACGACCCGCGCGTTGTTGCGGTGCTGCAAGCAGCGGGCGATCTCGGTCTCCCCGTCCTGATCCACACCGCCGATCCCGTGGCGTTCTTCGAGCCCCTCACCCAGGCGAATGAGCGGTGGGACGAGCTGCAGGTGCATCCGGAGTGGTGGTTCGGCGGTCCTGGGCTTCCGACTTTCTCCGAGCTCATGCGCAGCCTTGACCGGCTGATCGCGCAGTGCCCCGGCACCACCTTCATCGGTGCCCACGTGGGCTGCTGGGCCGAGGACCTCGACGGTGTCGGCCAGATGTTGGCCTCCCACCCACAGTGGAACGTCGACATCGCCGGACGCCTCGGCGAGCTCGGACGTCGGCCGCACACCTTTGCCCAACTCGTCGCGGCGTTTCCGGACCGCATCCTGTTCGGAACCGACTGCTTCCCTCCTCACGCCGACGACTACGCGAGGCACCGCCGCTTTCTAGAGACCGACGATCGCGGGTTCGCCTACTCCGGCGACCCGACTCCGCCGCAGGGCAACTGGACCATCGATGGCGCAGCCATCGAGCCGCGGCATCTGCCTGGCCTCTACTCCGAAAACGCCAGAAGGATTCTCCGCTTGACTGATTGACTGGTCAGTTAGTTTTCGCCAGGGTGGTGCCATGACTGACGCACCCATTCACTCTGTCCTCTTTGATGTCCAGGAACGCCAGGGGGGGACCTTCGATGACTTCGGCGGATGGATATGGACCCTCGACTTCGGGGACGTCCTCGGTGAGTACGAGTCGCTCCGCTCCGGCGCCGGAATGTGGGACGTCTACGCGCTCAACAAGTGGCACGTGACCGGGCCCGATGCCCAGGCGGCTTTGCAGCGCGGATTCACAAACAACTTGGCCACCCAGCAGGTAGGCCAAGTTCGCTACGGGGCCTTCGTCAATGACAGCGGTTTGCTGATGGACGAGGGCACGATCTACAAGCGATCAGAGGGTTCGTACTTCGCCTTCACCAATACCGAGACCTTCGACGCGTTCGTGCGCGAGCACTCCCCGAACGCTGATGTGACGATGATCAATCGGCTACCCGAGATGCCGCTGGTGTCCGTGCAAGGTCCGCGGTCGCGCGAGATCCTCCAGTCGCTGAGTGACTTCGACTTCTCCAGCCTTCGCTACTTCAAGTTTACCGAGTTCGTGACCATCGCTGGCATCGAGGTCTTCATCTCCCGCACCGGGTTCTCTGGTGAGCTTGGTTACGAGCTCGTTCCGGCGCGCGCGGAGGCTGAGCAGCTCTGGCTCGCCCTGGCAGACGCCGGCGTCAAGCCGGTCGGATTCAACGCCATCGACATCGCCCGGATCGAGGCTGGCCTCATTGTCTTCGAGTTCGAGTACGAACCCGGCCAGCTGACACCGTTCGACCTCGGCATGGACCGCATGGTCAGCTTCGCGCCTGAGATCGACTACGTCGGCAAGGACGCGCTGCACAAGATCGCGTCCGAACCACCTCGACGACTCAAGACGCTGCGCTTGGAGGCCGGTGAACTGCCCGATGGCGGTTCCGAAGTCACCAAAGGTGGCCAGGTCGTCGGTACGTTGACGAGCCCAACCAACAGCCCACGCTTCGGCCCTATCGCACTGGCGATCATGGAGACTGCTTCCGCAGACAACGACACCGTTGTGAACGTCGGCGGATCAACAGCGACCGTTGCCGACCTGTCCATCTTCGACCCGACGAAGGTCAAGCCGCGCGCCTGATCTCGTCTCGTCGTCGCACCGTCATCCACATCCCTGCTAGGGCCGCGCCGAGGGTGCCGAGCAACTCGTCCAAGAGAGTGTCTTCATAAGCAGTGTCGAGTTCGGTGCCGTGTCTGATGAAGGTGTACCACTCGCCTAGTTCCCACGTGATGGCCAAAATCGCGCCGATCCCGACAGTGAGCCAACCGAGCGTCCACGGCGGAAGCTGCGACGACTGCGAAATAATCAGGCCAACACCGGCGCTGAGCAGGAACCAGTTGACGAAGTGGTTGGCGTCGTCCCACCACACCACAGTGTCGTAGAGGTCGAGGGTGTTGCCCGTGACATCGATCAGGAAGGACGCCCAGACAAAGGCGTACGCAGCCCAGGGCGTCTCGGGCATCGGGCTCTTGCGCCTCGCCCAGACCCAGTAGACCGCAGGGACGATGAGCATTATCGCTGGGTAGCCGATGAGTCTGGCGCCGAACGCCTTGCCCTCGAACTGATCGAGCCCAGGGACGAAGGTGGCTACAGCCAGCTGCACCACGGTGAGGCCGAAGATGGTGAGAGCGATCGCGCGCGCCGCCGAGGTTCTCGTCACAGCGCAAAGCGTAGGGGTGGAACTTACGTACGCGTCAGCGGCGCGACTGCGGGAAGCCGCCCGGCTCTCGTTAGGATCCAAGCCGAAGAGAGGTGGTGCCGTCGATGAGCGACGTCCTCCAGCAACGTGACTTCCTGAAAGAGATCGATTTCACCCGCGACGAGCTGCAACACCTGATCGACCTCGCGGCCGAGCTCAAAGCCGCCAAGCGGGCTGGCACCGAGGAACGCCACCTCTCCGGCCGCTCCATCGCGCTGATCTTCGAGAAGTCGTCGACACGCACTCGCTGCGCCTTCGAGGTTGCTGCTTACGACCAGGGCGGCCACGTCACCTATCTCGACCCGTCGTCATCGCAGATCGGGCACAAGGAGTCGGCGGCCGACACCGCGAGCGTCTTGTCCAAGATGTTCGACGCCATCGAGTTCCGGGGCAAGGCTCAGGCGACCGTCGAAGAACTCGCCGAGTACTCCGACGTCCCGGTCTACAACGGGCTCACCGACGAGTGGCACCCGACGCAGATGCTTGCCGACTTCCTCACGATGGAAGAGCACGCCGCCGGACACACGACGAGGCCGAGCTACTGCTTCCTCGGTGATGGGCGCTTCAACATGGGCCGCTCATTACTGGTGATGGGCGCGATCATGGGTTCAGACGTCCGTATCTGTGCCCCCCAGGGGTTGTGGCCAGATGCCGTGGTGCAGACCATCGCCCGTGAGCACGCGGAGCGCTCCGGCGCCACCATCACACTGACCGAGGACCTCGACGAGGGGCTACGGGGTGCGGAGTTCGTTCACACCGACGTGTGGGTTTCCATGGGTGAGCCCAAGGACGTCTGGAAGTCACGCGTACGAGAGCTGATGCCATACCAAGTGAACGCTGCGGCTCTTGCCAAGACCGGCACCTCCGAGGCTAAGTTCATGCACTGTCTGCCCGCCTACCACGACGAGCGCACGACCGTTGGGCGCGAGGTGGCCGACCTCACCGGGGTGACGGGCGGCCTCGAGGTCACTGACGAGGTCTTCAAATCGCCAGCCAACATCGCTTTTGATCAGGCCGAAAACCGACTGCACACCATCAAGGCGCTGATGGTGGCCACGCTCAGGCGGTGATCGAAGGTTCCATTGACGTCCGGCCGGACATCAATGACTTGTCGCCACAGTCGGCAGGGCAACGGTGAAGGCCGCACGGCGCTCAGCCTGCTCGGCCCACGAAAGCAGATCCGCCTCTCCGTCGGGGCGTCCGATCAGCTGCAACCCCATGTGCAGACCCGATTCGTTGACCCCAGCCGGAACGGCGAGAGCAGGGCATCCAGCAAGTGTCGCCAGCGTCGTCACCTCCATCCATCGGTGGTAGGTGTCCATCGCCACCCCCGCTACCGAAGAGGGCCAATGCTCATCAGTGGGAAACGGCCAGCACTGCGCGGTCGGCAAGGCGAGCAGGTCGAATGCGTCAAGCAAATCGAGCACCGAACTCTGGACCTCACGTCTCACCGACCGCGCATGGTCCAGCTGTCGATCGCTGAGTGAGCGAAAGCCTTCCAGTTCCCACTGCGCCTCTGGCTTCATGAGTTCGATGTCGGGCTCGTCGAAGGTAGCTGCGAGCCAGCCGCCGACCTCGTGATGCCGAAGCGTCACCCACGTCGACCAGAGTTGTTCCTCACCGGCGGGCGTTCCCTTTTCCGGCAAAGAGACCGACTCGACGTTCGGCGACCACCGTGCGACAGCGTCCTGGCAGACGTCGAGAATGCCGTCCTCGAACGGTAGGTATCCGCCCAGATTCGACAGCAACGCCACACGAGGACGCTCGGCCTGATCCCTGCGCTCGAGCGACACGAACCTACCTGACCCGACCATCGTCGCGAGCAACGCAGCTAGGTCTTCCACCGACCGGGCGATAGGACCGTCGACACTCAACGATGGAGTCGCGGCACTATCGACTTGCCCCAGCACCAGTCCAGGTGTGGGACGAAGCCCAAGAACACCGTTCCACCCCGGTGGATTCCGCAGAGACCCCATGAAGTCGCTGCCGTCGGCAACAGGGACCATTCCAGTCGCGACAGCGACAGCAGCTCCACCACTACTGCCACCTGCGCTCAGGGTGGGGTCGACGACATTTCTCGTCGTTGGGCCGATCGCGTTGTAGGTGTGCGAGCCCAAACCGAACTCCGGGGTGTTGCTCTTTCCGACAAAGACAGCTCCGGCATCGCGGATGCGTGCCACAAACGGTTCGTCATCTACCGCCGCCGCAGTCTTCAACACTGCTCGGAAGCCCGCAGTAGTCGGCAAGCCTCGAACGTCGGAGAGGTCTTTCACCGCGTGGGGAAGCCCGTGCATCCATCCGCGCCACGTACCTTGCTCCAGCTCAACATCGCGTTCAGCGGCCTCCGTAAGAATCTCCTCGCGAGGACGGCGGCTGATGAGCGCATGAAGCGTGCCATCGATCGCGTCGATTCGGTCGAGGTGCGCAGCAACCACGTCGACGCACGAGACCTCGCAGCGTCGGATGGCATCGCTGAGCGCCAGGGCCGACTTGTCGAACAGGCTTGGACGACCCGCGCCTTTCACGTCGTCCACTCCTTGGCCACCTCTCGGAGTACGGTCTTCGCTACCTTGCCCATGGCGTTGCGCGGCAGGGACTCGACAATGACGATCCTCTTGGGTACTTGGTAGCCGGCCAGCCGTTGACGGGCCGCCGATCTCAGTTCCTCGGGGTCAAGATCGACCGACTCATCGGCTACGACAACTGCGACGATCCGTTCGCCAAGGTCCTGGTCGGGGACGCCGAAGACTGCAGACTCCCGAACGCCCACGAGCGCATCCAACACATCCTCGACATCTTGCGGGTAAATGTTCAAGCCGCCCGAGATGATCAGGTCCTTCGACCGGCCCACCAGCTCGAGGTAGCCATCGGAGTCGAACGCCCCGAGATCACCGGTACGGAACCATCCGTCGTCGGTGAAGGTCTTATCAGCTAGATCTGGCCGCCGCCAGTAGCCACCGAAGACATTCGGTCCGCGCACCTGGACGTGCCCGACAGACCTGGTCACCAACGGTGTCTCAACGTCGTCAACAACGCGCACGGCGACTCCGGGAAGAGGCGGACCCACGCTTCCCGGCTTGCGGACGCCATCTAATGGATTCGACGCAAGCATTGACGTCTCGGTCATTCCGTACCGTTCCAGGACAGTGCGTCCAGTCTGGGCTTCAAACGCCGCGTGGAGCGCAGGTGACATCGGCGCCGAACCCGAGACAAACAGTCGCATGCCACGAACCAGGCTGGCGTTGAAACGGTGGTCGGCGAGGAGGCGTGAGTAGTGCGTAGGAACGCCCATCAGCACCGAGCAGTGCGGCAGAGCCTCCAAAGATCTCAAGACATCGAATGTGGGAAGCAGCACCAACGAAGCCCCGCTCGCCAGTACACAGTGAGTGGCAGCAAAGAGCCCGTGCGTGTGAAAGAGCGGCAGAATGTGCAGCAGCACATCGTCGTGGGTGAAGCCCCAGGCGTCGACGAGCGTCTTGGCGTTGTGCACGAGGTTTGCGTGGGTCAGCAGCGCACCTTTGGGGCGTCCGGTCGTGCCCGAGGTGTAGAGCAAAGCCACTCCATCAGTTGATCGCAGCGTCGGCATCGCGATGTCATCGTCGTTGGCAAGTTCGCGAGCGGTCCCGGTGCCGTTCGCGTCAAGGGTCACTGACTGCCACGCACCAGGAACGGCCACCCTGGCCGGATCACGAATCACCAGCGCCGGATCGGCATCGGCAAGAAGTACGGCCACTTCGCGGTCCGGGTAAGCAGGGTTGACCGGAACCTGGATTGCGCCGCAGCGGAGTAGCGCCAAGTGCAGGGTGAGAACCGCTGGTGACTTCTCGACCTGGTAGACAACTCGATCGCCGGGGCGGATACCGGCCGCCATTAGGCGACATGCCCAGCGACGTACCTCGGTTTCGAGGTCGAGGTAGGTGTCGAGACCACCCGGCGTATCGCGCAGGAAAGGCCGGGAGGGCTCTGGAGCCCTGGCGGCGAACAGCTCAGGCAGGGTCTGGCTCATGGGAGCCTCAACTTACGACGTTCGACCGATTCAGCGAGAGCCCTTCCCTGCCGAATCACTGAGCGGTATTCTGGCATTTCACTGACTGATTGATCAGTCACTCGCGCACCCCCGCAAGCGATCATGACGGAGGAACGATGACCATCGAGGCGCCAACCGCGGCACGTCACACCCTGCCATCCGGCCACTACTACTCACCCGAGCAGTACGCCATCGAACAGGAGCAGCTCTGGTACGAGCAATGGGTCTTTGCTGGACGCGCCGACCAGGTGGCCAAGCCAGGACAGTTCCTCACCATCGACATCGCCGGGCAGGGCGTCCTGGTCACCCGCAACAATGCCAACGAGCTGCGCGCCTTTTACAACGTGTGCAGCCACCGCGGCGCCGTGCTCTGCGACGACACTCGCGGCGAGATCAAGGCCGTCTTCCAGTGCCCGTACCACGCGTGGTGCTATGACCTCAACGGTTCACTGGTTGCCACGCCCCGCGTCGAACAGGGTGAAGTCGATCGTTCGGTACTGGGTCTTAAGCCCGTTCACGTCGACGACTGGCAGGGCTTTCTCTTCGTCAATTTGAGCCGCGCGACCCCGACGCCGCTTCGCGAAGCGCTCGACGCCCACTACGACTCACCCATCCGATTTGAGAAGCACGAGATGGATCGCCTGGTCACGGTGCACCGCAGCGAGTCAGTCGTCGCCGCCAACTGGAAGATCCTGATCGAGAATTACAACGAGTGTCTGCACTGCCCAATCGTGCACCCCGAACTGGTCGAGGTCGTCCCGACCTACAAGAAGGGCATCACCGGGGACCGTAGCCGCGAAGACGGCGGCGTTGCTCTGATCACCGGTGGCACCAGCTACTCCGACGACCCTCGTGCCAGGAAGGCCGTACTTCCAGGCATGAACGACGAGATGGCGCACTCCATCTACGGCAGCCAGGTCTTCCCCAACATGTTCCTCGACATCGCCGGCAGCAACGTCGTGGCAACCCGGCTGGTGCCGGAGGGGCCGCTCCAGACGCGAGTACTCACCGAGTATCTGTTCCTTCCCGAGGACATCGCCGAGCCCGACTTCGACCACCAACCCGTCGTCGACTTCTGTGAGCTGGTGGCTGGGCAGGACTACGCGGTCTCCGAGCGGGTGCAGCGTGGCATCACCTCACGCGGATTCGTGCACGGCGTCTACCCCGCAAAGGACGACTACGTGCACCAGTTCAACCAGTACTACCGACAGGTGATGAACGAGGCCTGAGCAACTGTCCTGCTGGGAAGGCGGCCACCATTGGCGATCCGCAGGTCACCAACCCCAGGGGGTCAGATGGTGAAGCCAAGGTGGATGTGGTCCTGGTGGGTGTCATCGGAGAAGTAGGTGACGCCTCCTCCATCCAGGTCGACAGGACCGCCGATCTGATTGGCGCCGACGTCAACCGCCTCCTTCATGAAGTCAGCCACAGTGGGAGTGTTACCGGTATCGATGATGGATCGGCCGTCCAAAGCCCAGACATCGACAGCCAGACCCTGGGTGTGGTTGCTGATCCGATCAGTACCGAATACCCGCAATGGGTGCCCGGACCGCAGGACGCTCACCCGAATCCGGCGCCGTCCGGAGAGGCTGGCAAGCGCCAGCAGCACGACGTCGTCGATGGCGCCGGAACGAACATCCCGCGTCGCTGCGGCCGGGAGCGCTACCCGGTCGTTTGCGAGCAACGCTCGAGCCGCTCGAGATAGTTCCTTGATTGCCCGTCCTGGACGAGCCGGCCGTACCGACGTCACCACCCACCGCGGTTGACCAGTCACCAGCCGAATATCGAGCGTGGTGCCGCGCACCGTGACGGCTCCGTCATCTCCGATCGCCCACTGCCGAACCACCGTCAGGACCGATGCTGCGTGGGCGAGAATCCCTCCGTACTGGGCATCAATGACTTGCACGACAGCCTCTTGGCCACCATTGGTCAGTGCCCCGAGTGAGCGACCCAGATCAGGGCTGTAGCCGCTCTCCTCAAGTCGACGCCGAACTCCGGCATCCTCTGAATCACCGTGCGCCCATGTTCCCGCAGCCTCGACCATCCGAACCGCCGTTGTCTTCACCTGCGGTGCAACATCCCGGGGGCTCGGCGTCCACCGGGCGGGGCGAGGCAGAGACGCGCTCGGGGTGCCGATCGGGGTCGGTGAGGATCGCGGTGTACCCGATTCGATCTCTCGATCCTGCTGCTCGCAACCGACCAGCCAAGCACCCACACCAGCGAAGCCGACGACGCGAAGAAGGTCTCGACGCCTCATCTCCTCCACAGGCGACAGCCTCCTCGGGGCAACTGGCGACAGATCACACTCCGCCGACCGTAACTCCTCGACCACGGGGTGTCACGGTTGCGCGTCGGGTCTCGTGCCGCGGGCAGGACGTGTGCTAGACCGTGCTCCGAGGGAAGCTATCGAACTGACGGTTCACCACGCGGTGCGCCCGAGGTGTCCATGAGGAGAAGACCAATGCGCCGACTTTTCGTTGTAGCCGCCACTTTGCCGCTGATGGGGATGAGCGTAGCCGCCGCGGCGGCCTACACACCTGGGGCCGTAGTGCCGGCCAGCTCAAGTGTGAGCCCCCTCGCCGGTTGCACCATCGCTGACACCGGCCCGGGGGTGAAGTACCCGAACACCGAGCTCGAACCATCGTTGGCGATCAATCCCCGCGACCCGACAAACGTCGTCGGCAGCTGGCAACAAGATCGATGGTCGAGCGGTGCCGCAGCAGGTTCGGGATTCGGCGCGAGTGCAGACGGTGGTCAGACCTTCACGACCGGAGCGATTCCCGGAGTAACCTTCTGTTCGGGTGGCAGCGACTTCTCGCGCGCGAGCGACCCTTGGCTGACCTTTGCCCCCGACGGAACGCTCTACCAAATGGGGCTGGTCGAGACGAAGGTGCCAACCGGGGGGAACACTCCAACCGGCATGTCAGTCAGCAGGTCGGACGACGGTGGTTTTACCTGGGGCGGCCCGACCTTCATCGCGTACGACACCGACACCTCACTCTTCAACGACAAGAACAGCATCACCGCAGATCCGACCGACGCTGACTATGTTTACGCGATCTGGGATCGACTCGACTCACCTCCCGGCAAGGGATCGTTGAAGAGTTCGGAAAACACGTCCGGCTACCGAGGGCCGACGTTGCTGGCACGAACCACCGATGGTGGTGACACCTGGGAGCCAGCGAGGATCATCTACAACCTCGGAACGCACAACCAGACGATTGGGAACCAGATCGTCGTGCTTCCCAACGGCACTCTGGTCACCCTGTTCAACCTGATCCGCAACGACAACAAGGGCAAGATCCGGGGCTACAACGTGGCAGTGATCCGATCCACCGACAAGGGCGTGACGTGGGACTCCAACGCCACCCTGGTGTCGAATCTGCAGTTCGTTCGGGTAACCGACCCGGACACGGGAGCGGCCGTTCGGACCGGCGACATCATCCCGGAGGTTGCTGTCGACCGTACGACTGGCGCGCTCTACGCCGTTTGGCAAGACGGCCGGTGGGCGAACGGCGCCTACTCCCACGTTGCGTTCTCGCAGTCGATGGACGGTGGCCGAACGTGGAGTACGCCTACGAAGATCGATAATGCCCCGACCAACGTCAACGCATTCACGCCGAGCATCGCTGTTGCCCACAATGGGACAGTCGGCGTCTCCTACTACGACTTCCGAAACAACAACGCGGCGCCAGGGCTGCCCACCGACTACTGGTTTACGTCTTGCACCTCCGGCTGCACGTCACCGAGCAGCTGGTCGGAGACACACGTCGAAGGGTCCTTCAATATGGAGAACGCACCTGTAGCCCGCGGATACTTCCTGGGGGACTACCAAGGGATCGCGACGGCCGGCAACGACTTCGGCCTGCTGTTTGCCCGAAGTGGCTCGAGCCCCAGTACGTCCGACGTCGTCTATACCAAAGTAACCCCGTAGGTACTGCAGGGCGTAGCAGCACGGAACTCGTTGCAGTTCGTTTGCAGGGAGAGGCCAAAAGTGTCGTAGTGGGCATGGCCAATCTTCTGCGTCTTGGTGGAGCGCAGATAGATGGTGATTGCGTTTGGGCCCGCGTAGTTCACCACATGGCGCCCATGGAGCACGGCAGGGGTGGACGCCTCAGGAGGGGGCGAACTCCAATGAGGCCTCCACGAGGCTCTGGCAGTTCCGAGCACAGGCGGCGGCACTGTACAAGCAAGAACAGTCAGGGCGCTTTCGCGCACATCTATGGGCATCCGCGGACAGAAGGGGACACACGCATCTTTCGCCGCCAGTCGTTTCATCACCGGGGTGAAGT
Organism: Actinomycetes bacterium; assembly: GCA_027118455.1. Taxonomy (GTDB): domain Bacteria; phylum Actinomycetota; class Actinomycetes; order JAHEKZ01; family JAHEKZ01; genus JAHEKZ01. The sequence goes on from JAJAYZ010000018.1 coordinate 16,464, forward strand.
TCGGGGCGCTCGCTGGTAGGGACAAGGCCGTTCGCTACCCCGGCCCGCACATGAGCAGGTAGGTGGGAACTTCGGTCAGTCACCCACCGCTTACTTTTTGCCCCAGACGCTCTCCCGTAGAGCGGTGTCACCGATGTCCTGGAACTTTGCGACCTTGCCGCCCCGGAAGGTCAGAACATTTGCTTGGTCGGCCGACTGGCCGTCCGTGGTGGTGCGGGTCAGCACGACGACATGATCGCCTTCGGCGATGAAGTGCTGCGGCTCGATCTGGAAGGATTTGCTGGCGAGGGTCATGAAGAAGCTCGCGACCTCGTCCTTGCCTCGGTAGGTGCCGCTGATGGTGCTGTTGCCTGGCACCATCCACTCGACGTCGTCAGTCATGTCCTTCATGGCGCCTTCGAGGTCGCCTGCGCCGAAGGCCTGATAGGCAGCTTGGGTCGCGGACTTGTTCTCTGATGCGGACATCGGCATTCTCCTGATTGTTGTTGGCCGACTCACTTAAGCCGAAACACGTGTGCCGGTCAAGCCCGCATTCTTGCTCGTGCAGTCACTGCCGCCCTCTGCCCGGGTCTGCAATGTCCACGCACGCGCGTTAAGAATCCGACCGGCTGACACGCATTGAAGGGGCCATCGAGGGGCGGATCCGTTAGAGCCGATCCGACGAAGAGCAGAACCGGTGTTTCCGCAGGTAGAGCACGGAGCCGCCTTGGGGAGTCGAACCCCAGACCTACGCATCACGAGGCCGCAGCGAGGGTTCCGCAGGGGGTGCGTGTTTGCCCTTGGCCGCAGATCAGCGGCATTCGGGACAGTCGCGGAACTTTCCGACACGACCTGAACTGAGACCAAAACTGAGACCACGGCTGTGCCGCTCGGCAAGTGGTGCCGAGTGTCAGCATCCGTTTCAGTGTCAGCAGGACTGTGCGTTCACAGTCAGTCTTCGAGTGGAGCCACCTCTACCTGCTCATTGGTCGAGTCGTCGACGACGATTCGATCACCCAACGGAGTCTCCAGGTTGAGGTCGACGGAGTCGCGGCAGTCTTCCCCCCCGTCACCAGAGGGCTCATCTGCCGTGACCGTGAGGCGAACCTCCTCGGTCGTCTCTGCAGCGTTGACCAACGGGTGCCTATTACATGTGTCCACGCCCACAGTGAGTTTGGTGGACTCCGGGTCGCCGTAGACGATGACGATCGATGGTGCGTCTACGCCACATCCCGCCACTAGGAGCATTCCTAGCAGCGCGATGCACCACCCGGCAATCATTCGTTCGCTCAATTCGCCCGGACCGAAACGTCTAGAGCCTCATCGATATAGGACGCACGAGACCAAACGTCGCACGACGAGAGCCCGAGAAACCCGCAACCGGACCCTACGGATCCTTGGTGGTATCCATAGGCGGCCTCGCCGTAATACCAGGGACCACCGCTGTCACCCGGACCAGCTTCGTCGTCGTCCATTCGAACCAGACGACAGACCTCGGTTCCATCGACGATGAAACACGTGCTGAAGTCGGTAACTTTGCTGCAATCAGCTCCGGTCGTTTGTCCAAGGCGATAGATGCCCTGAGGTTTGGCCTCGATCACGCCAGCGATCTTGCGATCGACGTAGAGCAGATAGTCGACCTGTCCGTGACCCGGCTTCATCCGAACCTCGCGGACGGCGGTGTCGGTGTGATGAACCGAGTCGAGCTGGCCTTGGTCACAGACCCGGCAGCCCGCCCCGGTGAGCTGCCGGTCGATAAGGACGCGCTCCCGTTGCTCGGCGTGCAACTGATCACGGGGGGTCACGTGGCAGACCCTACTGAGGAGGGATCTATGCCGTCGAACTTCGGCGGGCGACCGGCTTCTAGATCGGTCAACAGGTCGAGGAGCCCGCTGGCTTCCCAGGTGCGGTTTCGTTCTCCCTGGGAAAGGCGGATCAGCACGCCAGCCCGTTCGAGCTGTCCAAGTGCCTGGTTGACGACGGCCTTGGTTCTCTCAGTGGCGGCGACCGCTACGGGCAGAGTGATCACCGGGTGCGCAGGTAACGCGTCGATGACTCGCCACACCGCGGCATCGGAGCGTGTGTCGATCGCGCTGCGTAGTTGCTCGCGCCACCTCGCCTGCAGCTGTTCGACCGAGGCCAGGTATGCCTCGGCAAGGCCGGCGGCCTGGGCAGCCGCGACAGCGAACCCGGTGAGCCACCCGTCGACGTCTCCGTCGCGAAAGCGGGTGAGCCCGGTGATGTAGCGAGAACGGTTCATAGCCAGTATCACGCTGATCGGTGGCACGTACGCTGGCGTCAATCCCCGGCGGCGCAGCACCACATGGACAAGGGCTCGACCGGTACGTCCGTTGCCATCAAGGAACGGATGGATGGTCTCGAACTGGGCGTGGACTAGCGCAGCTTGTACCAGCGGCGGCAAACCATCTTCAACGACTGCAGCGCACAGGTCAGTGAGCAGTCGCCGCACGTGACCGTTGGGGGGGCAAACGAAGGCAGCACCGCATGGGTTGTAGTCGTTGCCGCCGATCCAGGTCTGCTGGGTGCGGACAACACCGGCGACCTGGGAGTTCGGGGCGCCCGCCATGAGGGCGCGGTGGATCGCGATGATCTCGTCGATGGTGACACCGCTGGTTGTGCTGGCTTCGTCCACGGCCAGCTCCATGGCGTCGACGTTGGCAAGTATCTCCTTGGCTGTCGGGCCGGCTTTGCCGCCGGTCTCGATACGGGCTTCGGCGCGTGCCAAGTCGCGAGCATCGACCTGCAGACCTTCGACCTTCGACGAGGCGATCGACTCCGTCCGTAGGAGCAGCCGCGCAAGCGGGGCCAGCGCGGGGCGCGCGCGGGAGTTCAGCGAGTGGATGGCCATCTCCGCGTCAGACACCGCCGCAGCAGTCTCACTGCCCAGCGGCTCCGCGAACCCAGCAATCGGGTCAGGGACGAACGCGTCGTAGGAACAGGCTCTGCGGTAGCGGGCAGGCGCGTAGAGTGTGGGGTCGTACTGCCACGTGCGACGCTCGAGGCGACCACGCATAGG
>JAJAYZ010000019.1 GCA_027118455.1 Actinomycetes bacterium
CCCCCCGGGGCGAGCCCCTGAGGCGGCCACGGCGCGCCGCGCCAGTTATCCCCCGCCCCTGCCCTGCGGTCAGGGTGCGGTTACCCCCGGCGCCTCCCCCCACCCTCCACCGAAGGTGCGGGGTTCGTGCCGGTCGATCAGGCCATGGTGGGGGTGGCGCCAGCACCGGTGCCCGTTGCCCGCGCCGGGCAGCGCCGCCGTCTGACAGGAGCGCCGCCGTGACCTCCGGCCTGTTGGTGTCCCGTCGGCAGCTGCTGGCCGGTGTCGTCGGTGTCGGTGCGGCCGCGGGGCTGTCCGCCTGCGGCTTGGGGCCCGGCCCGAATCCGGTCGGGGCGTCTGCGATCGCTGCCGCGGAGTCAGCACGCGCAACCACCGGGAAGGTCCGGGACTTCGTGCTGCGGGCCGCCCCGGCCCAGGTTGACCTCGGCGGGACTGTCGTGACCACCTGGGCGTACGGTGACTCACTGCCCGGCACCGCCTTCCGGGCCACCGCCGGCGATCGGGTCCGCGTGGCGTTCGGCAACGAGCTGCCCGAGGCGACCAGCGTGCACTGGCACGGGCTGGCGATCCGTAACGACATGGATGGCGTCCCTGGGGTGACCACCCCCGAGGTGGCCGCGGGTGGGTCGTTCGGCTTCGACTTCGTGGTGCCCGACCCGGGCACCTACTGGTTCCACCCCCACCACGGGATGCAGCTCGATCGCGGTCTGTACGCCCCGTTCATCGTCGATGACCCTGCCGACCCCGGGGACTACGACCACGAGTGGGTCGTCGTCCTGGACGACTGGACCGACGATGTCGGCCCCAGCCCTGAGCAGATCTACGCCGACCTCAAAGCGGCCGGCGGCTCCGGTGGCATGGGTGGCATGAACGGGATGGGTGGGATGGACGGCATGGGTGGGATGGACGGCGGTGATGTGACCTACCCGCTGTACCTGGTCAACGGCCGGGCTCCCAACGATCCTGACGTGCTCACGGCGAAGCCGGGGCAGCGCGTGCGGCTGCGGTTCATCAACGCCGGAGCCGACACCATTTTCGACGTGGCCCTGGCCGGTCACGACCTGACCGTGACCCACACCGACGGCTACCCGGTCACCCCGGTCACGACCTCACTGTTGCGGATCGGCATGGGCGAGCGTTACGACGCCGTCGTCACCCTCGCCGACGGGGCCTTCCCGCTGGTCGCCCAACCGGTCGGAAAGCTCGGACAAGCCCAGGCCATCGTGCGCACTGGCAGCGGCACGGCCCCCATGGCCAGATGGCGGCCGAGCGAGCTGGACGCGTACCCGCTGACCGTCGACGCGCTGCGTGCCGACCCCGGGACGGCGCTGCCGGCCAAAGACCCGGACAGCGTCCAGGACCTGTTGCTCTCAGGGTCGATGGGCCCCTACGTGTGGACCATCAACGGCCGCACCTACGACGACACCGTCCCGCTGACGATCCGCCAAGGACAGGCAGGGCGGCTGCGGATCCGCAACATGTCGATGATGCCGCACCCGATCCACCTGCACGGGCACACCTTCCAGCTCGGGTCAGCCGGGGGGACCGGCCCCCGCAAGGACACCGTCCTGGTGCCCGCAATGGGTGCCGTCGACGTCGACTTCGCCGCCGAAAACCCCGGTCAGTGGATGGTCCACTGCCACAACGCCTACCACGCCGAGGCCGGGATGATGACCCGGCTGGACTACGTGACCTGACCCCCCATCCAACCCGCCGGGGACAGCAGGTCACCGGCGGCCATCGCAAGGAGAACGACGTGAGGTACGCACGCCCCCTCGCCCTGGCCGTCACCGGTCTGGCGCTGACCGCAACCCTCGTCGCCTGCGGCGCGAGCACCAACGACGGCGGCATGAACGACGGTACGTCGAGCTCGTCGAGCGTGACGGGTCAGGCCGCTGATGTCGCGTTCGCGCAGCTGATGATTCCGCACCACGCCCAGGCGATCGAGATGGCCGAACTGGCACTGGAGTACGGCTCCTCGGTCGAGGTGAAGACTCTGGCCACCCAGATCAAGGGCGCCCAGGACCCCGAGATCGCTGCGATGACACAGTGGCTGGACGGATGGGACGCGCCGCTGCAGATGCCCGGGTCCGATGAGTCGGGCATGCCCGGGATGGACCACTCCGACATGGACACGGGCGGAATGAGCGCCTCGGGGATGATGAGCGAGGAGGACATGAACTCACTCGGTCAAGCACGCGGCGCAGACTTCGACAGCATGTGGCTGCAGATGATGATCGCTCACCACCAGGGCGCCATCGCGATGGCCGAGCAGGTTCTGGCCACCACTACCGACGAGCAGGTCAAGGACCTGGCCCAAGACGTCGTGGCTGGCCAGAATGCCGAGATCGACACCATGCAGCAGCTGCTGGCCAGCTGATATCCAATACTCGTCCTTTAGGAGAACCCTGTGCCGCGCCGAACGCTCACCGCCGCCGTCACGGTGACCGCAGCCCTGCTGCTCACCGCTTGCGGTAGTCAAGAAGCCACCGGCGCAGGCGCAGCGTCTTCCTCGTTGCCGGCAACCGGCGGCGCCGCGGTGGTGGCCGAGCCAGCGTGGGGGCTTGTGCACAACCTCACCCTGGACGGGTCGCGGCTGCTGCTCGGAACCCACGACGGACTCTGGCAGCAGAACCCGGGTGAGCAAGCCACATTGCTGAGCGACCCTGCATTCGATGTGATGGGGCTCACCGGCGCGCCCGAGCAACTGTTCGCGTCCGGGCATCCGGGACCAGACCAGGACCTGCCAGCAGACTTAGGTCTCCGGCAGTCCACGGATGGCGGTCGGTCTTGGCAGTCGGTCTCGCTGGAGGGAGAGGTCGACTTCCACCGGTTGCGGGCGGTGGGCAGTGTCATCCTCGGCCTGTCCGCCCACGATGGCCGCTTGATGCGCTCGCCGGACTCCGGCGTCACCTGGCAGGACTTGGGGACCCCGCCGGTCTACGACATTGCTGTTGACCCTCGCGACCCCGATCGGGTACTCGCTACCACCGAGCAGGGTCCGGTAGTGAGCACCGATGGCGGGACCAGCTTCACCCCGATCGACAGTGCTCCGCTCTTGGCGCTGCTGGCCTGGGCCGGGCGCACTGTGTACGCGGCTGCACCCAACCGCGACCTCTACACATCCGGCGACGCCGGGACCAGCTGGACCCGAACCGGTTCCACCGGCGGGCCGCCCAGCGCGATCGCGGCAAACGGCGAGCATGTCGTCGTGGTCGCTGGGGCCACCATCGTGGAGTCCACTGATGGCGGAGCCACCTTCACCCCCCGGATCACCGGCCTCGACGAGCACTGATGACACTCCTGGATACGTCCGCCGGTCTGGTCGACCTCATAACCTCGACACCTGCGCTCGCGTGCTGCCAACAAGGAGAAAACACGTTATGACGTCCAACGCCACGAGCACGGTTCTGGAGATGTCGAGTGTCGGGTGGGCATCTTCGAAGACGGTCGCCGAGTCGGTGTTGTCCCGCCGACCCGGTGTTCTGACGGTCGAGGTGAATCCGGTCGCTCAGACCGCAAACGTGACGTACGACCCCACCGTCACCTCCGTCGCGGAACTGTCCGGCTGGGTCCGTGACTGCGGCTACCACTGTTCTGGACAGTCCGTGCCGGCCCATGTCTGCGATCCCCTCACCGAGCCGCACGCACCGGTGACCGCACACGACGAGCACGCCGAGCCCAGGGTCGAGCCCGACACCCACGCGGGTCACGAAGGTCACGCTGCGCCGGCGGCGATGACGGCGCAGGACGCGATGGGCCACGGGGGGCACCACGGCGGGATGTCGATGGACGCCATGGTCGCCGACATGCGCCGCCGTTTCCTGGTCGCCGCGGCATTGTCGGTGCCGATCCTGTTGTACTCCCCGATCGGCCGCGACGTGCTGGGCTTCACCGCGGCGGCGCCGTTCGGGCTGCGCGACGACGTCTTCTCACTGTTGCTGAGTTTGCCGGTCGTCTTCTATTCGGCGTGGATCTTCTTCGATGGCGCCTACCAGGCGCTGCGGGCCCGCACCCTGGACATGATGGTCCTGGTCGCCGTGGCCGTCGGCGCCGGCTGGGGCTACAGCGTCGCCGTCACCCTGACCGGCGGCGGTGAGGTGTTCTACGAGGCCGCCTCGGTGCTCACCGCGTTCGTCCTGCTCGGGCACTGGTTCGAGATGCGCGCCCGAGGTGGCGCCAACGACGCCATCCGCACCCTGCTCGAGCTCGCCCCACCCCGAGCCGTCGTCCTTCGCGGAGACGAACCGGTCGAAATCGACACCGCGGAGGTCGTGGTCGGTGACCTGCTGCTGATCCGGCCCGGTGCGAAGATCCCTGTCGACGGGGTCGTCGAGTCCGGGGACTCCGAGGTCGACGAGTCCATGGTCACGGGGGAGAGCCTGCCAGTCACCAAGACCACTGGCTCTGAGGTGATCGGTGCCTCGGTGAACACCACCGGCACGCTGCGAGTTCGGGCGACCAAGGTCGGATCCGAGACCGCCCTTGCCCAGATCGTCGCGTTGGTCCAGCAGGCGCAGAACTCCAAGGCGCCTGGTCAGCGCCTCGCGGACCGGGCCGCGTTCTGGCTTGTCCTGGTCGCTCTCATCGGCGGCACCCTCACCTTCGTGGTCTGGATCGCCTCCGGGGCTCCGGTGCAGGAGGCGATGCTGTTCGCGATCACCGTGGTGGTCATCACCTGCCCCGACGCCCTGGGTCTGGCCACCCCGACCGCGATCATGGTCGGTTCGGGGCTCGGCGCGAAACGGGGCGTGCTGTTCAAGACGGCCACCGCGCTGGAGGCATCCGCAGGGATCGACACCGTCGTCATGGACAAAACCGGAACCCTGACCGTGGGGAAGCCGGAGGTCACCGACGTCCGCACCGACGGGATCGAACTCGGCGAGATGCTCGCCCTCGCCTCCTCGGTGGAGCGTGACAGTGAACACCCTCTCGCCGCAGCAATTGTCGAGTACGCCATCTCAAGCGATGCTCGAAGTCTGCACGCCGAAGGCTTCCGCAACGTCCCAGGGCACGGTGCAAGCGCCACCGTCGACGGGCGCCACATCCTGGTCGGTACCGCCAGGCTCATGACCGACCACTCGGCCGACATCGGGCAGCTCGGCGAACAACGCAACGAGCTAGCCGCCTCCGGACGTACCGCGGTCATGGTCGCCGTCGACGGCCGCGTCGTCGGTGTGATTGCGCTCGCTGATGCCGCCCGCGAGACGGCGGCCGCTGCGGTCACCGCGCTGCACGACGCCGGCGTCGAGGTCGTCATGCTTACCGGCGACAACCACGCCACCGCCTCCCGCATTGCTGCGCAGCTGGGCATCGACACCGTGATCGCCGACGTCCTCCCCGGTGACAAGGCCGCCGTCATCAGTGATCTACAGCACCAGGGGAAACGGGTCGCGATGGTCGGCGACGGCGTCAACGATGCACCAGCCCTGGCCCAAGCCGACCTCGGGATCGCGATCGGTGCCGGCACTGACGTCGCCATCGAAACCGCTGACGTCGTCCTGATGCGCTCGGACCCCCTCGACGTCCCCATCGCGCTCCAGATCGGACGTGGAACTCGGCAGAAGATGCGCCAGAATCTCGGCTGGGCAGTCGGCTACAACGCCATCGCCTTACCCATCGCCGCCGGGGTATTCGCTCCCGCCCTCGTGCTTCGCCCCGAGATCGCGGCCCTCACCATGTCCGGGTCGTCCTTCCTGGTGGCTGTCAATGCCTTGCTGCTCAAGCGTTTGGCCCTTCCTGTGGCGGGCGCGGACCAGTCCGCATCATCTCCAGGCGCGGCAGATACGGGAGCCGATGCGTTGTGACGAGCAACGGGGCGCAACAGCGCAACCGACGACTTAGGATCAGGGTGGGAACGGTCGCCCTCATCCCTGCGATGTCGGGGTCGAAGCCATCGTCGAGGAGAGGACGCTGATGCGACTACCGGTGTTGTTTTTGGTAGGGCTGGCGGTGTTGACGGGTTGTACCTCAACGGGGCGCACCGTCGATGCTTTGCCGTCGACGACCCCGAGTCCTGCGAGTTCTGCGTCGCCGACTTCGGATCCTGAACCTGGCACCGAGTTGCAGTTCCTGCTCGACGATGAGTTCTACACCGGGGACGCTGTTCGCCTTCGAATGCGAAACGTTGGCGAGCGTGCGTACATCTACAGAACTACTTATGCGGCCTGCGATCTCACGTACACCGATGCTGACGGCCGCGAGTTCCTGATCCCTCCAGGAACACATTGTGACCTCGTCTCCAAGGCCACGATCAAGCCAGGGCAGACGGTGTCGCTGTTTGTCTGGAGACTTAACGAGTGTGTCAAGGACCGCTGGGGCTGTGTCCGCAGTAAGCCGCTACTCCCTGGCGCCTACACCATTTCGGGCCAGTTCAGCCCAGTCGGTAAGGGAGAAACAGTCGACGTTACTGCGTCGTTCGTCGTAGCTGCGGCTTGACAGCAGCGCGACCCCGAGGGCTCGACGATTGCTGATGACTCTGCGATCCCCGAACCGACTTGATCGTCGTTGCGATCGATGGTGTGTCAGCCGTGCCCGATCGTGGGGGAGTACGTGCCCGCTGGATCCACGAACACCCCGCTGCGAAAGACAGCCCCAAGGAGCTCTACGGCGGCTCGCTCCGAACCTGCGTCGGTCCTGATCTCGGTCGCACCGAGCTGGCCGACATGACCCAGGCTGTCACCGGGCAGGCCTCACGACCACCCCAGGCAGAACTCAATGGTCTTTGACACTGAGTGCGCTACTTTGACGTGCCGAGCCCCGTTGGTGGGTGCGGTCACGTTGGCGCGCGGAGTTCGGTGAGCGGAGGGGGCGGGCCATGTCGACTGAGCGGACGGCGCAGCGCAGGGCCAGTCGTGGCAGCGCCAGCCCAGTGGTCGCGTGGACACTCCTCGCGGGTGGGGTGATCTTCTTTGTTGGTGGATCTATGCATCCCAAGGAGGATCCAGCTGGCGTCAGCGCAAAAGAGCACCTGCTCGTCATGTACCAAGACCCAGCCTGGTATTCGGCGCATGCCCTTCTGGTGGTTGGGATGTTCCTCATCGCCGCGGCTCTCGTCATGCTCGTGCGAGGCCCCACCCTGGCGGGCTCCGACCGTGCTCAGCTGGTAGGGAAAGTGGCAGCCCTCACCGCCGTCCTCGGCGCCGCCGGAACGCTTCTGCACCTGATAGCGGCGATCGATGCTGACAGGATTGCCGCACATCAAGGGACGCCGATCACTGACGTGATGGGGGTTGTGGAGACCCTCACCGTCCCCGCCTTCGGCTTCGGCATTGCGACCCTGGCCGTGGTCGGGGCGTTGACCCGCACTCTGGGCAATTGGCTGATCGCTGTGCCCGGCGTCATCGGCGGGATTGGGTACGGTCTTGCCGGCGGGGCCATCCTCTTCACCGACCGGCTCGACTTCTTGTTCCCGAGGTGTACCGAGGCCCCGCCAACTAGGTAAGCCGCAGTGTGGGTCGACTCTCTGAACGCCGTGCGGCGTCGAACCGGCTCACGATCACCATATGCGGGACCGTCAGCCCCCAAACGAGGGCCAGCGTCGCCCACAGCCAGGGGCCCGGCCCGCCGAAGCCGCCGACTACGAGCAGTGCCACTGCGACGATGGTGGCGGTGAACACGAGTGCCGGGAGCCCGGCGGCGACGATGAGCAACAGCGATCGCGTGTCGAGCACACCGCTGTCGTCCTGAGCAAGTCGCGCGGTATGGCGGAGTGCGTGCCACAACGCGAAGTACACGCTGAACGCGAGTAGGGGCGTCACGAGCAGCCCGAGCACGATGAGCACCAATAGCTCCGTCGCCGGGCGTAGCCGACGCAGGGTCAACAGACGTGCGACCACGACCAGCGCGAGCAACACCGTGGCGAGGCGCAGGCCGCCGCTCGCGAGGCCGTCGAGATGGGGGAGCTGGGGCTGGACGAGCCCGAGCGTGGCGGCGGTGGCGTGACTGGTCAAAGGCAGGACGAGCGGCAGGGCTCCGGCGGCGACCACATGGAGGGCCGACCACGCCCGCGTATCGCTCTTGTCACCGCCGAGGTCCACCAGGGACTCCACGTCGCCGGTGCCGAAGTGCCACGCTGACATCACGACCACCGCGACGAAGGCGGGGCCCGGGAAGAGCAGGATCACGGCGGCGGCCGCGGCTGCGCATGCGAGATATAGCGCGGCGGCGAGCCCACGGTGCCTGATCGGACGCAAGAGGGCGAGGTGGTCAACGGCGCCGTGCGGGAGGCCGACCGCTAAAGACGCCAGCGCGACCCAGGGGACCCATGCCGGCACATCTGGGGATTGCGCCGTCGCCCCGGTAAGCGCGGCGAGGCCGACAGTCGCGACGGCGGCGACCGGTCCGACAGCAAGCACTCTGGCCGACACCACGCCCCGCGCGGACGTGCGGGACCACGGTAACCGGGTAGACGGGCTGGAGACGGGCATCACGGGTGCTCCACGAGGTGCGAGTAGAGCCCGTGTGAGACGCCAGAGCGAGCAGGCCCCGAGGCCTTGGGGCAGCCCCGGAGCAGGCAGAGCGAGGTGACGTGCGAGGACATAGTGCCTCCGTGAGGCGTGACTCGGATGTGAGCCGTCGTCTTCCGGAACGGCGGGGCTAGGGTTCCCGGGACACTCCAGGGTGGGGTCGTCTGACCAGGACCGCAAGTCAGACTATGTATGGCGGATTTTGACGCCAGTCAGCTCGACCCTCTGGGCATCGACCTCGACGGTCAACGGTTTACCACCTCCGACTATCAAATGAGATCCACGATCAGTTGCGACTGGCAGGACCGCTCAGGGAGCCGCGTCTGGCGAGGCGCTGATCGGCGTCCCCTTCACGCCCTCGACAACGACGGCCCCTACTAATATCGCGGCGACGAGCGGGTCCACCAGGGGCGGGCGGCAGGACGGAATTTGGCGATACTCTCACGTGCGCGACCACTGGCCGCTGATCATGCTTGGGCTGTTCGCTCGCCCTGCGCGTAGCCTCACAGAGCATTGCTTCCTGGCCGCGCCCGACGAACTTCGAAGGAGCAGCGTGACCGGAACCGAAACATCAACGGCGGTCGCTACGGGGGTCACGAGCGAACGCCTCAGGGGGCTGCACCGTTGGAACGTCGGTTTGACCGTCCTGCATCTTGGTCAGGCTGTTCTGATCCTGTTCCTGACCAGCGACTTCGCGATCGCGGTGACGTCGTCGTTCCCGGAGGGCCCTCCAGGGACGGCAGTGCCGGCCCCATCAACGCTGTTCGAGGTCAGGATCGGGTGGGCCATCGCTCTCTTCCTCGTCTTGGCGGCACTGGATCATCTGCTGACGGCGACCTTCGCTCGGGACGTGTACGAGCGTGACCTTCAGTGCGGAATCAACCGCTTCCGATGGGTCGAGTACTCCATCAGCGCCACAGTGATGGTCATCCTGATCAGCTTCTACTGGGGAATCACGTCGATCAATACTGTGATCGTCATTGCCGGTGCCAACGTCGGGATGATCCTGTTCGGATGGCTCCAGGAGCGGATGAACCCTCCGGGGCGCACCTCGACGACGATGCTTCCCTTCTGGTTCGGTGCGCTCGTGGGGATCACCCCGTGGGTGGCGATGACCGTCAACATCGTCGGCTCAACCACGATCCCTGGGGCCGTCTACGCCATCTTCATCGTTCAGGGAATCTTCTTCTTCTGCTTCGGCCTCAACCAGTGGCTTCAGTATCGCGTAGTCGGCCGCTGGGCCTACTACGCGTTCGGTGAGAAGACTTATCTGGTGCTCAGCCTCGGAGCGAAGTCCCTCTTGGCCTGGCAGATCTTCGCTGTGTCGCTCGCCTCCTGAAGGCGAGCGCGGTCTGCTTCCCAACGCGCCCTCCTGTCGAGTCACACGGACGTGGTCGTGGGCGATCTGCGGTGGTATCGACAAGGTGAGAGCATTTGGCAGCCCCCGGGACGGGGGATTCCGATGTACAGCCTCAACGTGCGCGGGACCGTGTGGATAGCCGTCTACCTAGTATTCATCCTCGCCCCGATGTTCGCGATGCTCTTCGGGGTATTGCCGCCGGCACGCGCTTTCTGGACAGAGTTCTCGATGGCGTTGGGCTACGCCGGCTTGGCGACTATGGGGCTCCAGTTCGGGCTCACCGCGCGCTTTCGGTGCGTCACCGAGCCGTGGGGCGAGGACGTGATTTACCACTTTCACCGCAAGATCTCGCTGCTCAGTTCCTTCCGGGCGCCGTGGCGTGCGAAGCTGCACCTGAAGTACGAGACCTGGCACGTCACCCACCTCGTGATGACCGTCGTCGCCGTCACCACGGGGTTGCTTCACGTGGTGGGTTGGACGTTCTACCTCGTCGACCCGGCGAAGCGGGCACTGTGGATCGGTCTGACGGTGTTCCGGATCGGGCTGTTGCTGTCTGTGCGCCTGGTCAAGCCGATGTTCATGCTTCGCCGCCCTTACCGCATCATCGAAGTCCGCGCCGAACACGGCGAAACCACGATGACGACCGACCCGTGATCTTGCTTTACGGCGGTAAGGACGGGGAATCAGCTTCCTTCCGTGAGGAGCTGGAGTCGCTGAAAGCACGATTGAATCTGACCGTCGTGCACGTACTGGCCGCGGCACCTGTTGGCTGGACCGGCGAGGCGGGTCTCATCACCGCCGAAGTGTTCAAGCGCCACCTGCCGCCGCCGTATGCCGACCACCAGTACTTCATATGCGGGCCGGACGTGCTGATGGATGCAATCGAAGCGGCTCTCGGCGACCTGAAGGTGCCGATGTCCAAATACCATTTCGAGCGTTACAGCTTCGTCTAGGGAGACCCCGATGCGCCGGTTGCTTGCCGACCGGCTGGTCGTGGCCACCGCGCTGATAGTGGTGGTGATGGCGCCTCTCTTCGCCCTCGTGCGGATAACCGCACAGGCGAACGCAGCGACCTGCGAGGTCGGCGTGTGCTGTCCTCACAAGAGGCCAAACCAATCCAACGTCCTAGCACGTAGGACCAGGGTACGGAAGGCAGCGTGCCGACATGCACATCCTTGCCGTTGATACTGGAGAGAAGATCCGCGCCATCCTCGAGCTCACATTTGGTCTCGATCTCGAACCCGGTCATCCAAATACCCTGCATGTCAAATGGCGTGGTGCCTGCTTCGGGCGTTTGTGCGGAGAAGCATTCTGTAGGCCCACGACCCGACGCACCACAGCGTGATGGCGAGTGTGGCGCCTCCGATAGCGACGATTCCTCCCAGGATGTACCCCGCGGCGGGCGCGCCGTGTTGAAAGGACAAGGCTGATCCGGTCAGCAGGATGGTCGAAAAGAGGTAGGAGAACCTCCTCGGTGTGGGTGTGGACGGCAACGGGGTGGCCCGGAACAGGTGACGGACGCCGAGGTTGTAGGCGACGTCGATGAACATTCCCCTGGGTAACAGAGCCCCGCTGAGGGTGATCAGGGCCATCGTCCCTAGCCAGAGGGATGATTGCAGGGTTAGCCCGATGACGATGCAGGCTGTGCCAACGACGGGTGTAAAGCGAAGCGGCAGAGCATAAATACGCTTGGCCTCATCGTCGAGGCAGTCAAATCCTTGTCGGTCGAGGTTGGCCTTCTCGAAAGCGCTCAGTGGTGGCATTCCCAGAGCCTTTCTGTCTGTGAACAGTCGAACGGCAGACGTCTGTCCAGCGGCCAGGGAGAATGCGCCGATCGTGCTGACTGGCCACCTGCGGTCGGTCAGCTCCTTGTGAGAGACGGACCGGCCGGTTGGCCGCTGCAGCGCCCATGATCTTGGTCAACGGAGATGGTGGGGGTGGCTCCAACGTGCCCCCTCACCCGCTCCCAAGTCGTCGGCTCGAAACTAAAAGGCTACCCGGGTCTGGCGTGAGCAGCGAAAGAGCGGTGCGCGGTCCCTGGTTGAGTACCCGAGCCAACCTCGGCAGGAACGCGGCCATCCTGGCCGCGTCGCGCACCCAGCCTGTACCGGGCGGAAGTGGCAGAACTCGTTGCGGTGTTCGAGACTACGGTGCCGCGCTGGGGTTCTCGCATCTGGACATGCAACCGGCGCCAGCGTCGAAGAAGTCGACGGTCAGCAAAAGGGCAGCCAAGAAGCCCACAGCCAACAAGGCGACCGCAAAGAAGCTCGCGGCCAAGCGAACCGCTGCCAAGACCGCGAAGAAGGCGTCACCCAACCGCCGGAGCGCGTAGAACTACAGGGCCAGCGACGCCCTTGGCACTGCCACGAAGGGTTGATCTCAACCCCGAAGTGAGTATGCAGTGATCGTGGTCTTGGCCGGGTGGTTCGGACTCCAGTCGATGAGGACCTTGTCCTTGCAACCACACTTTGCCATGTTGAGCGTGACCAGCGCCGGCAGGGCTTTCGTCGCGGCTTCAGCGATCTCGCTCGCGTACTCGCCACTGGCCCCCTTGTGCTTGGACGCGCGCCACTTGGCGTAGACGTGGATGCCTTTACTACAGCTGGTGACCGCGCGCTGTCCATGCCATCTTCAGCGAGCTTCTCGTGAAGCCACAATGCAATCTCGGCGCGCTCGGCTAGGCCCACGTCGGGGCCGGGATCTAGATCTAAGACCAAACGGTCGATCCGCTTCCCGTCTCCGAGGGCCTGCCACTGGAACGTGAAGCTCCAGCGCGTTCTGTTGTGCGAACCAGACCAAGGTGGCGGGCTCGATGGGGATCGGATTGGCCACCGCCCCGTCGGAGTCGTCAAGCGTGATGCGCTCAATCCAGTCCGGCGCGTGGTCGGGGAGGTGCTTCTCGAAGAACGGCTGACTGGTGACACCGCGCGGCCGACGGACCCGTGTGACAGGTAAAGGACACGATCGGGATGGATGATGCGGATCGTTCGCCCTCCGACCACGATGGCATCAGCAGGTGGCGTACCCATGTCTCATGGAATCAGGCCCTGCCAACAGCAGCGGTGTCAAGATCGGCGTGACCATCGCAGGTGGCCGAGCTTAAACAGGTAGCCCACTGTGAGCGACTCGGTCAGCATCCTCCGGCCGGGCCTTTCGGGTCAGTTCCCTTGGCCCTGTGACAAGTGAGGCCCGAATCCAACAGGTCTTTGGATTCTGGCAACAAACTGCCGCAATGACGGGGTCGTCCGGATGCAGAACCCCAGTGGTCGTGCGCCATCGGTCGATGTTGGCCAGGCTTGAACCCTCTCTGAGGGTGCGCTGCGTCGCGGACTATCGATGATGCCGTGGCGGTCGAATTCCGGTACTCTCCGATGCTACTGGTCGCCCGGCGCGGAGGACACGGATATGGTGATGGATCACGCGCCCCAGATCTTGACCGTTCCGGCGAGGACGCCTGTTCCTGTCATCCGCTTCAACGTATACGTCGCTCTCGCTGCCACCACGGCGGCCGCTGTTTCGTATACCGCGTTCATTTCGGTTCGAGGCCTTCCGCCGACGGGTTTGGCGGTCATACTCTTCGCGTCAGCCCCCCTCTGCGGCGCGCTAGCCCTGCCGATCCTCCATAGCCGAGCCCGAGCTGAGCAAGACGACGCGCTGCGCTGGTTCAGTTTCGGTCTGGGCCTTTCGGTCCTGGCTCTCTTCCTGCAGCTCATTTCGCTTCCTGCCGTCATGGGCGACGACGGGCCCTTGAACACAAGCAATCAAGGGAGCGCGTGGCTGTATCTGCTCTTCCACCTAACTCTGGTGGTGTCGGCTGCAGCCGCTGCCTTCCGGCTCGACACCCGTTGGTGCCACACGTTCATGTGGGTTTCCCTCGCATGCGTGGTTAGCTCCGCCCTGAGCTTCGTTCCCCCGATCGAACTCATTACCGCTGACCAAGAGTTCACTCGCACGTTGAGCATCATCCAGTACTGCCTAACGATTCTGTTGGCCCTGGCTCTGTGGGCATGGGTAGTGCGAACGCGTGCGAGCTCAGGACCGCTCCGAGGCTGGGTGAGCCTCACCCTCCTGCTTATGACGTATGAGGTGCTGTTAAACGCCTTAGCTGAACGTCGCTTCGATGCAATCTGGTGGTCAAGTCTGACGATGAGGTCGGCATCCTTTGTGGTATTAGCCTTGGGTTGCGTCCTCACCGTCACCTCGCAACTGCGCCGTTTCGAGGGCTACAGCGAGCGTGAGATATCACGACGTGAATCTGAACTTGACGAGTCGATTTTTATCGGTGAGCAGATGCTGGCATCGGCAACCAGGCTGGCCGCCGCGGTTCGGCCCCAAGAGGTCGCTGAAGTCGTCGCGGAGACAATCCGTTCCACCGCCCATTTGAAGCACGTCAAAGTTGTTGACATCCATCCCACTGAGGCGGGAACGCGGACCCTATTCGCATCCGAGAGTACGCCGAGTGATCAGCGCGCACTGGACGCGATTGTTAAGTTTGCGATGTCCGGTACCGCAGTCCTGATGCCGCCCGCGAATGGCGACGGGAGTCTCGAACAGAACGCTGCAGCCATGCGGAACATTGAAGAGCAGTTTCCGACTGCCATCGGACTGCCCTTACGAGTGGGCGGCTTGGTCATCGGAGCCTTCGCCGGTGTCGATTCGCAGAGTCGACAGTGGTCAGATTGGACGCGACAATTGTTAGATGGGCTCGTCGCGCAGACTGGGCCAGCCCTCTCGCGCGCCCGCCTCTTCGAACTTGAACATCAGACAGCGGAGGCTCTGCAGTTAGCGCTATTGCCCGAACGACTCCCGACCGTCGAAGGCGTGCAACTCGCCGGAAGGTACATGGCCGGTCAGAGTGGGGTTCTGGTGGGCGGCGACTGGTACGACTGCATCGAACTTCCTGATGGCAGGCTCTCCCTTATCGTCGGGGATGTGATGGGCAAGGGCATCAAGGCCGCCACGCTGATGGGCCGCATGAGAGAAGCAAGTCGGGTTCTTGTCAGTGTTGACCCTGCACCTTCAGTCGTACTCGACGGACTGAACGATCTGGTCCTTGCCGCCGACACTGGTCAAATCGTCACAGTGGCGTGTCTCCTTCTAGACCCCAACAATTACCGAGCGACTTCTGCACTTGCTGGTCATCCATCGCCCATCCTGATCTCTCCGTCAGGGATCGCCGAACGGATCGGCCAAGACGCTGGCAGGTCGCCACTCTTGGGGGTGGCGTCTCCAACTGAGAAGCGGCCCGAGGTGGAACTTCCACTCGAGCCGGGCTGTGCATTGGTCATGTATACGGACGGGTTGGTCGAGAGCCGTTCCGGAACCACCGATGGAGTCGATCGACTGCTCGGTGTGTGTGCCCAGGTCCAGCAGAAAGGGTTAGCTTGCGAAGAATTCGCTTCTGCAGTCTTAAGCAGCCGCCAGTCGGGGGAGGATCAGCCGGACGACATAGCGCTGTTGGTTGCGTTGTTAAGTTAGTCACCACTGAGGCGGCAACCACAACGGACGCTGCATTGATGGCCTAGCGTAGCGAGCTACGCTTGACGCGCCAGGCCTTGAGGATGCGGCGCAACGTTTCCCGTCCACCTTCAGGATTTCAGATGTTGGCGCGAGAGTCCTCCCGCGGGGGCGCGGGCCGTGACCGTTGATGGCTCATCGGAGATTGGACTGCATCCCCCTTTGGAACCAGGCGAAACACGGAAGCATCAACCAAAAGGGGCTGATTACGCGCAGGGCTGCGGACCAAGGTAGGGGAGAGCCTACGCAAAGGGGTCGATGAACTCTGGGCGGCGTTGGTCAGCGGCTTCCTCGGGTGCGCCACGACAGCGAGCCCAGCGCGGCGTTCGTGGACGGGTCCTCAGCCGGCTTCGCGCGTTCGCTGCGGCTCGAGCTCGTCCACGAGCACCTCGGGACGGCCTCGTCCGGCCATGTCCTCGACGATCCCGTGGAGTGGTTCGACGCTTCCGGGACGCGACGAAGGCCCTGGACGACTGGCACCTCGGCGGCAGCGTCGGAGAGCGGCTCCCGTAGGACTGGCGGCATCGTGACCGTGTGTGGGGACCGCATGTCGTTGGCCGAACTTGCCTCGCTCGTGTCCATGGCCCGTACCACCTGGGCCGCCGGCTCCGGGTGGCCCAAGGTTGTGCTCCGCACCGGTAAGTGCTTCAGCAACGGGTGGAGCACGCTCAAGGACTCCTCCACCGAACACGGCTGGCGATCGGAGATGTCGCAGTCGACAGCGGGTTCTATGACCAGGCTTATCTGACCCGCGCCGTCACCCAAGGAATCGCATCACACCCGGGCGATACAGACTCGACGGCAAGCATCGCGAGTCCTCCCCCTGGCCTGATCCAGGTTTCAGAAACCACCTGCGGCTGCACACAGTCGTCCTGCTGCTGGGCGCCTGTGTTAGGGGCGTCTGCGTAGCCGGTCGCGCCAGGGGCGTCCGTCCGGGTCGCACACCAACCGGTACAGCGGGAAGGCCCAGAGGCGCTGCGCCGCGGTTACTTTCTCCGGATGGTGGCGACGGATGCGGCCCGGCGGTCTCGTCCCGCGACGCCCGCCGTCGTGCCAGGCCTGCAGAGCTTCGGCCTGCCGGGCGAACGCGGCGAATGCCTCCGCCGGTTCCAGCAGGTCGTCGAGGTCGTCAGGTCTTCGGTCGAGGTGTTCAGCCCACAGCTGCAGGCGTACGTCGCGGGCGAAGACCCGTGCGCCCTCCCCGGTGCCAGCCACGTCTTGGGGCTCGCGGGGGTCTAGGTCCTCGTCGAGGACGGCGATCGAGAGTTCGCTGTCGTGCGTCCACGAGCGCCGGTTCAGGTTGTCAGAGCCGACCATCGCCCACACATCGTCGACCACCACCACCTTCGCGTGCACATACACAGGCACGCCCTCGTGGTTTTCGACGTCGTACACCGCGAACCGGTCACACCCTGCGGCGGCAATGATCCGCATCGCGTCCTGACGACCCAGGAGGGCGGGTAGGCGGGTCACCGTCCCGTCGCTGTCCGGGTAACGCGGCACGACGACCACGACGTACAGGTGCGGGTTGCGTACCAACGCCTGCGCGAGCAACCGCGCGGCGGCCTTGGACCAGAGGTACTGGTCCTCCAGGTAGACCAGTCCGCGGGCCCGCGCGAAGGCCTTGCGGTAGGCGCGGGCGATACTGCGCTCGCCGTGCGGCGCGAACGGGTACCGCCGGAGTCTGGCCGGGTAGGTGCGCAGCACCTGGACTGCGTGCGATCCGGGTCGGTTGGTTTCGTCGTCTGGCACCGGTTCCGGAAGCGGGCGGCTCGTCATCGCGCCGATGTGGTAGGCGTGGTCGTAGAGTTGGCGTATCGGGCTCGAGAGGTCGAGGACGCTGCTGCCATACCAGCGCTCGCGGAAGGTGTGCTCGAGGTCGTGTACCGCCGGGCCGCTCACCTCGGCCTGGATGTCGTGCCATGGGGGGCGTGGCCCGTAGGCCTCGGGGAAGTCCATGACCTGCGGGTCCCCGCGGTGCTCGGAGTCGTCGTTGCGGCTGTAGCCCAGGTCGATCCCACCCACGAATGCGACGTCACGTTCCGGCTCGCCGCGGTGGCGGACCACGACCAGCTTTTGGTGGTGACTCCCTGCGCGCCGGGTGCGGGAGTCAAGCAGGACCTGGCCGCCGTCCTCGCCGATGGTCCGGACGAAGTCGGCGTTCGCCTCCTCGGACTGGTGTAGGGCCTTGGGGTGCGAGCGCCACAGCAGTCCGAATACGGCCACGCCTCGGGAGGCCGCCCTGCCGAGAACCGATCCGATCTCGGTGCCAGCGCCGCCCAGCAGTTCATTGAGGTCGCCGCGGAAGTCCAGGAAGTAGACCTCGTCCCCTGGCTGCGTTGACTCCAGCTCCACGCAGAGCCGCGTGAAGTAGCTCCGGCCGTCGACCAGTGGAACAACTCGGTTGCCCGTGCTGTACGCGCGCAGGTCCGTGGCCGGGTTGGCGCGGTCGCTTTCCCCGAGGAACCAGGCGACGATCGCGGGGTCGTCTACCGGCGGCGCCTCGGCGTCCTGTTCGAGCGGGTCATTTTCGGGAGCGCTGTCGGGCCGCACCCGTGCATCATGTCAGCATCCGACCCCTCCGGCGTTGCGACTACCGGTTTCAGTCGGGCGTACTGGTTTGTTCGGCGAGTTGGCGGAGCAACGGTTCGTATGCCTCGCTGAACGTTGGGAAGGCGTGGATGACGTCGGCCAGGACGTCGATCGGGATCTGTGCTCGAATCGCCAGGGTCATTTCAGTCAGCCACTCGTCGGCCCGCGGGCCGATTGCTGATGCGCCGACTACAGCGTTGTTCTCCCGGTCTGCAATTACGACGAGTAGGCCACTTGGCCCGCCCTCGGTCGTGGCTCTGGCGACTTCGCTGAGGTCGAGGCTGACCCTTACCACGTCGATTCCTGCTTCGGCGGCGTCCGCGGTGGTGCGGCCGACGCTGGCCACAGGTGGGTCGGTGTAGATGGCCCGGGGGATCGCTCGGTAGTCGGCGTGTCTGGTCCCACCGAGCAAGTTGTCGCTGATGAGCCGAGCCTGGTAGTTGGCCACGTGGGTAAATGGAGCAGTACCGGTGACATCGCCTGCGGCCCATACGTCTTGTCGTCCACGCACGCGGCCGGTGTCATCGACGGCGATCAGTCCTGATGGCCCCACAACCACGCCGAGACAGTCAAGCCCTAAACCCTCGGTGTCTGGGTGCCGCCCCGTTGCCAGGATCAATCGTTCCACCTCTGGACGTGTTCCGTCCGAGAGCAGCACCTGGGCACCCCCAGACGGCGTCGACGTCACGCTTCGAACCCCGACCTCCAGCCGAACGTCGACCCCCTCTGCGCGCAGGATGTCCCCCAGGCGTTTTGCGACCGCCGGCTCCTCGCGGGCCGCCAGCTGAGGTCCCAGCTCGACAACGATGGTGCGGGTACCGAAGCGGGCGTAAAGCTGGGCGAGCTCGCAGCCCACTGGACCACCCCCGATGATCAGCAGCGACTCGGGGCGGTGCGCACTGCTGAGTGCCTCGTCGCTGGTCCACGTAGGGACGGTGTGGAGACCGTCGATGTCTGGCCGCGTGGGGCGCGAACCGGTGGCTACCACGAGGTCGTGCCATCCCACCTCGCGCCCGTCGACCACGACGACACCATCGGCTGCGATCTGACCCTCGCCGCGGAGCAAGGTCACCCCAGCCTGGCTGAGCGAGCGGGCCGCGCCGGAGTCGTCGCGGTGATCGCTGATTCGGTCCCGCCGGGCCACCGCGGCGGCGAACGCCACGTCGTCCCCATCTAGTGGGACCGGTTCTGAGACGGCGCCAAGGTCGTGTGCGCCACGCACGAGCTGGCGGACCTCAGCGCTCCGCAGCATCGTCTTGCTGGGGATGCAGGCCACATATGGGCACTCACCACCCACCCGAAGCCGTTCGACCAGGGCTACCGATCGACCCGCACCGGCGAGCGTGGTCGCAACCAGCTCTCCGGCGGACCCCCCACCCAAAATAACGACCTCGAATGAGTTCACAGTAGAGGTATACCCGATCGCGAGCGTTCCAGCGGGGCTGGCCTGAGAAGGCTTCGGGCATCAGTAGCGATGGGTTCGGGGCATCCTTGAGGGCGCGACCCAGGTGCTCCCGGGCGAGCTCGAGCCGAAGGGCGCGAGCCCGCGAGCCGCGGGCGCATCACCACGGCGCTCAGGACGTCGAGCGCCGAGCAGCTGAACTCGCTGCCATGGGTCCGCTGATCCTCGGTTGGCGTTGTCTGAGCCGACGCAGGCCTTCGCGTGCACCTAGATCGGTATCCCCGCGGCGTTCTTGGGGCGGTACACCGCCAACCAGGAGCCGCCAGCTGCTGAAGCAGGCGAAGCACGGGATCACTGCGATCAGGCCAACGGCCGTGCTGTCTCGCGCTCGTCCTGCGGTCACACCAAGCGACACCCCACCAGCGCCAACGGAGACGGCAACCGGCGGACTTCAAGCAGGAGCAAGATCCCTGCTTCCGCGATCTTGCCTACCCGGCCTTCACAGTCGGCATGCCCTGAACTCTTACGTCTTCGGGGCCGTGCCGCCGCGATGGCGGAACCAGCGGCAGCCAGCCGCAGGCGACACGCCGACCTCGACCACGGCGCCCTCGCTGGTGACCCCGGTATCGATCACCCGCCAGGACTCGCGTTCGATATCTCGTCGATGCTTCGCTGCCCTCGCGACTTCGGGGCCTCTTGCCTGCAGGCACGCAGTTTTGAGTGGTTCCTCAGGCTGAGTCTGACAAGCCCGACGAAAGGAGAGGTCCGCCGTGAAGCGTTATTGCCTAGCCTGCATCCACCGTTCTAGAGTCGTCGCGCGAAAACCACCACGTTGTCGGTGTAGCCACCTTCGGCGCGGTTGGGGTCGAACGGTCCGCCGCAGGTGATGAGCCGAAGTTCGGATCCGTTGGTGTTTCCGTAGACCTTTAGTGTCGGGAAGTTGCTCTTGGCAAAGAGACGGACGGCATAGACCTCAAATCGAATGACTGTGCCGTCTCTGCTGTCGACCACCAGTTTGTCGTCCGGCTTTAGTTCGCCTAACCGATAGAACACCGATGGACCGTTGACTGCACCATCTACGTGACCCTCGATGACTGCTGGGCCGATCTCGCCGGGGGCGGGGGATCCGTCGAACCAGGCTGCCTTGTCGTAGTCAGGTCCTGGTTGCGGGACTTCGAGCGTTCCGTCGGCTTGCAGCCCGACCACAGTCAGGGGTGACGAAACGTTGATCGTGGGGATGCGGATCTTTACGGGCCGAGAGACGGCAACCTCTGGCGAACCCGCTTGAGGTTTCACCGTTCCTGTTGAATGGGACGGCCCTGGTTTGTCTGGGTCGGCCGTGTTGAGTGAACCTCGCCCAGCGACCGGCGGGGACGGGGGGGCGGGATCTTGGTTGACAACCCCGACTGCCACCGCGGTCCCTCCCCCGATCAGGAGGAGGGCCGCAGTGGCAGACATGACTGGCCATCGGCGACGCTGACTCGGAGGTGTGCTGTCTCCGGGCCGAGCGTCATCCATCAGTTGTTGCTGGTGCTTGCGAAGCGACGTCGCGTAGCGAGCATGAGCCCACCGAGCAAGGCCACGCCGCCGAGGGCGATAAGACCTTCGTTCTCAGTGCCCGTCGTCGAACCTGAGCCTGTCTCGATTCCGCCAGTGGGGGTTGAGCCCATCTGTGAAACGGCCAAGACCCCGCAGCTCGCTGGGTCGGTGGCCTCGGTGGGAAGCTTCGGGTCAAGGTCTGACTTTGTTTTGCCGTCGTACTTGCCGTCATCGTTGTAGTCGACACCGTGAACGACGACTACCGCTTCACCGTCTGCGACGGCTTGGGCCACTTCATCGTTGACCTGAATTGAGCCACGCTCGTAGCTGATCTTGCCGCCGGGGGCGGTGTCGAACCGGTTGACCGCAAGAACCGAGTCAGGCGATGTGTCTCCAGTCTTGGTCAGCGAGACCACCACATCCCCGTAAGCTGGCGCGCCCTCAGTTGTGTTGATGTTTCCGTCGCCGTTCTTGTCATCGCTGGCGGTCGGACACTCATGGCGGGCTTCTGCTGCGAAGTGGATGTGCGCGGCGTGGGGTTGATTGGGAAGAAGACCCTGAGCTGCCAATTTAACTGTAAGCGTGTTGCCACTCACAGTCACCATCGCCGTGCCAGTTGAATTCGAGCCGTTAAGCGGCTTCAGCTGTGCCTGAGTGGATCCGTCCGCGGCGTTAGCCGGACCGGCGAGCGCCATCAATGCAACGAGGCTGAGTGCAGGAGCGGTAACGGCTGCTTTTTGCAAGCGATTCATGACTATCCCTTCTAGTGGCCATGGCGTTGGTCGCCGTTGGGGCCGGTGAGACACAGCCCGGGTGGCGCGTCTGCTCACGATGTGATTCGTAGTGACCTGCACCGCGGATTGGTTTGAGGATCACTTTGCTGGGTAAATCCGTGAGCATGTTGGATCACGTAGCGCGACTGGACCTGTCCAGACCCCGCACCCTCGCCGCTCGTAACTTCTTCGTGAAGGCTACGGGATCGTGACGCGACAAGCGGGGCCAACGACATCCGTGCAGGATGTGCCCCAGGTGGTCAGCGTTCCCACGCGCTGCCCGGCTCGTCGTGAGACGACTCTGGTTGGTGCGAAACCGCCACCGCAAGGCGTTTCCACGCCGGAGGTCACAGCGTGAGCGGCCTACCGCGCCGCGCGCCCGGCTCTGAGTTAGAGGGGCCAAGGCGAAAGCTTGCAATGGCTGACGTGGCGTCAATCAAAGTTCATCGCACAGTGGTTGAGGAGAGTCCGTCGGCCGCGGAACAGGAGTTCGGGCGCCTATCGACCAACGAACTTATGTCGAGGGTGGGCAATGGCGAAGCGCTGGCCTTCGAAGCTCTTTACGACCGACTTGCAAAGCTAGTCTTCAGCGCAGTCATTTCGGTGCTTCGCGACCTTGCGCAGAGCGAAGAGGTCACCCAGGAGGTGTTTGTCGAGCTGTGGCGGACCGCCGCGCGCTTCGATCCACAGATAGCAGGAGCACGTACTTGGGCGCTCACACTTGCACACCGAAGGGCGGTAGACCGGGTGCGCTCGGCGCACGCATCGATGGAACGCGAAAGTCGTTGGACTCGATTGCAAGGTCGCGGCGTCTGTGACCATGTTGCCGAGACCGCTGAGATCACAAGTGAGCTGGCGCAGGTTCGCAAAGCGCTGCTAAAGTTGACCACTATTCAGCGTGAGGCGATCTCCCTGGCATATTTCGAGGGACACACCTACACCGAGGTTGCGACTCTGCTCGAACTTCCGCTCGGAACGGTGAAAACGCGCATGCGAGACGGCCTTATTAAACTCCGGTCGCATTTAAACGGGGCGCCGGACTTCCATTGACGCTGCCTACCACCTTCTACCTATGAGGGGTGAATGAGCGAGGACGCCCAGGGTGAGTTGATCAAGGGCCGGACCAGGAGCACGGGCTGGCCCACGCATTCGTCGCGTTCGCAGCGACGCTCGTCGGCGACTACGCGTCGTCGAGTTCCTTGACCAACTGGTTGTGAGTTGCATCGACTTGCTGGCGGTATCCGCGGTCCGGCTGCTTTTGGACGGTCAGCGATTCAGCCTGACGGTCATGGCATCCTCCAGCGAGGAAACTCGACTGTTGGAGGTCTTTCAACTCCAGAACTACGAAGGACCTTGCCTCGACTGCGTTCGCGCCGTGGTAGCAGTCGAATGTCGTGACCTGGCCGTCGAGCATGCCCGTTGGCCGGTCTTGAACAACGCCCGTCGCACCGGACGTCACTCGTGGCACAGCAAATCCAGGGGGTACTCAACAGCACGACCATTATCGAACAAGCCACGGGAGTGTTGGCGGAGCGGTTCAGCGTAACCCTTGACGAGGCGCTCGAGGCACTACGAAGTCACGTTCGTAATCACAATCTGAGGCTCACCGAGGTTGCGGCGGTGGTGGTAGCGGGTGCCCTCCCGCCAAGCGTCCTGCTGCAGCGTTGGTTGGGCCTGCTTCGATTGATGTTTGAGAACGAAACAGCAGGGTACGACAGCCGTGCCTACATACGGGAGCATCCGGCCCAACCATGCCAGCAGTGGCGCGGTCGACTGCCCGGTTCGCACGTCTACAGCTGGCGGACCGAATTCGGGTTGCTTCCGTCCTGTGTGGAAGTACTTCAGCAGGCCCGACTCTCAGGAAATTTGAGTCGATTCAAGGAGTTCGCCGAAGCGGATGGGGAAACTGGCGCGTGGCGGGAGATCCTCTCATCGACGCATCGTAGGTCGGAACGGTCCCGAGCGTCCGCTGTCATTGACCACCGCAGCGCCCTTAGCCGATAGTCACTAGGAGAAACTCATGACTGATCTCGCGTCGCGCAACGCCACTTTGCACGCTTTGCATAAATCGCCAGAGATTTTGGTGCTTGCGAATGTGTGGGACGTGGTGTCTGCGCGGACAGTCGCTGCAACGCACGGGGCCAAGGCGCTGGCCACGGCCAGCCACTCCATTGCAGCAAGCTTCGGTTATGCAGATGGTGAGAACATTCCTTTCGAGCTGCACCTGGACATGGTCAGACGCATCGCTAGCGCCGTCGACTTGCCACTCACCATGGATCTGGAGGCGGGCTATGGGGACCCGGGGCTGACCGCGCAGATGGTGATTGAGGCAGGGGTAGTCGGTGGCAACCTTGAGGACCAGATGAAGCCGCTCGACGAGGCGGTCGATGCTGTGGATGCCGTGCTGACTGCGGGACGCGACGCCGGTATCGACTTCGTGCTCAACGCCCGTACCGACGCGTTCGTGCTCGCTGAGCCGGACGCTGACCGGGGGGAAACGCTCCACGAGGCACTCCGTCGCGGAAAGGCCTACCTTAAGGCCGGAGCGCCGGTGGTGTTCGTACCCGGAGTCATCGCTCGTGACGAGGTTGCCGCCCTCGCTGAGGGCTTGGGGCCGATGCGACTGTCCGTGATCAGTGTGCCCGGCAAGTCCTTGTCGACGAAAGAGTTGCAGGAACTGGGAGTGGCCAGGGTATCCACCGGACCCCACACCCAGCGAGTCGCGCTCACGGCCCTGCAGGACGCCGCCAGCGCACTGTTCGGCGGAGGGAGCATGCCCGAAGAGACCCGTGCCCTGAACTGACCGCCACCCCAGACTCTGGCACGCCACACGCACATAACGATTTTGGAGGATCTATGAGCAGGGGCTCCGTTGGCACTGAGAACGGCACGCCGATCGAGCTTCACTACACCGATCAGGGATCGGTTCCCCTGTTGTCCTGATCCATGGCCGGCCTTTGTCGGGACGCTCTTGGGAGAACCAGGCACACGCGCAACAGCTAGGCCCGCCATCGGCGCCCTGACCAGGGCGCTTCGGAAGCCGAGGTAGGTGTTTACTGATGGTCTACAGGATTGTGGGTGGTTGGCATGATCGTCATTATCGGTTTGATCGTCTTGATGGCAGCGGTGATCGTCGGTGTCGTCGGTGTGCTCGGCAACGCGGGCAGCGGGCATGCGCTGACCGACGCGTTTTCTGTGTTCGGCTATCACGTGACCGGCTCGACTGGCACGCTGTTTCTGTACGGCATCGTGGTCGGGGCCACCGCCGTCCTCGGGCTGGGCCTGCTGCTGGCCGGCGCGCGCCGCACCTCTCGTCGGGGCCGCGCCGCGCGCAGCGAGCTCAAGAAGTCTCGCCGCGAAACCGCCCTGATCAGCCAGGATCGCGACGACCTCATTGACCAGCGCGAAACCGCCGCCGCGGACCAAGCGGCGGTCGCAAAGAACGATCCGCCTCCCACCCCGGCCCCACCCGCGCCGCGAACGTAACTAGCCATCGTCCTCACTCATTCATCGAGACCAACGATGCAGTGAGAAGGCCCGTGGACCTACGTGAACTCCGATCTGGGACGGGTCGTCCGACAGGATGCAATCGTGGACGGCAGGCATCACCCGCTCGCACCCCGATCGACTCGTGACCTTGAGATTGGCGACCGCTGGGCTGTCCAGGGGTCTGCTGCAGGGTTGCGCTGGTGGCGCGTTCCTTAAGCCTGTGGGGCCCGAACATCAGTATCCTGAAGTGTGTCAATCCCCTATGTCTTGAGTTTGGCTGTTGTCGTTATCTTGGCGGTAAGCGCCCGTTTCGCGCTTCCGGGCCTGCCGCTCTCTCAGAAGGCCAACAGAATCTCGACTGCAGAGGCTGTACTCGTTGGTCTCGGAGTGACCGGCTTTCTGGCTCACTGCACGGCGATGTTCTTTCCCGAACTCGTTGATCCATTCCCCTGGACAACTACAGCCACGACCCAGATCCGTGGACTGAGCACGGCGAGCGTTGTTTGGTTCGTCGTCCCTTGCTGCCTTGTCCTGTTGGGGTTACGTCGCATTCACCCAGCCGCTTTGGGTGCTGTCGCCGTATCCCTTGCCGGTGTCGGGATCAGTATGTACAACGGCGGTAGCCTGGCTGCACATCTCGGGTGGATCTTCATCTTGGTTCTGGTGATGGTTGCGGTAGCCGCGGCGTTTGTCCTTCCGCCACGAAGGACTCCGCTTGCAAGGCCCTGACTGTCGGGACCGCGCCATCTTGTTGTTGTTGTGTCGCTTTGTTGACCAGTGACGGCGCGGTCGCCCCTGCGGCCTCGGGCGCCTGGGTGCGTCGACCAGAGCGCGCGCGGTGACTGTCGGTCAGTCGCCTTTGGTGGGCAATCGGGGGTCTGCTCGGCTTTGTCGCCTGTCATGAGCATGGGACCGCTCTGAGCGGTTTGCTGCCAGCTTCATGGGACCACCTGAATTGCCAGTCATGGGACCACCCGGCGCGGTTGGCGAGATCCGTAAGCAAGCGTCGTGGCTTGACGATGTCGGCCCGCTGGGTCACTGGCGAACCAGCGATGGCGACGAAGTCGACCTGGTGGTGGAGCGTGACGACGGGGCGGTGGTGGCGTTCTAGGTCAAGGCAGCCGCGCGCGTGCCCGGTAATGAGTTCCGTGGGCTGCGCAAGCTGAAGGCCGCGCTGGGGACCAGGTTCCTCGCTGGGCGAGTGGCATCATCACGCGTTCCTACCTGTGAGCGCCTGATCCTTCAGGGCAGTGTCGATGAAGCCGGTAACCAGCGAGGGCTCAACACACGGCTTGGGATATCAAGTTCTGTTCGATCAGGCGCCAGGCGACGTTCGGGTCATCGCGAGGCTCGCGACCGGATCGGATTGTGCGCATTCGGCTCTTGTGTAGGTGTGTTGACCTGAGACTGCACAGTCGCCCGTGCGGCCTCGGGAGTCAGAGCGTCGGGGAGCCCGCGCGCGTCCGACTGCGTCTTGTTCGTGGTGCCGGTGCTCCCCGAGTAGGTGCTCCTCGGGGATGCGGGATTCGCCTGAGAGGCCGTGAGACGAGGTTCGGCGGACCGCCCACTGCACGGGAGCTCCGCGCTCCTGTAAGAAGGGGCGCGGAGTCTTGCGCGTACTAGGGTTTCTTGGGCGTCCAGAAGGCGTCGCCGAACATCTCCATCTGTTTCTCGGGCACGCTGTTTGCGGCGGCGATGTCACGCCATCCGAAGACGGCTGCCCTCACTTCACTCAGGACACGGGTAGCAGCCTGGTCGTCGAGATCGAAGTCCCCTGCGTACGAGTGGGCGCCCGCCAGCGCGTCCTCGCGCCGGCTGGCGCCGCCAATGGTGGTCTGTCGTGGCGTGTCAGTGTCGGGGTTCGGGTTGACGTCGAACACAGGAGACAGCGCCCATCCGCCGCGTTCGTCCAGGAATCCGTGGTTGCGCAGGTGGTCGTCGGTGTTGTTGACGAACACGCTGAACACGATCCGACGCCACAGTTCGTTCAGGTCCTTGCGTGCTGCCGAGCCGACCGCCGGTAGGGCCTCTGAGATCTCAAGGTAGTCGTGGCTGTCGCCGTCATGGGCGCTCAGCAGCGTCATGGCACTCATGTAGGGGACGCGACCGTCAGAGATGCGGTCGAAGCGCTCGAGCAGAAGTACCGCGCGGCCGTCCGTGTGGGCCAGTCGCACTTCTGGGACCCTGATGCCAGCCTTCTTGGCGAGGTCCAGGGCGGTCTTCTCCCATGCCATGACGTCCCAGTCGTCGTCGGGGTGCGGGAACTTCGCGATCAGTAGCCGGTCGCCGTCGCGCACGGACGCCTTGGGGCGGGCACCGCCCAACGATCCGCTGCCGGCCTCAAGTAGTTCCTTGATCGCGGTGAAGTCGTCGTCCCGGCTGACGGCATCCGCAGCGTTCAGCAGTCGGGGTAACTCGAGCAGCCGGGGCACTTCGTTGCTGGTGCCGAGGAACGGTCCTTCCCCGTCGGCGCGAAACCGAAGTGCGCCCTGGCGCGTGAAGTCGGAGACACCGACGAGGAAGTCGGCGTCGCTCAGCGACGCTGCACGTCGGCCCGCGACGAGCGTGGCGTGGCGCTGCAGCTTGGTGGTGAGGTTGCGTCCCCAGCGGTCCGGTGCGGAGTCCTCCAGGGCTCCCGGGAGCCCGTTGACGTGCTGTGTTCCAGTGCTGAGAGTCAGGTCAGGGTCGATGGGGAAGGCCAACCGCTGACCCAGGTAGCCGGTGTCGTACCGGAACGTGGTGGAAACGAGTCGGGCGGCCTTGATGGTGAAGAACGCATCCCCGACGAGCAATGGCTCGCGACCGGGCACATCGAGGTACGCGGCGAGTTGGTCGATCATGCTTTGCTGCCCCTGACTCGCTTGGGGATCGCCTGGCCGGAGCGGATCCGGCCCAGGTCGGTCTCCAACGGATCCGTGGCGGTCACCATTGAATCGAGCTGGCCAAGGCCGCGCATCACCTCCAGGAGGACACCGAGGCCTACACCAAGGTCGCCGTGCTCAAGCTTGGACACCGTGACTCGGCTGACGCCGGCCCGCTCAGCGAGCTGCTCGGACGTCAGGCCTTGCAGCTTGCGCCAGGTGGCGATGTTCTCGCCGATCTGGCGGGCTGCCTGGACAGTGCGGGTCGATGAACGGCCAGCCATGAGCGCGGGCAGCCACGCGGACGACGAGCTACGACTGGGCGCGGGACGTGAATCGGGCCCGATTCATCGCGGACCCGGCGGGTTACCGGGGTTTGCCGCCGCTTTGGTGGTGTCTGGTGCGGGGTATGAGTTCTCCTCGGCGCTCGCTGGACCTGCCGTAGATGTGTTGAACTGCCTGGGGCTTCAACGGGCGCAACTGCGGTACCCGAGTTGAGCGTCCGGTAGCGGGACGTGTCGCAGGGGAGCGCGTACGTGGAGACTGCCCAGTGGACCGCATCAAATGATCGAGTTGGGCGGCACTTGGAACCCAAGTTGGACGATCGATCAACCTGCGCCCACCCTTTGGTACCGCCCGCATCCGCACGGCACGACTGCGATCCCGTCCTGACCGTTACTTAGCCAGGTGGCGGAGCCGACCTGAGACGCCCTCTGATCGGAGTGCCACCGGCGGGCCAGTTCTGGTTGGCAGTTTTCCTCTGTCCGCGCCGACCAGTATTCTGGCAGGCTCGCACCTGTGCGGCCTCCGTGGATGACCAGGAACGTTACGGTTCTGTCGGCTGTGTCGTTGGCGCAGGACGCCGCCAGTGAGTTGCTCTACCCGTTGCTTCCCATCCTTCTAACCACGATTTTAGGAGCGCCGGCCGCCGTGGTTGGGGTGGTCGAAGGGGTGGCTGAAGGTGCCGCCGCTGTGATGAAGTACTTGAGCGGACGGTGGTCGGACCGGTCAGGGCGCAAGCCGTGGATTGCGGTTGGCTATGGGTTGGCCGCTGTCGGCAAGGTGATAGTCGCGGCTGCCGCGATCTGGCCGGTGGTGTTGGTGGGTCGAGTCGTTGACCGCACCGGCAAGGGCATTCGTGGCGCCCCGCGAGACGCGTTGCTGGCCGATGGTGTTGAGAAGTCACAACTTGGGCGTGTTTTCGGATTCCACCGTGCCGCCGACACGTTGGGCGCAGTGATCGGCCCGCTCGTCGGTTTGGCGGTTCTCACATTCGCCGGTGGCAATATCAAAGTTGCGTTGTGGGTGGCGGTGGTGCCCGCAGTGCTCTCTGTGGCGCTGGTGGTTTTGGTTCGCGAACCAGCCCGACCAGAAGTTGCTCATCGTGGAGTGGCTCCAGCTGCAGCCGGCACGGCCGCACCGCTTGCAGGTGGTCCTTTGCCACCAGAATTCACGCGGGTCGTCACGGTTCTGACGATGATTGCTCTGGTGAACTTTCCCGATGCGCTGGTGTTGCTTCGGCTGTCTGAGTTCGGTTTTTCTGCTACTGGTGTAGTGGCCTCGTATGTGTTGTACAACCTCGTTTACACGTTGGTCTCTTACCCGGCTGGCGCCCTTTCCGACCGACTGCCACAAGCTCGGGTCTACGCGTTGGGCCTGGTGTGTTTTGCCATCGGGTATGTCGGGCTTGGGTTGGCCGACAACGCTTCGATGATGGTGGTGTTGCTGTGCGTGTATGGCGGGTTCAACGGCTTCACCGACGGTGTGGGAAAGGCGTGGATCTCCGGTTTAGTGGCACCGGCAGTGCGAGGTCGTGCGCAAGGTGTCTTTCAAGGGCTCATGGGTGGGTCGGTTCTGGTGGCCGGGCTTTGGGCGGGGTTGGCCTGGCAGCTCGGCCCAGGTAACGGAGTCGTCCCGCTCATCATCGCAGGCAGCGTTGCGGCGGTTGCGGTTCCAGTGGTGTGGATTTGGGGCGATCGGTTAAGCCGATCGGCCACTCTCACGCCTTCAGCGGAACGTTGACTTACTGTGACCGACCGGTGTCTCGTCGACGTAGGCGCCAAGCGCGAACGACGTCGGGTCCTGGAGGTGCCCTCGGTCCGGCGAGGTCGGGGCCAGCGCCCAAGAGAAGTCTGGAAGGGTCACTGAGGACGCCAGTGGTCTGTGTAACCGGTGGCCAGCTGGGCTTCCGCGCCTGACCACCGATCATCGTTAGTGGTCAGCATCTCGTTGAGTCGCGCCGCCTGGCGGATCTGATGGTCGCGTTCTGCGAGGCTGGGTGCGTTGTGGTCTGCGTCGGTGTTTAGGCGGGCGGCAAGTTTTACATCGCCGTTTTTCGCGTGCAGATACGCGGCGATCGCTTCGCGGATCGCGGCGGCACAATTGACTCTGACGATCGGGTGTCGGTGTGGGGGACTAGCTCGTCGTACCACTCGACGAGCTGGACCCAGTCGGTATCTTCGAAGCCGGGCGCGTCGGCGTGGAGCGCGGCGATCGCTGCTTGCGCGATCGTGACTCCCTCGGCGATGAGGCCGGGGCCCACTGGCTCCGGTCCTCTCGGCGGGCGGCACAACCTTCTTGTGGGGGCCTCGCGGGAGTAGCAGGGGCCCGTCACGGTCAGCAAGGAGAACTCAGCAATGTCTCAACTCAATGCGCAGGTGCCAGACGACCAAGGTGAGCCAGGGTTGCCGTCGGGTCGGTTCCGTGCGCGGGTGGCCGGCCCGGACGGTAGGTATGTGTCGGCGCCGAAGGCGTTCGCGAACCGCACTGATGCGTCGCTGTGGGTCGATGTTCGGCACGCGGATCTGATTCGCGGGGCTTGGTGGGCGCGGCTCAAGCGGTCGGCGTCCCCGTCGATCACGACGTACGTCGGGGTGTGGATGGAGGAGTATCCGACGGCACGGGAGTGGGCCAAGGAGCTATACCGGGGGTTGTTGCGGACCTGCATCACCCCCACCCTGGGTCAGATTGCGGTCGGTTCGTTGTCGCTTGCAGCGGTCCGGCGTCGGCATCACCGGTTGGGGGAGCGCCGCGTCGCCGACGCCCGACAGGGGGACGGCTCAGTTGGCGGCGCCTGGAGAGCAGGATCGAGCTTGCCGCCATCGCTGGCACTGCCGTTGTAAGCACATGACGATGAAGGATGAACGCCTCCAGGTCCGGGTCGACCCCGCCGCGAAACAGACCCTGGAGCGGGCCGCGGCCGCGACCCACCTGTCCCTGTCCGCGTTCGTGCTCGAGGCAGCCCAGGCGAGGGTCGAGGAGGTTCTGCCCGAGCGATCGATAATCAGCCTGAAACCGGAAGCGGCGGCTGCGTTCGCCCGCGCGCTGGCTGAGCCGGGAACGGTGAACACCCGGCTGGCGGCTGCGTTGAGCCGGTTGCGGAAGTTCGACTGGCTTGACTAGCTATCACCGTCCCTGCCTGTTTGACGTGGACCTCCACAGCCGTGCGGACTTTGTGTGCCGCGAACCCGTTTACGCGGAGTGGCTGTGACCGTACGCAGGTCAGGACCGGCAAGGGAACACCGCGGCAACGTGGGTGATCACCGACGCCGAGCTCCAGGTCGTGGGTACGCGACGCTGTCGATGACCGGGATCGACATCTCCGGAGCACCGGCCGCGCTGGGCAAGCGAGCACCGGGTTCCGTCCCAGCGCTGCTGATCGGGCGCCTCGCCGTCGACGAGAGCCACGAAGGCCGGAGAATGGGCTCGTCAAGCACATCCTGGCGACCGCCGTCGAACTCAATGAGTCTGCCGCGTTCAAGGTGGTCGTCGTCACCGCACTGAACGACCCCGCCCGTACCTGGTGGACAGACCGACTCGGCTTCACACCCTTCGACCCCAACGGCGGGGACAACTACGACCTCTACCTACCCACCACCGTCATCGCAGCAACACTGGAAACCCTCTGAAGAAGGTGCTCTGGTTCGACTGCGATCGGCGCGCGGCAGGACGAGGGTCGAGGTTGCAGTGCACGCCGCGTCATGGCCCTGTCCTGATCCTCGTCCCTCATAGAAGATGTCAACCCAACCGGTCTCGATGAGTTCGGCGGCGGTGAAGTAACGGACCCGGTGTCCGGCTTCGACTGCGGAGATGCCGAGCGCACCAAGACGTGGCTCTTGCCGGTGCCGGCCGGCCCGATCATGCACTCGTTCTCCGCAGCCCTGATCCATTCCAGCGAGCCCAGGCAGTCGAAGGTCGCCTTGGGGATCGATGACGCCGCGACGTCGAAGTTGTTGAGCGTCTTGGTGACCGGAAATGCGGCTTGGCACAGACGGGTCCGGGCGTCGGACTCGTCACGGACGGTGATCTCGGCCTCGACTAACGTCCGCAGGAACTCCTGAGGTTCGCGGAAGACTTGGTGCCGCGAAGCGGACCCCCCGCTAGGTTGCTACCACCACTCGGAGGATTTCTTCAACGGAGAGGCGACCCGACGATGGACATCACCGAAATCATCCAGCACCAGCACGACGAGCAGCGGCGAATGTTCGCCTACCTCGAGCAGTGGCCGCGTGACGACCGCGAGGGTCTGGCGGCTGTTTGGAGGCGACTCGCGATCCTCCTCGAGACGCACGCCGAAGCCGAGGAGCGATATTTCTACCCTGAGTTGTTGCGGCTCGGGACGGGCGGAGCGGACGCCGAATCGACCGAGGAAGAGGTCGAGGATGCTGTGAAGGACCACAACGAGATCCGTGCGGCCGTTCGCGCGGCCGATGAGCACGAAACGGGCTCCGTCGGCTGGTGGACGGCCGTCGTCGACGCCAACGTGCACAACAGTGACCACATGGGTGAGGAGGAGCGGCAAGACCTGGCCGACTTCCGACAGCAGGCGACCTTGGAACTACGCCACGTGATCGCGGTGAACTTCCTCCGATACGAATCGCAGAAGGCCGCCGCAGGTACCAAGCCCGTCGACAAGGACCCGCAGCAATACCTCGACAGGCATGCGAGCGACGCCGTGACCGACAGCGAGAAGCACGCCACGAAACTGGCCGTCGCGGCGGCCGAGGGCACCCCCCCGACGGGCGCCGGTGCGACGAAGACCTCATCCTAAGACGCCGCCAGAGGATGACTCGTTCACGGAAATTTGTCCAGAGTCTACCGGGGCAGTGACGACGGGGAAGCCGATCGTGCGACGTCATGTGAGGAGCAGGCGAACGCGCAGCAGAAGGCGAAGCGTGAGTTGCGAGGGTTCCGGGTGGTGCACGTCTTCGATGTGAACCAGACTGAGGGCGATCCGTTGCCCGACGTCACACCTGATCTGCTCAGTGGAGCAGCTCCGGACAGATTGTGGGAGCGGCTCGTGCATCTCGTGGAAGCGGATGGCTTCGTGGTGGAGCGCGGTGCCTGTGGCGGCGCCAGCGGTTATACACGTTTCGACGACTGTGTCGTTCGGGTGCGCGACGATGTGGGTCCGGCGCAGGCGGTGAAGACCTTGGCGCACGAACTCGGTCACATCCGAGCCGACCACGGGACACGCTTCGCCGACACGTACCACCGGTCCGTGGAGTGCCGTGGCGTGGCCGAGATCGAGGCCGAGTCCATCGCCTACCTGGTGACTGCGGCAGCCGGTCTTGACGCTGGTGACTACTCCGTCCCGTACGTCGCCGGCTGGTCCGCTAGCGACCCGGATCTGCTTCGCGCAACCGCTGCCAAGGTGCTGACAACGGCCAGTCAGATCGATGAGGAGCTCGGCAGCACAGCGCAACCTGGGATCCCGGATGGGTCCACCGGCGTCCGCTGGCGGCCGATCCCGTTCGGTCAAGTTCCTCGGTGGAACCCGGCAGGCATGGACGCCTGAGGCTGAGGCCGCGCTCCCTCACCCGCCGATGATCGGACGTCGACTCCGAACTGAGGGATCAAGGTAGCCACACCCTCGCACGGTCCGGTTATGGAGTCTCCGATGTGCGTCATTCCGCCCACAATGACGCAGCCCGGATCGCCGGGTCATGAGGTTCGACGGGGAAGTTCGACGAGCCGTGCGTCGCCGATGACCCAGTCCGTCGATCGGATGGAGTGGCATTCTCTCGCCGTCACAGCGGAATGGCCTGAGACGCGCCTCGCTCCAAGTCGTCGGTGGCGGGCACCGCCTCGAGGATGGTCTGGCTGGGAGTCAGCAATGCTCGCCGGAGCTGCCAGCCGCTGGAGTCGAGCAGGTCAGCGTACTCATCCCGGGTGCGCTCCCGGCCGCCGACCAATGCGAGCATGTAGATGTCAATGTCACTCGCGTCGAACTCGCTGGCGTCGTCGGGAACAACGAACTCGATCAGCAGCATGGTGGACTGCGGTGTGGCCGCGGCGCGGACTGCACGCAGGATGGTTAGGGCTTCGCGGTCGGACCAGTCGTGGATGACGTTTGAGAGCAGGTAGCAGTCCGCCTGCGGCAAGGGATCGGTGAGGAAGCTTCCGGACAGTGTTGTGACGCGGTCATCTGGCTCGGCGTCAGCCAACACGTGGCCCCGGTCGAAGAGAATCCCGCGAGCGCCCGGTGCCCGTTCGAGAACGGCGCGCAGCAGGTGCCCGCGTCCGCCGCCGATGTCGGCGATCACCTCGAAAGGCGTGAAGTCGTAGGCCGGCACGATGCGGGCTATCCGCCGGAGGGTCATCGCGGTCATACCTTGGTCATAGACGGTGGACTCGTCGGGATGCGCGTCGAGGTATGCGAAGAAGCCGCCGGGATCGTGGAAGCTCGCTCCTGGACGGCCGGTCCTCACCGTCTCCTCAAGCGTCTTGAACGAGTCCCACAGGATGGGCAGTGCCAGCATCCGGGTGAGCGGCAGCAAGCCCTCGGGGTCACCGGTCCGCAGCAACCGGGAAGCGTCGTTGTGCGCCACGTGACCGTTCTCCACCACGAAGACGCCGAGGGACGCGAGGTGCCGGACGACCCGCCCCAAAGCACTGGCGTCCACACCCAGATCGGCTGCGAGATCCGTGAGCGGGCGCGTCCGATCGCCCACGGCGTCCGCCAGCCCGAGCGTCGCGGCCACGTGCAGACAGCGCGAGTTCACGTACGCCTCGGCGAGAGAGCCGACGAGCTCGGCGGGCTCCAGATCGTCCACGGGCGCAAGCATGACGCTGGACCCCAGGCAATGTACAGAGGCCAGCGTGCCGAAACCGGCTTTTGATCCTTCAATCAATGCGTCATACCGCCGCGAATTGGCGTGGACTAGGTGGACTCGGTGGACTCGGTGGAGGTGGAAGCGCTCGCTATGCCGCAGATCGACTTCGCCACCTGACGCTGGGCGAGATTGAAATCGCAGACGTCGACCACAACGCGAACGTCGCAGAGCTGGCACTTCCGCTCGGTTCCA
Organism: Actinomycetes bacterium; assembly: GCA_027118455.1. GTDB lineage: Bacteria > Actinomycetota > Actinomycetes > JAHEKZ01 > JAHEKZ01 > JAHEKZ01. The sequence continues at coordinate 35,309 of JAJAYZ010000019.1, forward strand.
AACTGGCAGTAGAGCGGCACGTATGTGGGCGACGACGGTCGCGGATCCGATGCCTATAGCAGAGGCTCTGGCGCGGCCACGGGAGCGCGAGCATACTGGCGTTATGGCGCTGGTCCGGCGGGTGGGTGGAGACGCCCGGATGATGATCAGGCTGTGCGCTTCAGTTGCGATGAGCGTCCTGACGGTTGGCTGCGGTGCAGGCAGCACACCGTCGGCCGGGTCGGGTGAGCCGCCATCCACCGCCCTTACCGCGTCAAGCAGCGCGACTACACCGTCGTCCGCTGACCCGATGGCCACGCCGTCGCCCAGCGGGCTGTTCGCGGTCGCGGCCGACCAGCGCAAGCTCGCGTTGGCCTGTTGGGGGCACGGCGCCCCGGCGGTGGTGCTCGACGCCGGGTCGTCCGACGCCGGGCTGGCACGATGGCGGGCGTCGGTGCTGGTCGCCGACTTGGCGGCGACCACCACGGTGTGTACCTACGACCGGGCCGGATTGGGCGAAAGCGAGGCCGCACCTCGACGGGCCCGGGTCCTCGACGACGTGACCAGTGACCTGCACAAACTTCTCGCAGCTGCCAGGATCCCGCGGCCAGTTGTCATGGTCGGAGCATCCGGCGGCGGCTTCGACGTGTACCAGCACGCGGGCCGCTATCCCGCAGACGTCGCCGGACTCGTCATGCTCGATGTCCCGGCCGGACAGCGTTCGATGTCGCACAGCGACGGTCCACCGGAGTGGTCCGACCCCGCGAACCCCGAACACGTGGACTACTACGCCGTCGAGCACCAGATGGCCGTCGCACGCTTGAAGATCAGAGCCATTCCGGTCACCGTCGTCACGGCCAAGGCCGGGCAGTCAGCGGACCCGGCGGAGCAGCGCGTGTGGCTGGCGGGGAGCTCCCGGCCCGTGCAGGTCGTCATCGACGGGGGTCACGACATCGCGTTCGACGCCCCCGGCCGCGTCCTCAAGGAGATCCTCGCTGTTGTGGCCGCCGCCTGACAGCAGCATGACCCGCCGTTTCGCGCTGCCAAGGTTGGTCCTCGTACGACATGCGGATCGCCACGGCTCACTTACATGCTGACGTGATGACGTCCACACAGACTCGTTTGGCCGTCGTTCACACACACGACCATGCCGGCGTAGTCCGCCGAACCTCCACCGGCTGATCAACGTCATCGCTGGCACTACCGATCGCGCAAAGGGAGCAGAACAGGGGGAGCAGAACAGGTTGTTGAGTCGTCAAAGGTGCCCCTCAATGTCAAGAGACTCGCAATGCGCCGCTGCCTCGGAGAAGATCCAGACGTCGCGCTCGCGACGGGATGCCTTGCTGGCCGAAGGTCGATGGCGTCGAGTTCCGCGGGTTCGTAGCCGATGGCAGTCAACACAGCGGTCGCAGCCGATTCAGAAAGCGCCAGCCATTCCGCGAGAACGCTCGAAAACCAACGCTGCCGGGTTTCGATAAAGTGCCGGAGGTGCTGCGGCGAGTCAATACCTCGGGACGCCCAGTCATCCGCCAAGCGTCGAACTGCATCGGCTTCACGCCGGCGCCATCTGCTCCACACTCTTTCAGCGGCCGCACCCAGCCCGGCTTCGGGACGGTGGTCGACCAACCACTGCACCACGTCAACGACGACTGCACCGTTGCCGCCAAACGCACCAGCGCGGGTGACCACGACGTCGTCGCCCGAGTAGTGGCCGTTGGTTATGGCACGGTCGACCTGCACGACCGAGAAGTCGTAGAGACTCGTGTAGAAGCGGACTCGCCCTGCATCATCGATCCCATAGAAGGGCCAAGCGTCGATGGGCTCGAGCGAAACGTCGTTACCGCTTCGAGTCGCCGTTGCTAGCCACCAGTTGTCTCCATCGAACGGCGGAGCCTCTAAGTCGCTGCTTTGCATGGCTGCCATGTGCGGGTCGGCCTGAATGGCCGCGCGAACCGCGTCGCCGAGCGTGACTGAATCGGCCGGAAGTATCGCGTGGGGCAAGGCCTCGTAGTCGCCG
>JAJAYZ010000020.1 GCA_027118455.1 Actinomycetes bacterium
AACCAGTCAGGCCCGGTAAAGTCTGTGCCTGGCCCCTCGGGCCGGGCGCCCGTAGCTCAACGGATAGAGCATCTGACTACGGATCAGAAGGTTGGGAGTTCGAATCTCTCCGGGCGCGCACACATCGCCGCAGGTCAGAGCCGATTTCCTCGTTCACGAGGGATCGGCTCTTGGTCGTTTTGAGGCTGTGGCAGCTATGCGGGCAGCTATGCGGAGCGGGAACGTCGCGAAATCAGGAAGACAGCGCCGCGTCTATGTCGAACCCCTCGGGTGCGATGGCGTCGATCCTGGCCAGGAGTCTCATGTGGTCGGAGACGTGCCCAGCGGTGGGCAGGTTGACCTGCTCGGCAACAACTCGGAGTGTGGTTCCGCTGGCGAGCAGTGCGCGGACGAGGGGTGCCAGTACGTCCGGGACGTACCCCAGGGCGCGGTCGCGAGTCGGTTGAGGCTGGCTGTCGACGAGGACCGCGACCGGGCTGACCTCGTTGTCGTCCGCAGGGGCCAAGTAGAGGGGGTCGCCGGGCTGCAAACGGCCCAGTCGCTCGGCTTCAGCGTCCACGTGCCGGCTGCCGTGGACGAGGAAGTAGAAGGACAGCAAACCTTGCGCGTCGATGGTGGGGACTGGAAGCAGTTGGACGAGGTCGGTGGCTCGGGTGCCGAGGGTGCGCGCCAGGACCTCGAATGGTTCGGGCCTCGCGTCACTCAGCCCGAGTGACTGGACGTAGGCGCCGTAGCTGTCGCGTCGTGGGGTCATGACTCGGTTGGCGAACATTGGGAACAATTCTTGGGACCGATACTCGACATCGGGGTCGGGGAAGCCAGCGAACGCCTCGAAGCCGGAGGTGCTCCGGGCTGCAGGCAGGTACTGGAACGTGTACCCCTCGGTGTCACGCTCGAGGGTGCCGACCCGGTGATAGGAACGGTCGCTGGGTGACTGCCACAGGACAAGGAACCGGTGGGGGGTGGCCACCCGGGGAGGCCGCGTCGAGAGTGCATCAACGGTCATGGGGTGAGCCTCCTTTGGTTCGCTGTGATGAAGTCCTCCACAAACGTACGCGCCCCGTCCGACATCCAGCCACCGGGAACCACCGAAATGGCGTCTCGGATCATTCCTCCGTCAAGAGCGCTCACCCTCTTGAGCCACAGGGCTCGGACTGAATCGTCCACCCTGCCGAGGGCCTGGTGCGCGAGGTCGCTCAGTCGAGGGTCGCCTGGGAAGTGACGGGCGCTGCCTCGCTCAGCGAAGGCCGCCGGGTCGACGCGGCGAGCTGCTGTGGCGTTGAAGCCCAGTGAGGCGCCGTGATCGTAGGTGGGCGCCAACGATTGACTGCCGGTGAGCACGGCCCAGTTCTCGTGGTGGCGGTCGGTGTTGCCGACAAGTGCATCGAAGGTCAGGTATCCCGTGAAGGCCTCGAAGGCCGACAGCCCCGGCTCGCTGCTGGCGTAACCGTCAAGAGCGACGGCAATTGCGTCAAGGTCATATCCAGGCACCGGGCCGACCTGCGCTGTGCGGTACCCAGGGTTGTGGGATGACAGGAGTTCGTTCCCGTGGACCAGCCCGTCACCCACTCGCTTGCTGATCACACCTGGCCGGCCCTGCCAGAGAGCGAAGCGTGCCTCCGCCGCCGGCAGTGGAAGTAGCTCGGCGATCCGGCTTGCCAGTACCTCCGCCCACAGGTCTGCGCCGAGTTCGGGCAGTCCTGTTGCTCGCGGTCGCTTGAAAAGCCACCAGGTTGCTTCGGGGTCGGTGCTCTCACGGATCCAGAACTTGTCGCGCGCCCCGAGCGGTTCTTCGTCGTCGGGTGCCCATCCGGACACGTCAATGACAGGCTCGACCGGGTTCATGCCACGAACTCTAGGGACAAGGACAGACAGTCGATCGCATCGAGTGGGTGGTCACCGGTCCCAATGGCGCCTCTGCGGGCAGCGCATGCGGATGGCTCGACCGGCGTCACTACTGCAGCCCCCTTAAGAATGTGTCCATGCGCTCGGCGGCGTCGGCCTTCACTTCGGCCAGGACATGGGTATAGAGGTCGGAGGTGGTGGCCATCCGGGAGTGGCCGAGTATCTCCATGACGGTCCGCATGTCGGTCCCCTGAAGCAGGAGGACGGAGGCAGCGGTGTGCCGTAGGTCGTGCGGTCGGCAGCGTCGAACTTCGGCTCGGTCGCAGAGTGCATGCCAGTAGGCGTAGACGTTGCGTGGGTCGAGCCAGGTGCCGACGTGGGTGGTGAAGACCAGGTTGCGGTCGATCCATGCCAAGGCGTCTGCAGCTTCGGTCTCCTGGGTGGCGCGGTGCTGGATCAGCGCGTCGAGAACGACTTGGGGGAGTGCGATCGTTCGGACGCTGGCCTCGGTTTTGGTGTTGACCTCGACGAGGTGGCCCCGGCGTCGTCCGCTGGGTGTCAGCTCGTTGGTTCGGCGTCGCTGAAGGGAGCGTCGAATGCTGAGTGTGCGGGCTTCGAAGTCGATGTCGTCCCAGTGCAGCCCGAGAGCCTCACCGCGTCGTAGACCGAGCGCGATGAAGAGCAGCCATAGCGCGTACAACCGGTCGGACGCGGCTTCGACCAGCAGCAGCTGAAGCTCGTCGAGTTGCAGCGGCTCAATCGTCGGCGAGGTGACGCGGCCAGCCTTCACCAGCAGTGCGACGTTGCGGGTGACGACTTCGTCGCGCAGCGCGTCGTTCAGTGCGCGGCGCAGAATGGCATGGGCGAGCTGGACGGTGCGCGAGGAGTAGGGGCGACCGCGAGCGTTCGTTGTGCGACGAAGCTTCGCCAGCCACTCACGCAGATGAACGGGCTTGAGCTCCTCAAGCCGGTGGCGTCCCAGGTAAGGGACGATCATTCGGTCCGCGAGGTCGAGGTAGTTGTCAGCCGTCGACTCACGAAGCTCCCCGATCGCCACCTGGTGCGCGATCGTGCCGGTCGCCCACTCACTGAAGTACTCCGCGACGGTCAGGCCGCGCGTGGTGGCAACCAAGCGGCCGGTGTCGCGTTGCCGCCGCAGCTCGTCCAACCGGGCCAAAACCTCACGACGGGTGTCGCCGGACACGTAGCGGCGTCGCTGCGTGCCGTCTGAAGCGACGTCAACGGTGATGGCACCGGCCCATCGGCCGCGTCGACGGTACACCGCGCCCTCGCCATGTCCACGCTTACCCATTGCAGCCGCCTCTCGAAGCTGTAGTCACCCTGCGACACGACCCGTGGAGATGGGCCCCCGACCTTCTGATCTGTGGACGGCCGCGCAATTCACATGCCCACCGCTTCGCGGCTCGGAGCGGATACGCCCGGGCTGACGGCTCGACTGGGTCTGACCTGGTCGACGGCCATGACGTGGCGTCGGCTGGTGCGCAGACGTCGGCTGACGTCGGTCAGGACGGTGTCGGTGAGCCACTCCTGTGCTGGGTCGTCACGTCCTGGCTCGGGTGCCAGGTACAGGTGATTGGCGCTTCGCCCGCGCGAGAGTGCGACGTACGCCGTTTCGCTGGTCAAGGCGGCGGATCCAGCGACGAGGGTCGCGTCGAGGGTTTGCCCTTGGGCCTTGTGACAGGTGAACGCATAGGCGTGGTCGAGGCGGCCGTCGTCCAGCCAGCTATGGGGCAGGTCGTGGGTGGCACCGTCGGGAGTTGTCAGCGTCAGCGCCCCGGTCTCGGAATTCACTTTCGCGACGACGGCACGGTCACCGTTGAGCAGATCGCGGTCGTAGTCGTTGCGCGCTATCAGAACTCGATCCCCGGCGCGCAGTCGCAGGTCGCCGTCATCCGTAGGGATGGTGAGTTCCGGTCCCGAGAGGAGCCCGTCGCCGGCGAGCTGCTCTCGTACCGCCTCGTTGTAGGTCCGTACCTGGTGGCGGGTCGCGGCCAGGATCGCGACACCGTCGGGGTGGCCGCTTTCCCCGGCGACCTGCACGTAGTCAGCGACGACACGGTTCCGGAGGGCTTCGGTATCGGTGGTGATGTGGACGCGGTCGTGTGCAAGGTAGGCGTCCAGGGCGCGGTCGACGCCCCCGTCGCGGAGGCGGGTCAGTGCGTGCTGCTCCCACTCCTCGCTCTGCCGGTGGTTGTGGTGGAGCTCGGCGGAAGCGTCCGATGCGAGGGCGGCGAACAGCCCGCCAGCCTCGATCTCGGGGAGCTGTGCTGGGTCGCCGACCAGGACCATGCTGGCGCCGGCGGCCTCTGCGTGAGCGAGTAGGCGGGTCAGGTCGCGGGTGCCGACCATGCCGGCCTCGTCGATCACCAGCACCCACTGATCGGTCAGCGGTCCGATGCCAGACCGGGCGCTGGCGTCGAGTCGTGTCAGCAGCCGGGCAACTGTGATGGCTTGGATGTCCGCGCCGCGGGCGAGCTGCCGGGTGGCGAGTGCGGACAGCGACGCTCCCATGATCTTGCGGCCAGTGAGCTGCCACACGGTCGCCGCCGCAGCGAGCGCTGCGGTCTTGCCTGACCCGGCGGGGCCGACCACGACGTGCAGCGACTGCGGCACTGTGGTCAGCGAGCGGACCATCGCGGCTTGGTCGCCCCCGAGGTTGCATTGGCCGATAGCCCACTCCACCAGCCCTCGGGGTGCAGCTTCGACTGGACGAGACCGCAGCGACTCGGCGAGATCGAGGGCGTCCTCCTCGATGGCCAACATCCCGGTGGTCGTCCAGCGCGGAGACCACTCGTGAGCGTCACCGGTTCCATCGGCAGGGGAGGTGTGGACCACCCGAGGATCGCGCAGGACTCCGTTAGCGAGCGCCTCCACGCCGGCGACGTCGACCTCGGTGCCGGCGGGCAACGCCGCGGCGATCGCCTGAAGAAGGCCATTCCGGTCGAACGTCGTCGCCTGCCGAGTCAGACCCTCAGGGCCGAGCAGGTGATCGGTGAGGTCGATGACGTCGAGGCGGGTGACGGAATGTCCCTGGCCCAGGGTTTCAGCGACGATGCGGTCGGCGTCGTGGCCGGTGGCTAGGGCCTCGGCCGTCCAGCGATCTCGCAGGGCCCGAACCGTGACGGCGTGATCCTTGCTGGGGCGGGTGGACAGGCAGGCGCTCTGCGCAGCCTTGGATCCCGTCGTCCCCGCGGTCCATAGCGCCGAGGCGATCTGCTCGGCTCGTTTGGAGAACACTCTGCGCAGGAGTCGGGGGATGCCCGCGATCTCCGCGGTTCCCTTGCTCACTCCCCCCCAGCCCACCCCGAGCCGTTGAGTGAGCTCGGCTCGCAGAACGGCTTGGTACAGGTATCCGGCGGTCTTCCCGTGCCGGTGCAGGGCCTTGCTGTCGGCCGCCGACCAGCGGCCATCGATGCCGTGGAGCAGGTTGGCGACCACGACATGCGTGTGCAGCTGAGGGTCACCGGCGCGGCTGGTCGCGTGCTCAAACGCCACCCCGATGAACCCGTCAGAGGGCAGCCGCTGCGCCCGCTGCCCGTCACCGTGATGCCCGCGGGCGACGAAGGCGGTGGTCCGCTCCAGCCAGGCAACGGCGTCATCGACGGCGGCCGCGTGGGCAGCACGAACCTGGTCTGCAACCTCTGGTGTCGCGAAGGCCATCAGAACCGATGCGGACTTGGGGGCCGAGAAGGTCAGGTCGAGGCCCGCTCGGCGGATGTCGATGCGCTCGCCCACGTGGTTGAGCGCCTCCGCGACTGGGTCGGGACCGTTGGTCGAAGTAGGCGCGTAGACCGAGTGCGCGTTCAGGCCGGCCGCATTGGCGATCGCGACCGAGACGTCTGCGCGAACTCCGCGGGCCCGAACCACTGCACCCCCGGTGAGCCCCGCCGCCATTGAGGTGAACTGCTTGGTCAACCGATGGTCGTCCAGCAACAGCCCCACGGACATGCCCGCTTCGACTGCCGCGTCCCGCACCGCCGCCACCAGCGGTGCCGCCGGCAGCCGGCCGCGGGGGTCACCGCGAAGCACCGCCGGGACAAGCCGAGCACTGTCCGGCCCGTACCCGTCGAGCAGACCGCGAAGGACCTGCTGGCCGTCGGGTGTCAGATCACCGGTCAGCCCGAGCGTGTGGGCGCCCGCACCGATCCAGCGTCCGGTCGCTTGTCCGGGTCGGGTGTAGTAGTCGGCGCCGCAGCCGGCGGTCTGCTTCACGAAGTACTCGACCGCCGCGTGGCCCGAGCTCACCAGTCCGATTGACAGCACGTTGCCCGCCTCCTTGAGGAGGCATCCTGCGCGGGAGGGGTTGTCGTGCGGCTGGCGCCGAGGATGTCGGCAAGGATCAGCCAAAGAATTTTGTAGTCGACCCGGCCGGGCTCGATTTCGTTCGTCCAGGTGCGACGTGGTTCGTCTCTTCAGCGGCGGCAGCGCCGCGACAGCCCCACGGCAATAGCGCGCCACCGCATTCGCCTTCGACGACCGCACCGCGACGACGGATGCAAGCCCCGAGGCAAGCCGCCTTCGCGGGCATCCCCGGTCTCGCGGTCACATCTGCACACCTCATGTAGTGAACAGCTCCCAAGGAGGAACCCTGATGCACCCCTCAGACCGATCACACACGAGCTCCGTGCCGCCGCTGTTGCTGACCCCAGAGCAAGCCGCCGACGCGCTAGGGGTGGGGCGGACGTACGTGTACGCACTCATCCGCGACGGCAGGTTGGGGTCAGTCACCCTCGGACGATCACGACGCATCCCCTACTCGCACCTGATTGCCTACGTAGACCACCTCGAACAGCTCGCCGCCGACTCCGCGTAGCAGGGTCAGTTGGCTTCCGCCAACCCCGCGAAAGCCAACCAGCCCGAAGCACACACTGGTATCTGAGATGACGTCGACCCCGACAACAAGGTCGCCCCGTTCATGCCACGCCGTTCGTGACCTCGTCCATTGCAAATGTCCTATGTGTCGCTGACTGCCAAGACACCCGGTTGGTCAGGCAACGCGATGAAACCGCACACTCGCGCGCCGTTGCGCTTCCGTCGGGCGGCTGAGCTTCAGTGCGGATGAGGCTAGGATAATTATGAGTCAGTATCAACTTCACTGAGTATTGGAACCATTGTCCGGGTCGATCCCACGAGAGCGCGAAACCAACTTGATTGAAGCCAAAGACGCTGCCCTTAAGTTCGGCACAACTATGGCGCTCGATGGGGTGAACCTGCTCCTGTCGCCGGGTGAGGTCGTGAGTCTCACTGGGGCCAGCGGATCGGGGAAGTCCACGCTCATGCATTGCATGGCTGGCCTCGTTACCCCGGATTCGGGCGGGATTGTCTGGGATGGTCAAGACATTGCCGTTTGGTCCGCAGAAGACCGCGCCAAACTTCGACGAGAACGGCTCGGGTTCGTTTTCCAGTTCGGAGATCTTGTGGCGGAGCTGAGCCTGCTTGAGAACGTTTGCCTGCCCCTTCTGCTCACTGGGCAGAAGATGCGCAAGGCCAAGGTCGCCGCGAGCGAGATCTTGGAATTGCTTGGATTGACGGACGAGCAGCTACGTCGCCCGGATCAAGTCTCTGGGGGTCAGGCTCAGCGTGCGGCTGTGGCACGAGCTTTGGTGAACCAACCCGACTTTGTGTTTGCGGACGAACCAACAGGTTCGTTGGATAGCTCAAACGCGATTCTCGTCTTGGACGCCTTCATTTCGGCCGCCAGCGCGGTTAACGCTGGAGTTCTTTTGGTTACGCATGACCCGGATGTTGCGTCCCACGCGGATCGTCGCGTCAAGATGGCCGACGGGCGAGTTGTCTGATGCATCCTTGGCGCCTAGGTAGATGGATTGTTCGGGGCTCAGGTAGACCGGGCTTGGTTCGTCTCGTCCTTCTAGCCGTGGGCATTGCCATTGGGGTAGCGGTCCTGCTCCTTGCGATTGCCGTCCCTCGTGGTTTGAACGGTCGCCACGAGCGCATCGCGGCCCGAACTCCGGTCTCCGCCAGCGGTCACGATCCCGCCTTGCGAGTTACGGTGCGGGATGACGTTTGGCGTGGACAGCCGCTGACACGAATCTTCATAGCCAACCCTGATTCAGTCGAAGGGGTGCTGCCCCCCGGCCTGGAAGGCATTCCTCGCCCTGGGGAGGTAGTTGCGTCACCAGAACTACAGAGTCGTTTGGACGAAGATCCTTTACTCGCCGACCTTGTCCCGGGTCGAATCAACAGCACAATCGGACCGCAGGGGTTGGCGGGGCCAGACGAACTCGTCGCCTATGTCGGACTGGCAGCAAGGGACATCCCCGAGGCACAGGATGTAGCTGCCTTTGCCCCGCCCAGGGGTGATGGTGCCGCTCAAACCGAGCGCTTCAGCAGTTCAATGATCGTCCTATTTCTGGTGGGCCTACCACTACTGGTGTTCCTTTCCGTCGTCGCCAAGTTGTCTGCGGCGTCGAGATATCGGCGAGACCGAGCAATCGCAATACTCGGCGCATCCCGCAGTCAGTTGGCTGCTGTCGGTACCGTCGAGATGCTTGTCGCCGTCATTCCAGGAGCAGCGCTCGGCGCGGCACTAGCTGCGCGCGCACTCCCGCGTATTGGGCTGGCGTCCCTAGTGGGCGTGGGGTGGTATCCCCACGACGCGCAGGTGTCGCTCACCTGGGCTGTCGCCATAACGGTGATCGTTTTAATAGCCGGCACAGTCGCGTCCCGCAGACGGGCCGCGCTCATCGTTTCGGAGCCACTCTCGCAACGCCAAGAACCCCAACGATCTTCGGCAAGCTCGCGGGCATGGATTGGTCCAGCCCTGTTCTTCGCCGGGGTCTTGGCGCTTACATCCCTAATTGTCGCCAGAAGTCTCAACAGATCTGAATGGTTGGGCGGCTCGACCGCGCTACTGCTCTTCGTCGGAGGTTCTATCGCCCTACTAGTTGGGGTCATGGTCGGTACTACTCGAGGGATCCAATTCGTCGGTGAGTACACAGCGAGACGTGGGGAAGGCTTTAGTCGGGTGATGGCAGGGCGCGCACTAGCATCCGACGCGGGATCAATAACTCGGGTTGGTTTCGGCGTGATAGCCGTCACCGTGGTAACTGTGGTCTCATTGGCCGTTCTCACAGACATGAGGTTGGCATCGGGGCAGCAAGACCAACCGACATTTGTGTCTGTAAATAGCGGTGATTGGCCATCTGGTCTTCCCCTGCGCACGGCCGACCTGGTCGATCAGGCAGCGGGTGGCCGAGTCGTCAAAGCGCTCAATTACACCAAACCAAACTTCGAGCACCCCCGTCGTGCGAAGCCAGGAATCTCTGAGTCATGGGGTACGTGCGCTGATCTTGCCGCCCTACTCAGCTCCCAAGATGGCGCGTCTATCTCGTCGGAAACTCCCTGCGTCGATGGTGAGCACTACAGAATCGCGAGTGCTAGTCACCCAGACAGAGTGGTGCCCCCGGGAGTGGAGTACGACGTCAGTGAGGCCGGCGGCTCGACGAAGGCAACTACTCCCAAAGCACGCATGCTGCTTGAAAACGCTCCCTACCTCGGATTCCTTGGAACCGTCTTCGTCGCACGTACCCTTGTCGGGCCAATAGGACCGTCATCGTCGGTGACATGGTTATCCCAAGACAACAACCAATCCAGCGCCATTGTCGCTGCTCTCGCGGAGCTCGATCCTACGATCCGTCCGGACTACGTGTCCAACGGTGCTCTGTTGGCTCTGTATCAGGAGAACCGGGGGGGCGCGATCATGGGTGGTCTGCTGGGCCTTTCGCTTGGACTAATCGCGCTCGGATTATCGGTCGTGGATCGCATTCGCGAGCGTAGATACAGCGAAGTCTCCGTAGTGATCCTTGGTGCGCCGCGAAAGGCGATGTTGAAGTCGCGCGTTCTGCAGGTCGTCTTGGCGATCTCCGTAGTTGCTGTCACTGGATGGCTTGTCTCTCAAATGATTGCGACCACCTACCTGGCTGTTTCAGGGCTCGCCCAAGGACTGTTTCTTCCGGGGCTCGTGTTCGGCGCCGTTGTTGCGGCCTTGGGACTGGCGGTCGTCGTGTTCGTGGTGTTGGTCCAACCACCTGTTCGGCTTACCCCCGAAGATCTTCATTCTGAGTAACCCTCTTCTGGTTTGGTTTGTTGCGGTCTTTGATGAATGGGTCTGCCCAGGTGACGACCGACGACGCGATGAAGTCGACGGGCCCGATTGATTGGGACCGCCTGGCGCAGGGAGGGTCCTGAGCAGTTCCCTGTGAAGGCAGGCCCAAACTCATGGCAGCTATGGGGACAGCTATGCGGTCAATCCGCGAATGTCCGTCACCATCCGCACAACGCGCTGACCTGCACAAACGTCGTCGGACGACCAACGACGAACCCCCCTCGCGTCACTACGGATCAGAAGGTTGGGAGTTCGAATCTCTCCGGGCGCGCACACATCGCCGCAGGTCAGAGCGAGGTTATCTCGGTGTAACGGACTCTCGCGGTCGCTCTCCAGCGTGCTCGGGCAGGCGCTTGGAAGCGACTCCAT
>JAJAYZ010000021.1 GCA_027118455.1 Actinomycetes bacterium
CGGTGTGAACGAAGCGCTCTAACCAACTGAGCTAACCGCCCTGACGGGCCGCGAGCCTATCGCAGCAGGTCAGCCGAGCCCGAACCAGCCGAGGGCTCCGCTCAGCGTCCAGCCGTACTCGTAGACGTACCAAGAGACGAGGGCAGCGACCAGGAAAAGGGCAATGAGCCCGAGCACGATGGTGCGCTTGCGGTTCTCAGGAGCCCACGCCGAGGACGCCGCACCCTGTGCCTTGTCTTTGGTCACCACCAGGAGCCGGTGCGCCCACGCGTACTCGGTGGCGAGAACTGCTAGACCCAGGAAGATGACCGCCCAGCCAGGACCAGGCAGGACCAGCATCGACAGCCCTAACAGGACGATCACGACTCCGATCGTGGTAGCCACCACGCGCCAGACGAGGCGTCGAAGGGCGCTGTCGCCGGTGATGCGCACCTTCAGCCGGTAGAGCCAGTCCGGTCCAGGCGGGTCGAACGGCTCCTCGGCGGCTGCTGGCTGGTCGGGCTGGGTCATGACGCCACAGTAGAGCCCGACGGTGGCGTCCACACCCGCCCACCAACAATCGTCGCCGCGGTCGCCGGTGCACCCAGGTGCGCGACGAGATCAGCCTCGTGTTCGGTGTCGAGCACCAGCAGGTCTGCGCGTGCACCGACGGCGATGCGGCCGACGTCACTGCGTTGCAGTGCCGCCGCTCCGCCTCGCGTCGCGGCCCACAGCGCCTCGTGAACCGGCATCCCATAGACGAGGCAGGCTAGCTGCACCACATACGGCATTGACTCACACCAGGACGTTCCCGGATTGCAGTCAGTCGAGAGCGCGAGTGTCACTCCTGCATCCCGCAGCACCGGGTACTGGCCGAACGCAAAAGTGCGCAGCGAAAGTGTCACCGTCGGCAGCAGCACACCTACGACGCCGGACGCAGCCATCGCTCGAGCACCCTCGGCGCTCACGTGCTCGAGATGGTCAGCGCTGGCACAACCAAACTGGGCCGCCAAGTCAGCGGCCCCCGTGTGGGCGATCTCCTCAGCATGGAGTCTGGTACCAAGCCCGGCTTCGCGTGCCGCCCGCAGAATGCGCCGCGTTTCCTCAAGCGTGAAGATGCCTTCGTCGCAAAAGACATCGACCCACCTTGCTCCCCTGACCGCTGCCTGGGAAACGGTGGCGACGACCTCGTCGACGTACTCCGATCGGTCACGCCCATCCGGAATGACGTGAGCGCCGAGGTAGGTGGCTTCGACGTTCCACGGCAGTTCACTGCCGAGGCGAGCGATGACGTCGAGACACCTGAGCTCGTGCTCGGGGGTCAGGCCGTATCCCGTTTTGATCTCGATGGTCGTTGTCCCGTTCGCAATCATTCGGCGTCCGCGTTCGGCAGCGAACGCGAAGAGCGTGTCATCGGACGCCGCTCGCGTCGCCGCCACCGTTGTGGCGATCCCGCCGCCGTCGTAGGACTCGCCGGCCAAACGCGTCACGAACTCCTCACGCCTCGATCCGGCCCACACCAGGTGCGTGTGTGGATCGACGAAGCCGGGACCCACGACGCGCCCTTCGGCATCGAGCTCATGAGCGTCGGCCCCGGGCGGAAGATCACGGTCAAGGCCCACCCAGGCGATCGCGCCATCGTGAACACGAACGGCACCGCCTTCGATGACCTCCTCAGGAGCATCGCTCATCGGCAGAAGCCGTCCGATGTTGCGCACGATCAGGTCCACGCGCTGATGCTGCCACGTCTAGGCTGCAATCTGTGGAGCCGCGACCCGCTAATGCAGCCGCAGACGCTGCGCCGAACGCAGTACCCGACGATGCCGTCAGTGTGCGCGACCTCGAAGACCTCGCCCAGCAGATGCTCAGCGATCGCACCTGGAACTACGTAGCATGTGGCGCCGCCGACGAGGTCTCGCTCGGCTGGAACGACTCGGCGTGGCGCGAACTGCGCCTTGCACCGCGGGTGTTGGTCGACGTTTCCGGCGTTGACACCTCGACGCAGCTCCTCAGGCGGAGGTTCGCGCATCCCATAGTTGTCGCACCGACAGCTGCACACCGGCAGTACCACCCCGACGGCGAAGGGGCCACGCGGCGCGGGGCCGCGGCTGCTGAGGCGCTCGCCGTGATGAGCACACTCGGCTCGACGCCGGTAGCCGAACTCGGAACCGCAGCGGATGGTCCCTGGTGGTTCCAGCTCTACGTCCAGTCCGACCTCGACTTCACCGCACGGCTGATCGACGATGTGGTGGCCGCCGGGGCAGAAGCTCTCGTACTCACAGTCGACACCCCGCTGCTCGGCGCCCGCGACCGCGACCGCAGGACCAGCGGCCACACCGTTGACGGGCTACTGCCACCGGCACTTGCTGGTGTTCCACCATCGGTGGCGCTGCCACCCAACCCTCGACCATTCGAGCGTATCTACAACCCACACCTGGACCCCAGCCTCACCTGGGAGACCCTCGAGTGGCTCGTTGACCGATCACCGATTCCCGTATTGGCGAAAGGAGTGGTGCGCGCCGACGAAGCGCGGCGGTGCGTCGACTCCGGCGTCGGCGGTATCGTCGTCAGCAACCATGGCGCCCGCAATCTGGACACCGTGGTTCCAACCGCCCAAGCGCTTCCTGGGGTCGTCCAGGCAGTCGCCGGCGCGGTGCCCATCGTGGTGGACGGTGGGATCAGACGCGGTACCGACATCGCCAAAGCCCTAGCGCTCGGAGCCGCAGCCGTGATGGTGGGTCGGCCGGTGATCTGGGGGCTCACGGTTGGCGGGCAAGGCGGCGTCCAGTGGGTTCTCGACACGCTGTGGAGCGAGCTCGCGATGGCGATGGGGCTGCTCGGTGCACCTCGGATCGATGACCTGACGCCCGACCTGATCTGGCAGTGACGCGCACCGGCGGGGGACGACGAAAGTGCCTGACGGATCAACGCTGCCAGTCGGGGGCATGGGTGCCCTCTTGCATGGGCATCCGAACCCCAACCCGCCTGGCGGTATCGGTGCCGATCTCGTAGCCAGCGTCGGCGTGGCGAATGACGCCCATGCCTGGGTCGTTGGTGAGCACCCGCTCAAGCCGCCATGCCCCGTCCTCGGTGCCATCAGCCACGACGACGACGCCCGCGTGGATCGACTTCCCGATGCCGACTCCTCCACCGTGGTGCACCGACACCCAGGAGGCACCCGATGCGGTGTTCACCAGCGCATTCAGGATGGGCCAGTCGGCGATTGCGTCCGATCCGTCGAGCATGCCTTCGGTCTCGCGCTCGGGTGAGGCGACGCTTCCGGCATCGAGGTGATCTCGACCGATCGCGATGGGCGCCGACACCGCGCCGCTGGCGACAAGATCGTTGAAGGCGTGGCCGGCCTGGTGGCGCTCACCGTAGCCAAGCCAACAGATCCGCGATGGAAGGCCCTGGTAGTGGACCTTCTCGCGGGCAAAGCGCAACCAGCGCTGGAGACCGTCGTCGTCAGGAAACGCCTTGGCAACCGCGTCATCAGTCGCCGCGAGGTCGGCGTCGCTTCCGGACAAGCACGCCCACCGAAAGGGTCCGGCGCCTCTGGAAAAGAGCGGCCGTATGTACGCCAGGACGAACCCTGGGTAGTCGAAGGCGTTCGCGACACCGGCGTCCTTGGCCTGACCACGCAGACCATTGCCGTAGTCGAAGACCACTGCCCCGGCGCTCTGGAAGTCGAGCATCGCCTGGCAGTGCACCGCCATGGAGGTGCTTGATCGCTCGATGTACTCAGTGGGCTTCACGCGACGCAACTCGAGCGCCTCGTCGAGGGTGATGCCGTGCGGCACATACCCGTGGAGTGCATCGTGCGCTGAAGTTTGGTCGGTCACGATGTCGGGAATCCACCCGCGACGAACGAGTTCAGGAAGCACATCCGCGCAGTTGGCGACGAGTCCGACCGACAACGGTCGGCGTTCGCGCTTCGCAGCCTCACACCGGGCGATGGCGGCGTCCAGGGTGTCAGCTTGCTCGTCGAGGTATCGGTGCTCGATCCGTCGCTGCAGCCGCCACTGGTCCACTTCCACACAGAGGGCAACACCACCGTTTCCCGTCACAGCGAGTGGCTGGGCACCACCCATACCGCCGAGACCGCCGGTGAGGGTGATGGTCCCTGCCAGGCTTGCGGAGAAGTGCTCGTTTGCCACCTCCGCGAACGTCGCGAACGTGCCCTGCAGGATGCCCTGCGTCCCGATGTAGATCCACGAACCAGCGGTCATCTGGCCGTACATGATCAGGCCGAGGTCTTCCAACTCGCGGAAGTACTCCGGCGTCGCCCACTTCGGAACGAGCAGCGAGTTGGCGATCAGCACCCGCGGGGCGCGCTCGTGGGTGCGCATGATGCCAACGGGCTTGCCGCTTTGCACCAGCAACGTGTCGTCAGGCGCCATGTCGCGGAGTGACTTCACGATCGCATCGAAGGCTGGCCAGCTGCGCGCAGCGCGACCATTACCGCCGTAGACGACAAGGTCGTCCGGCCGTTCAGCCACCTCGGGGTCGAGGTTGTTGTGCAACATCCGAAGGGCAGCTTCAGCACCCCACGATGAGCAGGTACGTTCTGAGCCGCGGGGGGCTCGAACGGTACGCGCGCCGTCCAACGGACCAACTCCTAGGAAGGGCCCAGGCCGTACTCGCAGAGAGAGAGCGAGTTACCGCAAGAGCGGGGCGGAAGAGAGCTCTGCGGGGCACACTAGCCCCATGAGCGACGACATCGAGGCCATCAGGGCCTGCCGCCTTCTGGGCGACGACTTCGGGCAGCACCCCGACCTGACGGAGTTGCTCGCGTCCCGCCGCAACAGCGCCATCTCTGTCTGGGTCGACCCCGTCTCCCCCGCGACCAACCTGTTCCTGCCCTACCTCGACATCGACGGACACTCCAACGGCGGCCGGCCTTGGCGCTTCCGCGGCCGCCACGAGGTGCAGTTGCGTCTCCTTCCCGATCCCGCCGACGAACTCGGCGATCTCGTCAGTCGCTGCATCGTCGCCGTCCGGGCGTGGGCAGTTGCCCGGGGCGCTGGGGACGAGCTCGTGCCCATGGACTACGACGTCCCATGGGGGTACCTGTTCCACCTTCAGCGCGACCTTCACACTGTGCGCGAGCAGGGGTTGCCGCACCTCGTGGCAACCGCAGGGCGCGATGGGGAATGGCTCGGCGACTGGGTGTCGGAGTACTTCGACGCGCCCGAAGTACACGCCGCAGTGGCTCGGGACGCTGCCACTGCGAGCGCCCTCAGCATCAGCGAGGCGCCCACGGTGATGGTGGGTGGCACGGTGTTCCGTGCCGAAGAGATGCCCGATGACATCGACGCCCAGATCGAGCAGCTGCTCGGCTGACGCCCGCACGAACGCGGAAGCTGGCTGGGGTCATAGCCACCAGTGAACTTCCGCAGTGTTGTCAGGGGTCGGGGGTGGACGCCGCCCACTCGGCAAACGCAGCGCGGGCCCGCTCGCTGACCGGTCCCACCTTGAGGGACTGGGCGTCGGCGTCGTCCCACACCACCCGGTTGATCGGCTGCACATCGCGGGTCGATGAGGTCAAGAACGCCTCCTGCGCGTCCTTGAGGGTGTCGAGAGGCAGTACGGCCTCACCCGCCCCGCACCACTCGATGACGAGCTCACGGGAGATGCCTGCCAGGCACCCGCCCGCCAGTGACGGCGTCAGCAACTCGCCGTCGATCACGACGAAGATGTTGCTGCCGGTTCCCTCGCAGAGATCGCCAACGGTGTTGGCGAAGATCGCCTCGCTGCACTGCAGCTGGTGGGCGCGGTCAAGGGCAACGACGTTCTCGGCGTATGACGTTGTCTTGAGACCGGCAACTGCTGATCGTTCGTTGCGCACCCAGGGGACGACCGCCACCGACGTCGATGGCTCCCAACTGCTCTCTGGGGAGACGGCGAGCGTCAGTGTCGTGCCTTCATCCCCTCGGTCTGACCCGAGGGGGCCCGGGCCCCCGGTCAGTGTGATGCGCAGCCGGCCGGCAAGAGGCTCGGCGTCGAGAAGCTCGGCGATCCCGGCACGGATGACTCGGTGGTCGGGCGTCGGCAACCCAAGACCGGCCGCCGAGCGATCGAGGCGCCGCAGGTGCCGGGTCAGCGCAAACGCCTGTCCGCCATCGACCTTGCAGGTCTCAAAGACGCCATCGCCGACGGTGAAACCGTGGTCGAACGGCGAGATTCGGGCGTCGTCAGGTTTGCAGATCTGACCGTTGACCCAAACCTTCATCAGCCCCACACCTTCTCCAAGCGCTCGTTGACCGTTGTCGACGGCAAGTTACCCCACGGCTGACGACTGGGCAGCGACCGCGAGCAGCCGGTTGGCCTTCAGCTCGGTCTCGTCCCACTCGCGAGCCGCGTCGGAACCCCAGGTGATCCCGGCACCGGTGCCGAAGTAGAGCCGCTGGGAGTCTGCCCAGAAGGTCCGGATGCCGACGGCAAGGGAGGCGCGCCGCGTGTCGGCGTCCACCCAACCGACTGCTCCGCAGTACGGGCCGCGCGGGGCCATCTCGATCTCGTCGATCAGGCGGACGGCCGACGACTTCGGGGCTCCCGTGATCGAGCCAGGTGGGAATGCGGCGTCCAAGATCTCGACCCAACCGATGTCGTGCCGCAGAGTGCCCTGGACGGTGGAGACCAGGTGCACCAGTCCGGGGTGTTCCTCGTGGCGGAGCAGCGAAGAGACCTGGACGCTCCCCGTGGCCGCCACGCGTCCGATGTCGTTACGGACGAGGTCGACGATCATGATGTTCTCGGCGGTGTCCTTGTCGAGCAGATCCGCGGACGTGAGGCCGGTCCCCTTGATCGGCGAGGACTCCAGCAGATCGCCGTCACGCCGGAGAAAGAGCTCGGGCGACGCGCTGACCACCTCAACGCCATATTCCGGCAGCATCACTGTCCCAGCGTGCGGCGCCGGATGATCGCGAGCCAGCAGCTCGGCCAAACCCCGCAGGTCTCGTCCCTCGCGCGGTGCGGCGAGGATGCGGCAGATGTTTGCTTGGTAGACGGTTCCGGCTGCGATCGCGGCCCGAATCTGCTCAACCGCGTTCACATACTGCCCGCGAGTCATCGATGACACCCACGCTGCGCGAGGTACCGGGCTCCACTCGACGCTCATTCGCCCCGGCGATGCCTCCCGCTCGGTGACAGGTGCAACCCGTCCAAAGCGTGCAGCCGTGAACGCGCCCTCGTACGTGTGCACCACCGCCCACCATCCCGCGCTATCCAGGCATGCCGGGTCGTTACTGACCTCCAGAAGTTCAGTGGCCAGCATGTCCCCGAAGCGGGCGAAGGGTTCCATCGAAAGCGCCGCTTGCTTTAGTCGAGCGATCCGGCGACGCCCTCAGCCGCGGCTACGAGCTCGGGAAGCAGTGCGTCGACGGCTGCAAGCTGCGGTGCAACTTCACGGTCAACGTTCATGGCGGGCACGTGCTCGCGCAGAACGGCGTGGGCAGCAGCCACGGCCGGGCTCGGGGCCGCTGTCGCAGCGCGCAGGTCGATGGCTTGAGCTGCACAGACCATCTCGACAGCGAGCACGCTGCGAACGTTGCGGACGACGTCGCGCAGCTTGCGCACCGATGTCCACCCCATCGAGACGTGGTCCTCTTGGTTACCCGAAGTCGGGATGGTGTCGACGCTGCTGGGATGTGCGAGCACCTTGTTCTCACTGACCAAGGATGCCGCCGTGTACTGCGCCAGCATGTAGCCACTGTTGGTGCCAGCCGCCGGCGCAAGGAAGGGCGGGAGCCCGCGCGAGAAGGCCGGGTCGAGCATGCGGTCCGTGCGCCGCTCACTGATCGACGCCAACTCCGAGATCGCGATGGCCAGCATGTCGCCGCCGAAAGCGAGGGGCTCGCCGTGGAAGTTGCCCGTCGATATCACCTCGTAGTCGGTTCCGTCCGGCGTCGGCACGATGACTGGGTTGTCGACAACGGCCCCCAGTTCGACCGTCAGCACCGAGGCCACATGGCCCAGCACGTCCCGGACGGCACCGTGAACCTGCGGAGCGCAACGGAGTGAGTAGGAGTCCTGCACCGCGTGCTCAAGGTCGTGGCGGTGACTCGCGAGCAACCCCGATCCGGCCAGCAGTCGGCGTAGGTTGTCGGCGACGCATAGCTGGCCGACGTGAGGTCGAATGTCGATGACCCTGGCATCGAACGCACGGTCGGTGCCGAGCAAACCGTCGAGCGACATCGCGCATGCGAGGTCGGCGACCTTGACCAGCAGTCGCGACTGGTCGACCGAAAGGGCCAGCCGAGCCTGCATCGGCTCGGTGCCGTTGATGAGGCTGAGGCCCTCCTTCGGCTGCAGCACCAGGGGCTCAATCCCCTCCTCGGCCAGCAGCTCGGCCGCCGGGCTCCCCCACAGGTCGGTCGATCCTGCGCGCCGCAGCCGGCCCTCGCCGACGAGCGGCAAGGCCAGGTGGGCGAGCTGCGCGAGGTCGCCGGACGCCCCGACGCTCCCCTGCCCCGGAATGACTGGCAGCAGACCGCGTTCGAGCAGTAGAAGCAGCCGCTCCGGTAGCTCGACCCGTACCCCGCTGATGCCTACCGACAGAGTGCGCGCCCGGAGCAGCAGCAGAGCCCGGACCACGTCGTCGGCCAGGGAGTCGCCCACCCCTGCGGCGTGCGAGCGGATCAAGGCCAGCTGCATCGCGGCCAAGTCACCTGGGGCAATGCGAGTGTTGGCCAGCGCCCCGAATCCGGTGGTGATCCCATACATGACGCGGTTCTCGGCCACTGCACGCTCGACGACCTCGCGGGTAGGGGCCATCCGGGCTGCCACACCCGCGTCCAGGGTGGCAGGGCGTCGCCCGCGGGCGACGTCCACGACCTGATCGATGGTCAAGGCATCACCGGTGACGATCAGTGGCTGGGTGACTGCAGGCTCCGACACGCCCATCACGCTATCCCCTCAGCCACGGCGCCCGCTTTGGGCTGACCTGCGAGCATCGGCTATCGTTGCCGTTCGCCAGCCCTCACAAGGGGCTGGATTCGCGGACGTAGCGCAGCTGGTAGCGCATCACCTTGCCAAGGTGAGGGTCGCGGGTTCGAATCCCGTCGTCCGCTCGGAGGGTCACCTAGGCGTACTTGGGGGGCCTGCTCCGGTGGAGTGGCCGAGAGGCGAGGCAACGGCCTGCAAAGCCGTCTACACGGGTTCAAATCCCGTCTCCACCTCGCAGCAAGCGCACGACCGGTCGGCACGACAGCAGCAAAGTAGGACAGAAGGAGCCGCAGCATCACCGCGGGCGATTGGCGCAGTCTGGCTAGCGCGCTTCCCTGACACGGAAGAGGTCACAGGTTCAAGTCCTGTATCGCCCACCACGATTTAGCAGGTCAGAACGATTTAGCAGGTCAGAGTTTTATTGATCTTGCTCCCCCGGCTTCATGCCTACCACGTGCCCGAGCGGAGGAAACGCTGATGACCGAGACAGCCGTTGACGCATCGGTGCGCCTTACGCCGCTCAAGGTCGCGGCGGCGGTGGCGGCACTCACGGCCGCGCTGTCACATCCTGCTCGAAGCCGCCGGTGGTCAGGGCCTGGCGGTAGGCCGTGGGCAACATCGGGAGACGTGCGCTGACGTCGCGCGTGAGAGACCGGATGCTGCCTGACTTCAGGTGGGCGCGTACCCGTCGCGGCGCGAGCTGAGGGCGAGCCACACCTCCGCCAGGTCACCGGTGGATGCCAACGAGCGCCCCGACAGCCGTTCGAACCGACGAACCCGATAGGCCAGGGTGTTTGGGTGAACGTGAAGTGCCTCGGCGGTTTCGTTCGTGCGCCGGTCGCGCTCCAACCAGGTGCGGACGCTTACAACGAGTGAGGTCCCGTGTCTCGCGTCGTACGCGAGCGCCTCCCCGAGCACGTCTGCAATCAGGCCGTCGAGGGACGTGCGGTCGTCGACCAGCCAGCGGCCCACCGGGTCGCGTCCGTAGCTGACGAACGGGATGCCCGAGCTCGCCGCGCGGGTCGCGGCCGACTGGGCTTCGCGAAGCGGCAAGACCAGGGGCTCGTCGCTGGGGAATGGCTGGCTCAGCCCCACGGCAACACCGGGCGAGGCGAGTCCGGCCAAATCGGTTGGGGCCGGGACCAGCAGAACGAGGTCACGCTGCTGCCGCAGCGCTAGCGACGGTGTCTCCGAGGCATCAAGGGAGCGCAGCAGGTCGCGGTCATTAACGAGTGCGTCGGCTCCGACTGGCCGGACGACGACGATTCGCAGCTCTTGCTCGTCGCCGAATCCGAGCCGGTCGAGACGGCGGCGCGCCGAAG
Organism: Actinomycetes bacterium; assembly: GCA_027118455.1. Taxonomy (GTDB): domain Bacteria; phylum Actinomycetota; class Actinomycetes; order JAHEKZ01; family JAHEKZ01; genus JAHEKZ01. The sequence goes on from JAJAYZ010000021.1 coordinate 10,248, forward strand.
GGGTGTCGAGAGTCCCCTGAAGGAGCTCGGCGAGCGTCTCGGCACCCTCACGCCGCTGGGTCTCGCGCTCATGGCGCCGGATCGCGACCTGCAGCCCGGCGATTGTGGCGATGTGCTGGACCACGCCGAGTCCGGCTGGGGCGGCTCCGGGCCGCTCGATCGCGAGAACCATTCCCACCGGGCCACCCGGCGCCGGGACCGGTAATGCATAGCCGCCTGGTACTGCCGGCGGCGCATCGAAAGATTCGGGAAGCAGTTCGGCCAGCTCGTCGGTTGGGGCCGGAACCCCAGGCAGCAGCGGTCGGCCGGTGCTGCTGCAGATATAGAGCCGGTAGCCGGACAGTCGTTCGAGTCGTGCGAAGAGCTCGGTCACCGACAGGTCCTCGGTGGCCAGGGTGCGTAGCGCCCCGAAAACGTGCAACTGTGCGGTGAGGCGTCGGTGCATGTCGCTTTGCACCGCTGCTGCAACCTCTTGCGCCACCGCGATGAAGGGCACTGAGAGCGGGACCCGGAGCACAGGAAACCCACGGGCATCGGCCTCGTCAGTGAACGCTTTGCGGAGTGGCGGCACGTGTAGTTGGTCGGAGAGCGCCAGCGCGGTGACGCCCGCGTCATCCAGGCGTGCCAGGTAGTCACGTTGGGCTGCCCCGGCCCGCGGCACCGCCAGGCCCGTGGTCATCAGGAGCTCGGCCCCCAGCAGCCACGGGGTCGGGTCTGGAAGCTCGCTGACATGAGCCCAGCTCACCCGTCGACCGAGCCCAGAGCGCCCGGCAACCGCCTCGAGCTGCAGTGCAGGCGACGCCAGGAGCTGCTCGACGGTGAGCGGTGGGGGCACATTAGGCACAGGAGCACTCTGCCTTGTGTCCATCCACAACAGCAATACCAAAACTCTTGGCTGCACACAGTGGCTAGGTTCGATCGTGCCCGTCAGAGTGATGGACCAACACGGCTGCGCCCCCGCTGCCCCTTGGGAAGGGACTGATCCATGTCGGAGTTCTCACGGGACCCGAACACCGGACTGCGGGCGATCGAGGAGCGTTCGATCGACTACGTCCCGGAGAATGAGCGCCACGGCAGCGTGCGAATGCAGGGACCGTTCTGGTTCCTCGGCAACTTTCAGCCGTTCACGGTCAGCATCGGCTTCCTCGGTCCCGTCTTCGGGCTGAGCCTTTGGTGGACCTGCGTGGCCTCGATCGCCGGAATCCTGTTCGGCACGCTCTTCATGGCCGCGCACGCATCCCAAGGCCCCAAACTGGGGCTCCCACAGATGATCCAGTCGCGCGCGCAGTTCGGTTACCAAGGCGTGATCTTGCCGCTGATCGCCACCGGCTTCACGTTCCTCGCGTTCAACGTCGTGGACACGATCATCATCAAGGAGGGACTCAACGGGATCTTCGGCTGGAACAGCGCGCTCATCGCGGTGGTCATCACCGTGATCGGTGCCGCCCTCGCCATCTACGGTCACGACTGGCTCCACACTGCCTTCCAGGTCCTGTTCTGGATGTCGGTGCCGTTCTGGGTCATCCTCACCATTGGGGTCCTGACGGGCAACGCGGGAGGCACCGCGACCGATGCCGGCGGTTTCTCGTGGGCAGGCTTTCTGGGGCTCTTTGCCGTTGCCGCGTCGTACAACATCACCTACGCGCCGTACGTCTCCGACTACTCCCGATACCTGCCGAAGAACACCCCGACCAAGTCGATCATTGCCGCGGTGTTCGTCGGGGCGGCCGGGTCGCCGATCTGGCTGATCCCCCTTGGCGCCTGGATGTCGATCAAGCTGGGTGCGGTGGACCCTCTGGTCGGGATCTACGACACGGGCAACAACGTCTTTAACGGCCTCGGCGGGATCGTGGCGGTGCTTTCGGTGCTCGCCCTCGTCGCGACCATGGGCCTCAACGCCTACTCGGGCATGCTCACGTTTGTCACCGGGATCGACGCCTTCAAGCCCATCAAGCCCACGCGCACGATCCGCATCAACGTCATCGTGGTCCTAGCAGTGGTCTGGCTCGTGCTGGGGCTGGTCCTGACCGACTCGGTGAGCTCACTCAACAACGCCCTGCTCGCCATGCTCTACCTGTTGGCGCCGTGGACCGCAATCAACTTGGTCGACTTCTTCCTGGTGCGGCACGGCCGCTACGCCATTACTGATCTGTTCGTCCCGTCAGGTGGTATCTACAGCCGGTGGAACTGGCGTGGGGTCGTGGCCTACCTCGTCGCCATCGCCGTCGAGGTGCCGCTCGGCTACATCAACGGCGTCTACACGAGCTGGGGCTACGAGAAGCTCAACTTCGTCGACATCTCGTGGATCCTGGCCATGCTCGTCGGCGGTCTGCTGTACGCAATACTCATGCGCTCGCATGACCTGAAGACCGAGACGGCCGCCATCGAGGCGAGTGAGAAGACCTTGGCCGAGACGGGGCTCGCCCGGTGAGCGCAGCGACGGACGCCACCGAAGCGCAGGCGGCGGCCGCTGCGATCGTCGACGCCTTCGGTGTCCATGACCGCGAGCGGTACTTCGCGGGCTTCTCGCCGGACGCCACGTTCTTGTTCCACACGACCGACCGATTGCTCGGCTCACGCGCGGAGTACGAGGCCGAGTGGTCGAGCTGGGAGGCCGGTGGCTTCCGGGTCAATGGGTGTACATCGTCCAACCAGCGCGTCGAACGCATCGCCGACGGTGTTGTGGTGTTCACCCATGACGTCCACACACGGGTGTTCGACGGCTCGTCGGACCTTGATCTCGACGAGCGCGAGACGATCGTTCTCCGTCGCGAACCCGACGGGCGCTGGCTGGGCATCCACGAGCATCTCAGCCCGACGCCTAGCGCGTCGTGAGCGCAACGGAGCCCGTGTCGGCAGCAGCATCGGGGGCAGGGCCGGTCGGGCCGCCGGATGCCAGGGTGGTGCCCCGGTTCGCCGGTCCCGACACGTTCGCCCGGCTGCCTCGCCTGTCCGACGTCGAGCGGGCCTCCGTTGCGGTGCTCGGCGTACCGTTCGACTCCGGCGTCTCCTACCGACCGGGTGCCCGCTTCGGGCCTGGCGGCATCCGCGCCGGGTCGAAGTTGTTGCGCCCGTACCACCCGTTCCTGAACGTCGAGCCGTGGACTGTGCACCAGGTCGCCGACGCTGGCGACGTCGCGGCGGACCCGTTCGATATCCGCGATGCGGTGGCCCAGGTCGAACGTGCAGCAAGTGAGTTGCTGACCGTTGCCGACCACCTGGTGGTCATTGGTGGTGACCACACGATCGCGCTGCCGCTGCTGCGAGCGACGGCCGCGCGCCACGGGCCTGTGTCACTGGTGCACTTCGACGCGCACCTGGACACCTGGGACACGTACTTCGGGATGCCCTACACCCACGGAACGCCCTTTCGTCGTGCCGTCGAGGAGGGGTTGCTCGAACTCGGCACCTCAGCCCATGTCGGTACCCGCGGTCCGTTGTACTCCACCGGCGACCTAGAGCAGGACCGCGACCTTGGGTTCGCCACAGTCACCACGATCGACATCGCGCGACAAGGAGTCGACGCCGCGATCGACCGGGTGCTCGACCGCGTTAGGGATCGGCCAATTTACGTTTCGATCGACATCGACGTCCTCGATCCGGCACATGCGCCCGGCACCGGGACGCCAGAGCCAGGTGGCATAACAACGCGCGAGCTGCAGATGATTCTGCGGGGTCTGGTTGGGGCCAACCTCGTGGGAGCAGATGTCGTTGAGGTGGCACCGGCGTACGACCATGCCGAGCTCACGACCATCGCCGCAGCCAACGTGGCGTACGAGCTGCTCGGCCTTTTCGCCCGCCAGGCAGGTCGCGCCTAGCCTGCCACGCATGCCCCTCGACCTTTTTTTACCGATACCGATGCACGATCTCGCTTAAGGGTTGGGGCCGTGCGGGTCTGGGCCTGAATCTTCCGAACAGTCTTGCGGACCTCCTGCGGACCAGGAGGGCCATGGGAAGACGTTTCGCCTAGTCAGCAGCCCGAGGCGAGCGAGTTGGCCTGTAAGCCGGGTTCTGTCCGTGCGCCCTGCGGCACACGGGGCGACCATCCATCTGGGGCCGCCGTTGCCGACGACCTCATGCGGTCTACCCGCAGGCTCGGACGGGCCGTCCTCGAGCGCCTGCGCAGCGCCAGTCGAAACCGGCGCCTCTTGACCTTGCTCCAGGTGGGGTTTACCTAGCCGCCGCAGTCACCTGCAGCGCTGGTGGTCTCTTACACCACCGTTTCACCCTTACCGTCCGGTGGACCGGACGGCGGTCTGTTTTCTGTGGCACTGTCCCGCGGGTCACCC
>JAJAYZ010000022.1 GCA_027118455.1 Actinomycetes bacterium
GTGGCGTACTTGTCGTAGCGGGTCGCGATGCCTCAGCCATTGTTTGAGGCGGTTGAATCCGCGCTCGACGGTGCTGCGCCTGACGGTAGATGGCCGGTTCGAACCCCGGAGGTCTACCGCCCGCTGAGCCCTTGGCCTTGCGCCATTGGCCACCTGGTCGGTCTTCTCAGGAATCGTGTGCTGGATCCGCAACGCACGAAGGCGGCCCCTGGTCGAGTTGTGGGAGTAGGCCTTGTCTGCCAGAGCGCAGATCTTGGTCGTCAACCCGCCGCAGGAGCGACCGATGGCATGGTCAACTGGCTCGTCGGGCAGATTCTTCTCACTCGATCCAGCCCCCCCTTTTCGAGCCAGGGGTGCACCGGCGGCGTGCGGTGCACCTTCGCGCTGGTCGAGTCGACCGAGAGCACCAGAGCATCCAAGCCAGCGCCACTGACACCGGAGGACTTGCTCACCGCAGCGGACACCACCGCAAAGGTGCCGTCCGCTGCCCAGCGGCAACTGAGCAGACACGCCCTAGTCGAACGCACGACCGTAGGTGCGTGCAGCCTCACCGATCACCAGGTACAGCGACCAATCCGGCCCCAGAGAGTCGAACCAGGCGACACTGGCGGTTCCTCGCACCAGTGCAGCGGACGCCAGTGCATCGGCAACGCCCGGGTCAGGACCAACCACGGTTTCGCTGTCCACATCGATGGCCATACGGCCGGTCGAAGGATCGACGACATGGTCGCCACGTTCATAGCGGCCAGATGTCGCCATCGACTCGTTCCGCAAGTCGGTCACCTCGATTACCTCCGAGGGTGCGTGCGGATTGAGAATCCCGGTCGGCCAGCCCTTTCCTGACCCCGGCAGCTCGTCACCGCTTGCGGCAATGTCACCACCGGCATTGACCAGGTGATCGGAGAACCCAGCGGTGACCAACCTCTCGCTGGCGCGTCCTGCCGCCCAACCCTTGACGTAGCCCGAGGGGTCATAGCCACCTGGGACCGCCCACGGGTCGAAGGCGCCCTCCGTCAGCTCACGCACCTCGCAGCAGGCAAGCATGACCTCTTCGAAATCGTCCGACTGCTGCCCGGGGCGCTGCAGCCCGGCTCGGTAGAGAGCCACCTCGGTCGTTGGCTTATAGGTGGAGAACGTTTGGTCGACCAGGACGAAAAACTCGCGGCACCGGTTGATCGCGCAGAGTGCGTGGTCCTCGCGGCCCTCAGTTCCCGATACGTTGATCGTGATGACCGTTCCCCAGATGTGCTCGACATGGACCAAGTGGCCCCCGCGTACGACCGAACCAGAAGCGCCATGAGCCCAACCGTCCAGCACCTCACCATCGTTACGCGAAGGCCCCATCGACTCTCCACGTTGTCCACGAGCGAAACCGCTCACTGGTACGGAAGTCTCCACCATGTCCAGGGCTGACCGGGGCGAAGCACCGGCTGGCCCGAGCGTCCTCTCGCCGGGCGTCGCCCATCCACATCGCGCTCAGCGTCCGCGTCACCCCGGACCCGCCCTCGGTGACGCTCTCACGCTGGCAACTGCCTTGATCATCGTCACGATTGGGATATGGGTGCGCCGCGGCGGGTGGGCATCGGTCACAGGTGGGGTGTGGGCCGAGTCCTGGGAATCGATCGGAGCGCTCACCGGTCTCCTGGCGACGTCGGTGGCCCTGATCGGGATCGCATTCGCGGCTCGAACGCACAGGTTCGAGAGGGCGATCGGCCTCGACCGTGCACTGCTTTGGCATCGCTGGATGGGTGAGACGGCCGCGTTGCTTCTTGTCACACACATCGTCACGACGGTGATCGCCTTCGCGAGTCTTTCCAGCCTGCGCGACGCCATTGTCCAGCTGACCGGTGAAAAGCAGTACATGGCGATGGCCACCGTTGGGGCCTTCGGCATGCTTCTCATCACGGTGCTGTCCCTCGGATTCATCCGGCGGCACCTCGCCTACGAGACGTGGTACTTCATCCACCTGTTGATCTACGCATCTCTGGCCCTCGCGTTCGCCCACGAGATCTACCTGGGTTCAGACCTTGCCTTCGACCCACTCGCGCGGGCCTTCTGGATCAGCGTCAGCGTGATCGTCTTGCTGATTGTGGTCGTCAGTCGATGGGGCAAAGTGATCAGGTCGATCGCGCGTCCGCTGACCGTTCTGTCCGTGACGCCGTTGAACGATGTCGCGGCCGCGATCGAACTCGGGGGGCGTAACGTCTCTGACCTCCGAGCAGCAGCCGGGCAGTTCGCCCTCCTTCGGCCTCTGACCAGCAAACTGGTCTGGCAACCGCACCCTTACTCGATCTCGGCCGCTCCGCGCGTCGACCGCATTCGGTTCACGGTCAAGGCACTCGGAGGAGCCAGCGACCTGATGACCCGGCTCCCGGTCGGAACCAAGGTGGCCGTCGAGGGCCCGTACGGGACCAAGATCTACGAGGCGCTGCGCGGCGAGAAACTGCTCCTGATCGCAGGTGGGGTGGGAATCGGCCCCATCCGTTCCCTCTTGGAGGACTTCGAACCGGACTCCGAGCCGGTCGTCATCTACCGGGCTCGACGGGCGGAGGAGATCGTCCACTACGACGAGCTCGTCAGCTTGGCTGAGACCCGGAACGGCCGGATCATCCCGGTCATCGGACGTACGATCGAGCTGAAGAACGGCAACCCCCTCGATCCGGACGTGATGCGGAGGCTCGTGCCCGACGTCGCCCAGCGGATCGGGGTCGTGTGCGGCCCTCAACCGATGATCAGCGCAGCCTTCCACTGCCTGCGCTCCTGCGGCGTCGATGAGGATGACATTCACTTCGAACGGATCTGGTGGTGATCGACCATGAGTGAGCCCGGCTTCGCCCGGCGGGTGGCGCCGGCTGTGGTGTTGGCGGTTGCTGGAGGGATTCTCCTCTACCTGCTCCCCGGAGGAGGGGACAACGACCCCTCCTCCGCAGCGAACATCGGCGCGCCTGAGTCCACGAGCTCACCGCAGAGGAAATCCCACGGCAAACCCACTGCTAGTACCCCGAAGGTCATCACTGGTGACGCCGTGAACTTCCAGTACGGCACTGTCCAGGTGAAGGTCACGCTGGATGGAACAACCATCACCGACATCACCACGCTCACAGCGCCCGGCGGCAGCTATCAGCCCTACACCGATCGAACCATCCCGGAGATGAAGTCGAAGATCATCACTGCGCAGTCGACGCGTGTAGCTGCTGCCTCGGGAGCCACCTACACCTCCAACGCCTACGCCCAGTCTGTTCAGTCAGCCCTCAACCAGGCCTGACGGCATCTGAGGGTTCGGACAAGGGGTTTCGTGTCCACGAAGGTGACCGCCCGATAGCGGCGATGACCCTCAGACCGGCGGGGGCCTGGGACTTGCGTCCTTCGTCGCTGCGACTGGACGCCCGACGTCAAGCATCGCGTGCCGGACGGAGAGTCGAATCTGCCCAGTACAAGACGTACAGGCCGATCCCTTAGAACATGAAGGTCAGCATGCATCCAGAACCCCGCGGACGAATCCATGTGGTGATCGTGACAGACCGGCTCACGGGTGTCAGGCGTCCGGGGATCCTCGACGCGGACCGTCAACTCTTGTAGCCGCAGCAATGTGAAAGGAACGTATGGTGATGACCGCCTTGTTCGTCGACCACCAGTCCCAGGCCGTACGCGCGGCGACTGTCCCACTAGTTGGCGGCGTCCAGGGAGACGACGATGAGGGACTCGATCCCGGCGAAGTCATCGGGATTACGGGTGAAGACAGGGAGGTGGTTGGCCACCGCCGTTGCGGCAATGAGTGCGTCGTAGGCACGCGCCGCGGTCTTGCGGCTCGACACGCGAAGCTGCGCGGCGACTCGGCCGAAGTCGCGAGCGGCCGGGTCAGCCAGCGAGTCTGGGCCGTCGTAGGCTGAGATGTGACCTCCCTGCACCGATGGTTGATCGTGGCTCTCGCGACAGCCTTGGCGATCGGTACGCCCCTTGCCCTAAGGGAGTTGCCAGCTTCGAATACGACGGCGACCGCTACCGAACGACTGGCCCAGCTCCACGCCTCGGCAGCTCAGCCTTACTCAGGCTATGTCGAGTCACTCGGCACCCTCCAACTTCCGGTTGCTGATGAGCTTCTGGACCTCGGACCTTTGTTCGGCGAACGAACGCGAATGCGCGTCTGGTGGAACGACCCGGTCTTGTGGCGCGTGGATCGACTCACTGCCACCGGCGAGGAGGACCTCGTTCAGAGCGGAGGCGTCACCACGCAGTGGGCGTACGAAGGCACCAAGGTCACCAAGACTCCTGAAGCTGATGTACGGCTGCCGCGCATATCCGATCTTCTTCCACCCGAGCTTGCCCGGTACCTGTTGGAGGACGTCCAGCCAGCCGATGCCGCAACCCTCCCAGCCGAGCGTATCGCCGGTCGATCTGCGCTCGGTCTAAGCGTTGCTCCCCCCGACCCACGGTCGAGTGTCGACCACGTCGACGTGTGGATCGATGAGGAGACTGGCGTACCGCTACGCCTCTCGCTCTTCGCCGACGGCAGCTCCAACTCGGCGCTGTCCTCGACCTTCCTGGACTTCTCCCCAGGGGCCTCTTCTTCAGATGTCTTTGACTTCAGCGCTCCTCGTGAGTCAACGATCGAACGGTCCGATGTAGTCGATGTCGCTGACGCGGCCAACCGCTTCGCGCCCGTTCGTCCCCCGCGAACAGCTGCGGGTCTCCCACTCTCCCGCGACACCGAGCTAAGAGGGGTTGGGGTCTACGGAACTGGCCTCACGCGCGTACTTGCCATTCCGTTATGGAAGGACGTCGCCTCGCCTCTGCGCGAGCAGTTGCTGGCTACTCCGACGGTCGAACAGCTGGCCGAAGGGCCGGCCCTGTCCGTTGGCCCGCTGGGCATCCTGCTCACCCACTTCACCGAGAGCAACGGGGGGTGGCTGATTGCCGGCACCGTCACGCAAGAGACGCTGGCCGACGTTGCGGTCGACCTGCAGAAGGCTCAGCCGCTTCCCTCCCTGTTCAGGGAGGGATGAGCCGATGATCCGCACAGAGACGCTCACCAAACGCTACGGATCGATTGTTGCCGTCGATGAGATTGACCTCGACGTGCGGGCGGGTGACATCTATGGATTTCTGGGAGCGAACGGCTCCGGCAAGACCACAACCGTGCGCATGCTGCTGGGCCTAGCCTTTCCGACTTCCGGGCACATCTTGGTTCTGGGTCAACCGATACCGAAGTCCAAGCGCACAGTCCTGCCGATGATCGGCGCGCTCGTTGAAGGCCCAGCAGCCTATGGACGCCTCTCAGGACGCGCCAACCTCGCGCTCTTCGACGCGATGGATGCCACAGGCGTCCGGCGCAGCCGGCGTTCTCGCATCGAAGAGTCGCTCGACCGCGTGGGCCTCGGGGGTGTCGACTCCCGGCCGGTGAAGTCGTACTCGCTTGGTATGCGCCAGAGACTCGGGCTGGCGCAGGCCATCTTGCGCACCCCACGACTGCTCATCCTCGACGAACCCACCAACGGACTCGACCCACAAGGCATCCGGGAGATCCGTGACCTGCTCCTGGACCTGAACGGCCAAGGCACGACCGTTTTCTTGTCGAGCCACCTCCTCGCCGAGGTCGAGCAGACCTGCTCCCGCGTCGGCGTCCTCGATCGCGGGCGTCTGGTGCTGCAGGATGACCTCGCAACATTAACCGCGCCAACCGGACGCACCTCCGTACGGACGCCCGACGTCGCCAAGGCGTGTCAAGCACTGCAGAGCAGAGTAGTGGTGGCTGGCGACGATGGCCTGCTCATAGAGACCGACGACCCCGCGGCCACCAATGCCGCGCTCGTTGCCGCCGGCGTCCGAGTACTTGAACTCGGACCAGAACGGCATACCCTCGAGGAAGTCGTCCTGGCAGCCACACAGTCCGGTGCCGACTCGATGGCTCGACCGTGATCGGCGTCGAGCTACGCAAGATGCTGCGGAGCCACCGCACCTGGATCACCATTCTGCTCATCAACGCGCTTCCGACTCTTGTTGGCGTCTTGCTCGCCCTCACCGACCTCGGGCCACGCCCAGGTTCTGGACCGGCGTTCCTGTCTGCTGTGCTTTCCGATGGAACCCTTTTCCCATTGGCGGCGGTGGCGATCGTTTTGCCGCTGTTTCTCCCCACTGCTGTCGCTGTTGTCGCTGGCGAAGCAATCGCTGGGGAGGCACAGGCAGGAACACTGCGCTACGTCCTCGTGCGACCAGTCGGACGCACCCGGCTGCTCGTGGCCAAGCTCGTGAGTGTGGTGGTCTTCGTGCTCCTTGCAGTCCTCGTTGTTGCAGTCTCTGCCTACGTTCTCGGTTCATTCCTGTTGGGCGATCAACCCGTATCGGCCAGTGTTTCCGGGACAACCCTGACCTCAGAACAGATCGCCTGGCGTACCGCGCTGGCGCTTGGGTATGCAGTGTTGTCCATGCTCGGCGTCGCGGCCATCGCACTCTTTCTGTCCACGGTGGTCGAGTCGCCACTGGCCGCTGCCATGGGAGCGCTGGCCGTGCTCATCGGCTCAAGCCTGCTCCTCACGCTGGACGCCGCGAACTCGCTCAGCCCGTTTCTGCCGACGCGGTACTGGCTCTCGTTCATCGACCTGTTCCGTGACCCGATCCTCTGGCGAAACGTGCTGCGCGGCACCGGACTTCAACTCCTCTACGTGGCAGTCTTCCTGGGAGCTGCCTGGGCGAACTTCACCACTAAAGACATCACCGACTAGTGCATCTGGTCAGCAATCGTCGGCGGTCGGCGTCACAGGAACTGCATCGGCCAGGGCGAACATCGTGAGCGCGATCACCGAAGGGGTCCGCGGAAGATCGCCATGCTCGATCTCGGACGGCCCACACACACTCTGCACCGAGAAATTCACGCCACCCTCAAGTGAGGCACTCTCCGGTGGGACCACCAGCTGGTCGCTGGTTGACCACATCGATACCCACACCGGCCCGGCGGGGGTTTCGTCCCCAGCGTTCAGACTTCGCAGCAGGTCGCTGTCAGGTTTGAGCTGCTCACACGCGGTGGGACAGGAGCTCGGCGTCACGGCAGCCGCGAGCGTGGCAACGTCGGTGCCGTGCTGGGGTGATCCGAGCGTCACGACCCGGCGGGCAACGCTTCCACCGCCGGAGTTCGCCACCCACTCACGCGCGATCACCCCGCCAGCTGAGAACCCAACGACGTCGACCGACGCCGCACCCGTACGACTGACGGTCGCCCGCACCGCCTCGTCCATGACCTCCACCTGCTCGCGTAGGTCACCGGTTCCGTCTCCTGCGAGAGAAACGACGGTGACGTCGCGCCCGGCGTCACTCAGCGACGATGCGAGAACGTCGAGCGCACTCGTCGAGCCGCCGTAGCCGGGGACGAGGAGCACGGGCCCTGGCTGGCTCTGCGGAACGGGCGTCACTGGGTCAGGACGCGACCGAAGGACCACCGCCATCAGGGCCACCATGGTGATGCTGACCATAGCGATGACGACCATCACAAACCGGCGGCGTTGCGGCGAAAGCGACCTGAGCACCAACCCATCATGTGCCATGACGGGTCGTGGCTGATCATCCGCTCGAGGGCTACCGTTGGAAGCATGCCGAGTGGCCGCGGCACCCGCCAGGGCAGCGCTGCGCCGCCCGTGTAGCTGCTAAGCCCAGGTGACGAACGTGACGACCAGGTTTCCCTCGCCGAGGTCACGTACATAGGTCGAGTGCCCGGACGCCCGAGATCCGGCCACTGAATGACCCCAGCCGTCGGGGCTGTTCCCCGCCGTGGCTCCTGGGGCACCTGGCACCGCGTTGGCACCGACGGTGGTCGAAGTGTCCAAGTGGCTGTAGATCGCGACCAGTTGGTCATAGTCGTGGTTGTTGGGATGCTGGTTGGTACTCGGGTCATTGGTGTAGTCCATGCAAGTCCCAAGATTTGGGTTATCGAAGGTCTCGTCCTGGTGATCAAGCCCCAAGGTGTGACCGACCTCTTGGCACGTAACCAGATTGCGCCACTCCGACGTGTTGTACTGCGGCGTGTTGAAATACGTGTCGTTCAACCTCACCGATCCCTTGGTGATATGGGTGCCGCCAGTGATGCTGATTGACGCAATGCCCAACCATCCGTTGTTTCCATAGGCGGCGTTGCAAACTGAAACCTGGCCGAGGGGCGCCTTGCAGTTTCGGGGGTTTGCTGACCCGGGAACGATGGTGGTGTTGAGCACGCTGGAGGCGGTCCAGTCAGAGGACGTGGACGCCAGGGAGGAGTCCCACGTCGAGGTCACGTTGTCACTGAGCTTGAGTGTGAAGGGGTTGCTCGTGCGCGCCCAGTGGTACCCACCCCACGAGTGGTTGGCCGAGGCGATCCCCGGAGAGAGGACAGCCACCAGACCCGCAGCTAACAAGGCCGCTAGCAGTTTCAGACGCATGGTGGCTCCTCCAGGGCGAGCGAAGTACGGGGCTTCCGATCCTCAACCTTGAGCGGATGAAAAGTCAACCACAAAGTCGGATCCCGCTCCTTCTGCCCTGACTTCCGATCACCTTCTGGGGATCGATGTCAGGCCCCTCCTCGGCCCTTGCCTCCGGTCAACGGGGACAAACGACGTTTGTCATCTACCAGGCGCCGCCTGCGTTCGACTAGAGCAGCAGACGGAGTGGCTCGGCCGGAGCGATGGTCGACGGTCTGCTTCGCCAGGTGCCGATCCGACGGGCGGCCTTTTCCATACTCAGTCCGGATTGCTCGACGAGGTTTCGGACGGTCGCGCAAACGATGGCACACTCGCGCTACTCGCAATCGCGACGCGCACGGGCGGTCGCGCGCTCAAGCAGCGGGGCGACCCCCCGCGGGCGCTCGTAAGAAAGACCGGCAGCGGGTCGTCACCGCCTACACGTTGGCATTTGGCGGGCTGCCGCTACTCGGAGGCCGAATCGCCGACTACTAGGGCCCAAGCACACTTTCGCACTCGGCCTGGTCGGCTTCGCTGTCGCGTTCGCACTGGGTGGTCTCGCAACCAGCGCCGAGTAGCTGTTCGGAGCACGCGCGCTTCAAAGCGTGTTCGCGACTCTCCTCGCACCGGCAGCGCTCTCCCTCATCACCGTTACGTTTACCGAGAGCAAGGAGCGCGCCAAGGCCTTCGGCATCTACGGCGCCATTCCCGGTGGTGGTGCGGCCATCACGCTGATCGTCGGCGGCGTCCTTACCGAATCCGCATCCTGGCGTTGGTGCCTGCTGGTCAACGTGCCCTTCGCACTGCTCACCTAGCGCTGGCCATGGCGGTCGTGAATGAAAGCCATGCACACGGAGGACCCAGCTATGACATTTCGGGTGCCATCACTGCAACGTTAGGTCTGGTCACGCCGGTCTACGGAATCACCAAGGCCGGCACCGAAGGCTGGACTAACCCCGTTACGCTGATCTACTTCGTCGTGGCGATTGTCTTGCTCGTCGCGTTCGTCGTCATCGAGGCACGGACGCGCAACCCACTGCTCCCACTGTGCGTCGTGGTAGATCGCAATCGGGGAGGTTCGTTCCGCACCATAGTTCTTGACCGCTGGCAGACTCTTCGCCATGTTCGTGTTGTTGCACTACTACTTCACAGGCGGTGTAAGGATACTCAGCCTTGAAGTCGGGCTTTGTCTTTCTCCCGTTCTCTATCGGCATCATCATCAGTGCGGGCCTGGCCAGCCAGATGCTTCCGCGTTTTAGTCCGCGGCCGCTTGTCTTCGTTGGGCTGGTGTCTGCGACGCTCGGCATGTTGTGGCTGACCCAGCTCGAACTACTGCGCAGTACGCCACCCTGGTGCTGCCTGCCGAAGCCCTCATGGGCATGGGGATGGGCATGGGGATGGGGATGGGCATGGGGATGGGCATGGGCCTCGGCTTCGTGCTCGTCTTGCTGTCAGCCACGGCCCTGTTCGGCGTCTCACCCCACGATTCTGGTGTCGCCTCTGGCCTGCCCAACACGGCGCAACAAATCGGTGGCTCGCTGGGAATCGCGGTCATGAACACCATCGCCGCCTCGGCCTCGTGGCAAACGGCCCAGAAGCCGTCCAGGCAGGTACCGTGCATGGCTTCACGGTGGCGTTCGCGGTCTCTGCCGGAGTCTTGGTGTGGCAGCCATCGTGTCGCTCGTGTTCATCAATGCCGATCGTCACGCTTTGGCTCAACACGACGTGGGAGTTCTCACGGCGAACTGGCCCTCCACCGCTCGGGCAAGGATATCCACCGGCTCGTCAGCAGCACTGTTGTCCACAGCTTTGCGCTGCGTGTGAGCGCTGCTGTCCATGACTGACCAGGCTGCCCCACCATGGATGACAACACGCAGCGCACTCATGAACACGTACCGCGTGAACCCTTCTGGGCCTTCGATCTGGGCCTACCAGAGATCATCGCGCCCTACGTGGACCCAACTGCGTTCGCTGCCTACCGCGCTTTGCGCGACGATGGAGCACGGGCAGCTAAGGCTTGGGACCAGGACCTGTTGCACTACACCGGCCTCGGCGCGAGCGAGGCGGCGGCGTTACTCTCCGCCCTAGACGACGATCAGCTGTCGGATCGACAGAACTTCTCCCCCACGCTGCGCACGTTCTTACAGTCGGCCGTCGATCACCCCGACGAAGTGGAGCTGCATGGTTAGGTCGTTGGTCCGCAGCGCGCCGACGAACGGTTTTCCGTCGAAGGGGTCCTGCTGTTCGCCCGGCGCGATCTGTTTGTCGAACAACTCGATCCTTGGGATTACGAGGCCGAACACTCTTGCTGGTTGCCAATGCCGCGAACTCTGGCGCATAGCGCAAGAAGAGTACGGCCTGACGGATGCTGAATGCTTCCCCGACGAGATCGGCCCATTCCGTCCAATCTGGCGACCGGGCGAGCACTGCTGGCGATTGTGGTGGGATTGAGGCCGAAACCCTCGTGACTCTCTCGGGTGTGGTTGAATCCGGTGGCATCTGAACGGTGTCTCCTTCCCGAGGCGGTTGGCATGACGACGCAAAACGACCGAGTGGCACAGTTTCGCCAGTTGCACAGTTCCGGCTGCTTCGTGATGCCGAACCCATGGGACGTAGGCACCGCACGGGCCCTGGAACAGATGGGGTTCTCCGCACTCGCGACGACGAGCGTAGGTCTCGCGTGGACGCTAGGTCGCGCAGACAACCAGGTCACGCTCGACGAGACACTGGCGCATCTACGCGCTGTCGCGATCGGAGTGGAGGTGCCTGTCAACGCAGACTTCCAGGGTGCCTTCGCCGACGATCCGCAGCAAGTCCAAGCGAATGTGCGGCATGCGGTGGCGACGGGGATCGCCGGACTCTCAATTGAGGACTCGACAGGCGATTCCGTGCAGCCACTCTATGAGTTCGACCTCGCCGTGGATCGGGTGCGGGCCGCACGCAGGGCGATCGATGACAGCGGAACCGACATCGTTCTTACCGGGCGGTCGGAGGGCTTTGTCTGCGGGCAGCCCGATATCGACGAGACGATCCGCAGGCTCTGCGCCTATGCCGAAGCCGGGGCTGATTGCCTCTACGCTCCGCGTATCGACAGTCTGGAGCATGTTCGGGCGATCGTCGCCGCGGTGTCCCCGAAGCCGGTTAACTTGCTGATCAACGCTCCATTCATCACTGTTTCAGAAGCAGCGGCCCTGGGTGTGCGACGCATCAGCGTCGGCGGCACTCTCGCGCGCACCGCATGGGCTGGATTCCTCCAAGCAGCGCAGGAGATCGCCGGTGCTGGCACATTCTCCCGGTTTGAAGCACTGCCGAACGTCGATGCCCTCCTCGATCGCACCTAGCCTTCACCGAACTTGCTGGCGACCAGAGAGCCTCTGACCGATCGACTGACGCAAATGGCCCGGCCGGCAGACGACCGTCAGCAGCCAATCGAGTTTCCCGCAGCCCGCGAGGTGTCGTGACACCTGGCCCATCGATGCCACACCGAGGTTGACCGGCGACAGGGGCTGCGGTCAGCCGGAGGTCACGATATGCAAGAGGCGGGACCACCGATTCGGGGCGATCGTCAGTCCCTGAGCTACTCCTACTGCTTGGTTCGCCACGACGGCCTGACACGCCCCAGACCCGGCTGACGAGCAAGGCGCCCGCAAGATGGACGGCGTACACCAGCGGCCCTCATGCCCCGCCGACCTGGCTGATGGCCTCCCCTTCGGAGAACGTCACCGTGACCGGGTTGAGGACATCGGTGATGCCGTTCCAAACCGAGGCTCCGTCCATCTGCGGGTTGGCCGCGAGGATACCGTCGGCGAAAGCGTTGCTCGCGACGTCGAGGAGCCGCGACAGATCGTTGCTCACCGACGTATTCGTCAGGGCTGCCTGGGCGTGAGTGAGGACGCCGAGTCTGAGGGAGCTGCGGCGGATTTCGCGGTTGAGGCGCTCGTTGGGGTAGTCCTCGGCTTCAGCAGTGATGGTGGGTCTTCGACTGCTCCGACCCTCAGTAGGTTGGGATGCGCTGCGAAATGAGGTCGTCCGCGCGATTATTGACCTCACTGTCGCCGGTCACGGCATCCAGGAAGAGCTGGCGATCGAGCGCCAGCAACACCATCGGTTCGTCTGCGGTCACGGTGGCGGTGCGCGGGACGTCGCGGAGCAGCGCGATCTCGCCGAACGGGTCGCCGGGACCCATGCTCCTCAGCTTCTCGCCACGATAGGAAGCTGTCGCCCGCCCCGATTCGATGACGTAGAACCTGTCTCCCTCATCACCCTCCCGAATGACTACCGCACCGGCAGAAACCTCGACACGCACCAGCCGACGGGCAACGAGCTCCAGCGACTTCGGCACCAAGGGGGCGAAGAGCGAGAGCTGACGGAGAAGTTCCAGCCCTTCTGGCGCACGGAGCAAACCGTCCAAGCGGTGAAGCCTCACCATCGATGGCAGCACAAGGGCCACGATGACGAGGGCAAGGACAGTCAAAGACAACTGCAAACCAATCATCGCGATCAGCAACGGCATGACGATCGAGCCGAGTGCCATCGACCCGATGAGCACGGTTTCGAGCGCACCAAAAACTCGACCCAGCACCTCATCAGGTGCCAGCCGTTGCATGATCGTGGATGCGTTGACGTCGACGACGGGGTTGGCCACACCGATCACGAACATTGCCATGAACGCCGCCCATGCCTGCGGCCACACAGCGATGAGCAGAAGTGGCATCGCCCATAGAAGTACCCCAACACCGAAGTCGGTCGCCAGTCGTTGACTAGATGCCCGAGCGATGGCAAAGAACCCACCAACGATGGCGCCAACGCCCAGCATGCTGTTGAGATAGCCGACACCATCGGCCCCGAACGAGGTGGCCTCCACGGCTACGACAACTGTGAAGACGATCGAGGCGCCCGCCACGATCGTCTGCGCGCAATACACGAGCGACACCAGACGGAGGTCGGGGTGCCGCCAGATCTCCCGGAACCCGGCCGCTGACTCGGCGAAGAAGCCGCCCGATGTCGGGTCCTCTGCCGCACCTTCGTCCTCGACAGTGGCGAGCTCGACGGATGACGGCGTGTCGATGGGAACCTGGATTCGGCTCACCAACGCCGCAGACCAGATGAAGGTTAGACCGTTGAAAACGATGACGACCGGAACATCGGCGACCGAAAGCAACACGCCGCCGATCGCAGGGCCTGCGAAGAAGGCCAGACTCTCCAGAGTGCTCAAAGTCCCGTTCGATGCGGTGAGCTCCTCGGGCTTGCTCACGAGCTTCGGAAGCAATGCAGCAACGGCTGGACGGAACGGCGTACCGACCAGGCCGGCCAGGGTCGCCAGGACGAACACAACAAGCACCGGCGCATCCACCCAGATCAGCGCTGCGCCGACCAGCACTACGACGGCGCGAGTGAGGTCGGACGAGACCATGACAGTCTTCCGCGGAAAGCGGTCGACGAGCGTGGAGGCGAACGGCGTCACTACCGTCATGAGAACCAGTCGCACCGTGCCCCAGATACCCACGGCAGTGGCTCCGCCGACGCCGTAGGCCCACACAACGATCGCCGTCGCATAGGCCCAGTCGCCGATTGCAGATCCGGCGAAGGCGAGGTTAAGTCGTCGAAGCCCGGGGTTGCGGAAGACGGTCGCCAACGACTGCCGAGTCTCCCGCACTGGGTCACTGACGCGCCCCATCAGGCGCCCCCACAACGAGCCACGCGAAGGTTCATCGGATTTCCCTTTCGACCTTGGCGTTTCCGGAGCATGGCGCTGGAGACACGCCTGCGTCAATGGTCATTCGGGCGCCAATTCCAGCACCTGGGCCTCGACCCCGCGCGTGGGGTGTCGAGCTCACCAGCGGACGAAGGTGGTCAGCTCACAGTGATGCTGGTCATCGCGTCGACGGCGACCAGCCAGGTTGTCGCTCCCATCTCCGCGTAGGTGGCACGGCCTGCGCCAGGAGCGGCTCCGCCTCATCGGGACGCTGCTGCGCGACGGCGCCAAACGCGTCCAGCGCCGCGTCTAGTGGCCGTACTCGGGCGAGAGGCACTCCTTCGCGAGCCGCGGGAATCTGCCCATCCGGCGTAGCGCTTCGAGCGTCCTGACATCGGCGGAGGCGTCGAGGCAGTTGGCGCGCAGCTCGCGCCTCTTCTCCACACGGGACC
Source organism: Actinomycetes bacterium (assembly GCA_027118455.1). Classification (GTDB taxonomy): domain Bacteria; phylum Actinomycetota; class Actinomycetes; order JAHEKZ01; family JAHEKZ01; genus JAHEKZ01. Next base: position 14,568 of record JAJAYZ010000022.1, read on the forward strand.
TCCCGGGGACCCTCGAATGGGAAGTCTTATCCCGCGACACATTCACCGACCCCAACCACGCCAAGGTCGTCGTCATCGACTGGTGCTACGACTTCTACAACCAGCGGCGGCGTCACAGCAGCGCGAACATGATGTCGTCGATCAACTCCGAAACCGCTAGCGTTCAACCTGACGCAGCATAAGAAACCCTGCACGATTTCGGGGGAACCACAGAAAGACTGTTGGCCATGTGACCTCGGTTGCCCGCCACTACGAACTGGGCCCGGTCGCACTCGCGGTCGCCAAACGCGGCATCGATCCATCCGCCGAATTCCTCGTGCTCACCGGCAGCCTCGATGTGCCAGCCACGCAGGAAGTGATCGTACCGCCGGTCGCTGGCGGCTCGGCTCGGCTGTGGTTCAGTTCATGTGACGTCGACGCGAACAGGGATAGAAGGGCCGGCGTCCTGCCGGTACGACTCAGTCCATCAATCGCCGGTCTTACCGGCTCTCAGCTCGCGCAGCCAGGGGATGAGACCACCCGCGAGGAGCATGTCGACCTGCCGCGTCGAGAGGTGATGTCGCGCGGCATACTCCTCATCGCGGGTCTTGTTGTGCACGGTGATTTCGGTTCCGGCGACGAGGGCTTCGCGGATGCCGCTCATCACCAGCACATCGCCACGCTGGACGCGGTTGTGATCGGCCGCATCCGCGAACTCGATGGCGAGCACACCGAAATTGGTGAGGTTCTGCCAGTGGATGCGTGCGAATGAGACGGCTAGCACCGCGCGCAATCCGAGGAAGCGGGGGGTGATCGCGGCGTGCTCCCGTGAGGAACCCTGCCCGTAGTTGGCGCCGGCGACCACAATGTGGCCGGAACTGTCACGGGTTTCGGCGGCGCGGGCCGGGTAGGTTTCGTCGATCTGAGCGAAGGTGAACTCGGCAAGCTTTGGGATGTTGCTGCGGTAGGGCAAAACCCGCGCGCCGGCCGGCAGAATCCCATCCGTCGAAACATCGTCACCCACAACCAGGATGACCGGTGCCTCGACGCGATCGGCGAGGGGCTCGAAGACCGGTAGCGAGGCGATGTTTTCGCCCTTGACCAGTTCCACTTGGGAGGCCTCTTTCGGAGGCAACGGCTCCTCGAGCATGGCTAGGTTCACACTCGACATCGCAGGCAGGTGGGGCGCGGGGTACTCCAGGTCGAACAGCTCTTCTAAGTCTCGCGGGTCGGTGATCGTCCCGGTGAGCACCGCCGCCGCTGCCGTTTCCGGCGAGCACAGGTAAACAGAGTCTTCCTTAGTGCCCGAGCGGCCCGGAAAGTTGCGCGGCATCGTACGCAGGCTGATGCTCCCGTTCGCCGGGGCCTGGCCCATACCGATGCAGCCCATGCAGCCCGACTGGTGCAGCCGGGCACCAGCGCTGATTAGATCGAAGGTGGCCCCCGTCCGGGTCAGATCCTGCAGAATCTGCCGTGAGCTCGGGTTGACGTCGAAGGACACGCCCTGGTGTGCCTGGCGTCCCTTCACGATTGCGGCGACGATCGCGAAGTCGCGCAGCCCCGGATTAGCGGATGACCCGATCACGACCTGCTCAACCGGTCGACCAGCGACTTCCCGCACCGGCACGACGTTGCCCGGCGAACTGGGCAGCGCGATGAGCGGCACGATGGTGGAAAGGTCAATCTCCTCATCGACGTCGTATCCCGCATCCGCATCAGCGAGAAGTTCGGCGAAATCGCTCTCGCGCTGCTCTGAGCGCAAGAACACACGCACCTGATCGTCCGCCGGGAACACCGTAGTTGTCGCCCCCAATTCGGCGCCCATGTTGGCGATCACATGCCGGTCCATCGCGGTGAGGGCCGAAAGGCCCGGTCCGTAATATTCGATGATCCGATTGATGCCGCCCTTGACGCCATGCCGACGCAGCATCTCCAGAATGACGTCCTTAGCGCTCGTCCACGGCGGCAACTGGCCGGTGAGCCGCACGCCCCAGATCTCAGGCATCCTGATGTACAGCGGTTCGCCGGCGATCGCGAGAGCCACCTCGATCCCCCCAACGCCGATGGCCAGCATCCCGAGCGAGCCCGCGGCTGGGGTGTGACTGTCCGAGCCGACCATCGTCTTGCCCGGGAAGCCGAAACGCTGCATATGCGTCGGGTGCGAAACCCCGTTACCGGCCTTCGAAAACCACA